>JAYEGY010000013.1:0-78833 GCA_034659275.1 Bacteroidota bacterium | reverse complement strand
AACCCTTGGCATTAAAATACCTCCTGCCGTTTTAGATGAAAATGTAGTGGAGTAAACTTTTTTTATGGGTCTATTGTGCCTGTATATCAATTATTTGCATTTTTCAACTGTCAAACTTAGGCAAAAAGCCCAGTAAAAATGTATTTAATAAGGAATATTGAACAATAAAAACTCGGGAAATGTTATAATTTTACCCGTAGAAGTATTAACCATCAAACTCTATACTATGAAAAAACTACTCGCAATTCTCGTTATGTCATTTTTTGCCCTGACACAAATGGCGGCACAGGATCCAATTTTTGTAAAAGGGGATAAAGTGCTGAATCTTGGTATCGGCCTGGGAACGACATTATATACAGGAACTTATTATAGCATGCAGCTACCACCAGTGTCTGCTTCTCTTGAACTGGGTATTCTTGATGAAGTGATTGATAAGGGTTCTGTGGGCGTAGGCCCTTATGTTGGACTTGCTTCCTATAAATGGGAATATTCAGGCTGGGGTTATAAATATTTAAATATTATTCTTGGAGCCAGGGGTAACTTTCATTACCCATTTATAGAAAAGCTAGATACATATACAGGACTTCTTGTGGGATTTAACGTTGTATCATCCTCTGAATTTGGGACTCCGACAGGTTATGACTACTCAGCCACTTCCAGTGGTCTTGCCTGGTCATGGTTCATTGGAGCAAGGTATTATTTCAAAGATAATATTGCTGGTATGCTTGAACTGGGATATGGCATTTCATACCTGAATCTTGGTGTCGCTCTTAAGTTCTAGGCAATCCATAAGCAGACAATTATAATTTAATCCAAATTATAAACATTGGAGTTTTATATTTAAGACAGAAGCATTCTTAAAATAATAACCGGTGACCTGAATATAAAGGTCACCCGGTTACTTATTTTTAACTTAATCTTTATTATTTTGTGAGACATAATTTTTATTTACTTACATGATGAAAAAAATAATAGTAAGCCTCTTTGCATTAATACTGGTATCAGGCATAAATGCACAGCAAACGGACAAAAGACTCAAAGGAATTGAAACAGAATTTGAAAAAGTCCTGGAAACTTTTCATGCACCAGGTTTTGCGGTAGCTATCGTTGAAAAAGACAGGCTTGTTTATTGCGGCGGCTTTGGATACAGGGATAATGAAAATACAATCCCGGTTAACGAAAATACACTTTTTGCCATAGGTTCATGTACCAAGGCTTTCACCACCTCACTTATAGGAATGTTGGAAAAAGAAGATAAACTGTCCCTGGATGACAGCCCGCTTTTACATATACCGGGATTCAGGTTCTCCACCGACGAAATGAACAGGAACATCACTATTAAAGACCTCATGAGTCATCGTACAGGTTTGCCGAGGCATGATTTCTCATGGTACTTTTTCCCGGGCAAATCAAAAGAAAGCCTGCTTAATCGGGTTATACACCAGGAACCATTTGCCGGTGTCAGGTACCAGTGGTACTACAATAATTTCATGTTCCTGGCCCAGGGGGTGATAATTGAAGAGATAACAGGGAAAAAGTGGGAAGACAATGTGAGTGAAAAGATCTTTAAGCCCCTTGGGATGAACCGTTCAAATCTTTCAATAGACGAGCTTAAGAATAGTGAAAATGCTGCCTTTGGCTATCAGCTCAAGGACAGCACATCAATTGAAAAAATGGATTATTACCGCATAGCAAAAATGAGCCCCGCAGGTAGCATAAACAGCAGCGTAAATGATATGTCAAAATGGCTTATCACCTGGATCAACGGAGGAAAATTCAAAGCCGAACAAATAATTCCCGAGAATTTTGTCACCAGGGCAATAAGTTCACATATGGTTGTTACAGCGGCATTGCCTGATAAGGAGAGACCCGACATCCACCTGCGAAACTACGGATTTGGATGGTTCATCACTTCATACAAAGGCCATTACAGGGTAGAGCATGGTGGCAACATTGACGGTTTCTCTGCTAATACGTGCTTCTTCCCTGCTGATAGTATAGGTATAGTCGTGCTGGCAAATCAAAATGGCTCGGTCGTGCCCGGACTGGTTCGCAACCTTGTTGCCGACAGGATGCTAGGGGTGAGGGAAGACGACTGGATAAAAATACAGAAGGAACAACTGGAAAAAGCAAGGAAGTCTCAAAAAGAACAACAGGAATCGTCGCAGTCAAATAAAAAGGAGGACACCAGTCCGTCCCATCAACTAAAAGCATATACCGGCAAATATTCAAATGAAGGCTATGGTGCCTTCAATATTAAGCTGGAGGAAGATACACTTTATGCAATACTACCTGTAAATAAGTACTGGCTTAAACATTTTCATTTTGATGTATTTGAACCTTTTGAAGTATCAGAAAAAGGTATAGATACCACAGAGCATACGCAGTTGTATTTTAATTTCACAACGAACACTGTCGGAGATGTATCGGGAGTAAAGGTAAAAATGGAACCGACGCTTGATCCTCTTTTCTTTAAACACATGCCTGATACAGTTGCTGTGGAAGAAGAAACACTAAAAACCTTCACCGGCGATTATGACCTGGCCGGAACAGTGGTAAAAGTATATATTAAAGGTGAGAAACAGCTATTTGTTCTTATACCTGGTCAGCCTGAATATGAATTACTTTATACCGGTAATAATAAGTTTATGATTAAAGACCTGGAAGGATATAGTGTCCAGTTTGTTGAAGGTGATAATGAAAAAATTACTGAACTGAAATTTATACAGCCAAACGGTATCTTTACGGCAAAAAGAAAATAGCCCTATCCACGGTAAAGGGTTAATTATATTAACTCTTTTACCTGCTCATAACAACCGCCACTGAATTTATGTGCCCCCCCATTGGGGGGTTCATCTTTCGTATCCGTACCGTTGCTTTTTTTACACCATCAAGTTTCGCATATATTGAATCCATGATCCGTTTGCCTATATTTTCCATCAAATTGGACTTTTTGTCCATCTCCTCCTTTACGATCCTGAATGCCACCTGGTAATCTACCGTGTCTTCCAGGCGGTCAGTTTCCGATGCTTTTCCCAGATCAACTTCAAGGGTCAGGTCAATGAGGAATTTGTTACCTACTATCTGCTCTTCCTTGAAATGACCATGAAAAGCATAGAACTCCATGTTCTTTATTTCTATTAAGGCCATGCTCGATTATTTAGTATTTCAATTATCTCTTAAAATTATCACTTGGCGTGATTTTTTGAAAGAAAACTTTGAATTATTTGGTTTATATTATAAACTTATTTATATTTGTAATATATTTAATATATTAAATAATTAAAATTTGCAATAATGAAAACCAATGAGAAAATGATGAGCAGCCAGGAAAGTCTTAAGATCATATCAGATATGATCAACCGGGCTAAAATGAATATCCGGGAGGCAAGCTTCCATCTTCTTTTCTGGGGCTGGCTGATTGTCGTATGCAGTCTTGCAGAATATCTGCTTTATACTTTCACATCGTTTGAAAATTCATGGCTCGTATGGTTACTTACCATTCCTGGTGTTTTTGTCTCTTTAATATATGGATTTGTCAAAGGCAGCAAACAAACAGTATATACTTATGCTGACAGGATTTATATGTGGCTATGGCTCTCTTTCCTTATTACGGCATTGATACTGTTTGTATTTCATGGGACTGATAACCGCATGGATACCGTTGGACCATATATATTAATACTTGCAGCTTTCCCTACCTTTATGTCCGGTGTGGTAATAAAATTCAGGCCTCTTATGTTTGGAGGAATCAGCATATGGATTTTTTCCCTTATCGCCTTCTTCGCAGGATCATCGATTGGCCCTCTTGCCGTGCCTGCAGCAATGATAACAGGTTATCTTATTCCCGGTTATATGCTTAATACCAATAAAGTAAAAAAATGACACTGTATAAAGATCTTGACCCGCTGCTTCATTCTCAGTTAAGACTAGCTATTATGTCTCTTCTTATGGATAATGAGTCGGCTGAGTTTACTTATATCAGAGAGCAAACCGGGGCATCAGCGGGAAACCTTAGCATACAGATTACAAAACTCAGGGAAGCCGGCTACATTAAAGTCCAGAAAAAATTCAGGGGAAATTATCCCCAGACACTCTGCAGGATTACAGCTCTTGGCAGGGAAAAGTTTGAGTTATATGTAGACAATTTAAGAGACTATATTAAGTAGTTACAACCTTCGATATACCAGGACTGAGACTGAGTGACTGAGTACTTTGAGGCGCAAGGCCTTGCACCTCTGCTTTTGTCTTTATACTTTTATCTTTTGTCTTTTATCCTATTTTCCCAAATTCATCCTATTTTTATAGCCCAAAACTATATTGATAATGGACGAAAGGAATAATAAAGCAAAAAATGATACCGTTGATCCCGGCACATCATTGAATTTCATTGAACAAATCATCCAGGAAGATGTGCGTGCCGGTAAAAATGACGGCCGTGTGCATACACGCTTCCCACCCGAACCCAATGGCTACCTGCATATAGGCCATGCAAAGGCCATATGCCTTGATTTTGGCGCGGCTGAAAAATTTGGTGGTAAATGCAACCTGAGATTTGATGATACCAATCCATTGAAAGAGGAAACAGAATATGTTGATTCAATAAAGGAAAATATACACTGGCTGGGCTTTGACTGGGAAGACAGGGAATTTTATGCATCCGATTATTTTGATAAGCTTTATGATTTTGCCCTTGACCTTATAAGAAGGGGCCTTGCCTATGTTGATGACCAGAGCTCTGAAGAAATAGCGGCTCAAAAAGGGACCCCTACAAAACCAGGCACTGAAAGTCCTTACAGGAACAGGAGCGTGGAAGAAAACATGGATCTCTTTACCAGGATGAACAGCGGTGAATTTGATGAGGGAAGCCGTGTCCTGAGGGCCAAGATCGATATGTCCTCCCCTAATATGCATATGCGGGATCCTTTAATTTACCGGATTTTAAAGAGGCCACATCATCGGACTGGTGATAAATGGCACGTCTACCCCATGTATGATTTTGCACATGGCCAGTGTGATTACTTCGAAGGTATAACCCATTCGCTGTGCACCCTTGAGTTCGAAGTTCACAGGCCCCTGTACGACTGGCTGGTCGACAGGCTTAAGACAAGCGAGTACCGTCCCCGGCAGATTGAGTTCAACAGGCTTAATCTTACCTATACGGTAATGAGCAAAAGGAAACTCCAGGAGCTTGTTATGTTAAAACTGGTTAGTGGCTGGGACGATCCACGCATGCCTACCCTTTCCGGATTAAGGCGGAGGGGTTATACCCCTGAGTCAATACGCAGATTCATCAGGAGTATCGGATACACCAAGTTTGAAGCCATAAATGATGTTGCACTGCTTGAGCATGCGTTGCGTGACGACCTCAACACTAAAGCAGCCAGGGTTTTTGCTGTCCTAAACCCCGTAAAACTGATTATCACCAATTACCCTGATGACAGGGTTGAAGAAATGGAAATAATCAATAACCCTGAAGATGAATCGATGGGTAGCCGGAGGGTCCCCTTCAGCCGGGAATTATACATTGAAAAAGATGACTTTATGGAAGATCCACCCAGAAAATTTTTCCGCCTCGGCCCTGAAAGAGAAGTCAGGCTAAAGGGTGGATATATAGTTAAATGCACAGGGTATAGGAAAGATGAGAAAACAGGAGATATAGTAGAGATACACTGTGAGTATGATCCTGACACAAAAAGTGGCGGACTGGCTTCTAACAGGAAGGTAAAAGGCACCCTCCACTGGGTATCGGCAAAGCATGCTTTAAATGCTGAATTAAGATTGTATGACAGATTATTCGATCACCCCGATCCGGCAGGTCAGAAGAACCATGATTTTAAAGAATTCCTTAACCCTGATTCATTGGAGATTTTGACTTCATGTAAAATTGAACCCTCCCTTGCTGATGTAAAACCTCAGGATAAGTTCCAGTTCCAGCGTGTCGGATACTTCTGCGTTGATAAAGACTCCGGACAGGGTAACATTGTCTTTAACAGGACAGTCCCACTCAGGGATACCTGGGGAAAGCTTGCAAAAAAATAATTTATACATTTGCGACTGAGCAATAAGTATTTTAACTTTGCAATCCCCAAATTGCTTCGTGGTGTAATTGGCAACACGTCTGACTCTGGATCAGAAGAGTCCAGGTTCGAGCCCTGGCGAAGCAACAAAAAGCCGCATTAAGCGGCTTTTTTGCGAGACAGGGCGAGAAGTTTATCCTGAGCTTGTCGAAGGAAGCCCTGGCGAAGCAACAAAAAGCCGCATTAAGCGGCTTTTTTGCGAGACAGGGCGAGAAGTTTATCCTGAGCTTGTATATATGCTATTACCTGTTTTACTAATTCTTTTGAGGTAGATAAATCTATTCATTCACAAACTCCTAAGGTGTTCATTAACTTCTAAGCTAAATTTCTTGTTTTGTTTTTGCCTGAATATCTGCTTATTAAGACTTTTCTAAACATTATAATTTGTTAAAGAAATTAGTTTTTATCAGTATGATAATGAAGTGGTAGAACACTATCAAAAAAATAAAAAAGTACACTGTATTATTCTTGCTTGGATATAACAAGCCATTTATTATATTCCTTTTCATACAAACCGGTTTTCAACTTTTGATCTCCACGATAAAGGATATAATCAACATACCATTCAGTAGGCCCTTGAATACGTGATCCTATACTTACCAGGTCTTTGGGGTTATTGGAAGCACATATACAAAAAGGCAGATTCTTATTATACGGATTCGGTAAACATGAAATAAGAACTATTCCATCGCCTTCATATCTTTTACCTTGAAATTCAAGGGCACCCTCGCAAAAATTCAAAGGGATTGCGATTTCAAGTTCTGAAAGGAATATATTGTTTCCAGAGTTACCATAAATGAACGCAACTTTATCTTCCCATTCGAGTTCTAATGCTTCCCTATCGCTAACTATTACCGGATCGATTCGGGCAGAAGTAAGAAATCCGGCAAAACTGTTCATTTCTTTTTCAATTATCTTCAGATCCTCATCTTGAATGCCAGTTGGATACACAAGATGAATTCGATCAGTACGGGTAAATACGGCATCTAAGGGACCTCTGAAAGTAGTGATCCTCTCAGGTAAATCTTCTACTTTAATTTCATTAAGCGTGGTAGCAATAACAGGAATAAATTCATCGAGATCTTCATATTGCTCTCTATGCGCATCGTAGATATTTAGAAGGCTATCGATGTAACTAATATACCAAAATCCCCTACCCTCATGGTATTGTAAAGGTTTCTCCTTATTAAAATCAGAATAAATATTTGATCTAATATGAATCTCGCCACAAGCGCGCACCAAATGTTCATAAACAGAGACTCTCCAATTTGGATAGGCTTGTCTTTGCATGAGTCGCTTTATGGGTTTAAACAAATTGCTGGATTTTTCAAACATATTATAATGTTTATCTACCAAGGGATTTATAAAAGAATGGCTCCATTCATGCAGTATCATATTTTCAAGATAATCAAGGCATGAAAAAGTGGTACGATTCCCTTTTAAAGTACATGGCCCAATTACTGCATAAAGATGTTTTTCATTCTCGGTAATAACCGGAATGCCATAATTCCCGGAGAAAAGTGGAGACAACACAAGATTATAACTGTTCATTGTCTTTCCATAAAAATCTTCAAGTGAAGCAATATATCCTTTCCCTTCCAACAAAGAAACTACCTCTGAGGTTAAAGTATCTGAAAGTGAATCATGATCCTTATAGAATTTCATAAAATCAGATTCATTCGCGAAATCCCTAAGTAAATTCATAAATTCATGTAATATTTCTTCTCCCCCGGCTCTTTTAATAAGATAATCATTATAAGGAGCTATCTGGGATAGTTCCGGAGGATTGTCGTGGTACAGTATTAAATGTACCGGTGCATCATAGGCAAAGCCAATCTTTATTAAGCTATCAGCCTTAGCAATCACAGGATGATCTTTATATGCTTTAAAATACTCATCAATATCAGTTTTATACTGAGTATTACTCTTTATGTGCCCCTTTTTTGCCCATGAGGTAAAATGCTGAACAACAGCCAGCAATTCAATTCGAGAGTCAAGTGCAACACAAAACCTTTCGTTTAAATAATACTTTTCACTGTTAAAAGAATCTTTGGTTTCTACATCTCTCTTTGCAATGGTAAAATCAAGAAATAATACCATAAATAAAATCAAAAAGACTATCCTTATAACTATTCGTTCAAAGTTCTTCATCTTTAACTAAACTATTGATAAATAATACGTTAACTAAAATCTAATAAATAAATAGTACTCAGGCTATCCTGTTTTGTCTGGGTCACCCAGGCTATTCCCGTCATAATAATTAAGGCAGTAACAACAAACCTTTTAATTATTATACTTTTTATGGTTATATATGTGTTTTAACCTTTAGACTGTATGATATAATGTTTTGGATTCATCCATAAACGTTATGAATCTAACAGAGGCCATATCAAAAATGATCTAACCACCCCCGCGCTGTTTCATAAGTCTGTTTTTTTTCATCTTTACTGTGTTACCCGAAGCTTTCTTTGACCGCCGTAGGCTTGCCGAAGGTGGTAGCGAAGGATAAACGAAGTGAAGCCTGCCTGCGTCCGCCGCCAGAGGCTATGGTCGCCGGAGACCGGCAGGTAGGGGTCTAAGCTGTTGGTATTTAGCATAGAGATCCTTCGCTAACGCTGCTAATAACATCTTTTATTATTTAATTAAAATTCACGGACTTAATTATTTAACTCTAACAAAGGTTATTTTGTTTCGGGTTTCGTTCGTGAGCTCGTCCCGTTTTGTAGTCCTCGGTTCAAAGGGGGAGTCTTAGCCTTTTTGGTAGTGTCATTTCATTTTAGAATCATCATCGATGATCGGTATCTTAAAATGACACTTTATATACAAACTCGTCTTTATAACAATATCAAAATGTTATCTTTGATATAAAATAAGATTGCAAATGTCAATGGACGAAAAACTGTGTTACGAGATCAGGATTAAAGGAAGAGTGCAGGGTGTCGGATTCAGGCATAGCGCTGTCAGAGAAGCTAAGAAGAATGGTATTACAGGCTATGTCAGAAATGCAGCCGATGGAAGCGTAGAAATAGAAGCTGAAGGATCAAGAGACAGCTTAAACGATTTTGTTGAATGGTGCAGGAAAGGACCGGGTTTTGGCTACGTGGAATCTGTTACGGCAGATCCTAAACCACCCGGCAACTATAATGATTTCCGGATAGAATGGTAACCAGCCAAAATAACAGGGACATGAACAGATCGAAACATCGCACAGCACACTGCATAATATTGGTCACCTTATTGCTTATCCCACTGAGCTCCTTTCCCCAGGATCTGATTCAAAACCCGGAACTGGACAAAAAAGTAGAAGCATTCCTTAAAGAAAGCAGGTATCGCTGGCGCGATATGAATGTTCCTGCCGTTGACGGTCAGTTGTTGTACGATATTATCATGCAAAACGGTTATACCCGTGCACTTGAGATAGGCACTTCAACAGGTCATTCAGGCATATGGATAGCCTGGGCGCTGAGCAAAACGGGAGGTAAACTGATTACCATTGAGATCAATGAAAGAAGATACAGGAAGGCCCTTGAAAATTTTGAAGAAGCAGGATTATCTGATTATATTGACGCCCGCCTTGCCGATGCACATGAGCTGGTGAAAGAACTTGAGGGGCCATTTGATTTTGTATTCAGTGACGCTGATAAAGCCTGGTATAAGAACTATTTTATTGATGTCGATCCCAAACTCGCTGTTGGAGGATGCTTTACAGGCCATAATGTAACAGGGAGGCGCTCAAGGTACAGCAGGGGACAGGATGAGTTCCTGGAATATGTACGGAGCCTCGATAATTACAATACAACAGTTAACACATCCGGTGGCGGTGTCTCAATAAGCTATAAGAAATCAAAATAGATAATTCTGCCTATGGCAAATAACGGTCTGAAAAGAACACTTGGCCTTTTCCCCGCTACCAATATTGTAATTGCCAATATTATAGGGGCGGGTATTTTTACCACCTCCGGATTGCTGATGGCTGACCTGGGTTCTCCCCTTCTGCTAATAATACTATGGGCCGTGGGTGGTGTGATCGCTATCTGCGGAGCCCTTTCATATGGCGAACTGGGAGCCAACCTGCCTGAAGCAGGCGGTGAATACATGTTCCTGTCAAGAATCTACCACCCTGCACTGGGCTTCCTCAGCGGATGGGTATCCTTCATAGTGGGGTTTTCCGCACCCATTGCAGCATCAGCACTTGGCTTCAGCGAATACTTTATAAGAGCGTTTCCCGAAATGTCTGAGTGGATATCAGCAAATACCTTCCTGGGTATCAACGGTTCCTCAAAATTATTTGCAGTAATAATCGTCCTTATCTTTACCCTTATCCATTCCAGGGGTATCAAATTCGGTTCAAAGGTACAAAACATCCTCACCTTGCTTAAGGTTTTGCTGGTGGCCGGATTGATAGTTGCCGTACTTGCATTCGGCAAAGGTAATCCCGACAATTTCAAGGCAGAAAGTATCCTGGGCGGTGGTATATCAAGCTGGAAAACAATAGGTCTTGCAGTAATGTGGATAATGTTTGCCTACAGCGGCTGGAATGCGTCAACATATATAGGATCAGAAATAAAAAATCCCAAACTTAACCTCCCCGGCTCACTGCTTATAGGGACCGGTATTGTGATCATCCTTTACCTCTTGCTCAACGCGGTATATGTATATGCTGTTCCCCCGGAAGAGATGAAAGGAGTTATTTCAATCGGGGGGCTTGCAATGGGTAAATTGTTCGGGACGGGTGCTGAAACCGTATTCTCATTACTTATCTCATTTGCACTTTTCTCTTCTCTGAGTGCCTATATTATTATCGGCCCAAGGGTGTACTTTTCAATGGCCCGTGACGGCTTGTTCTTCAAATCTGTATCAAAAATACATCCAAAACATAATGTGCCGACTTACTCCATCTATCTTCAGTCACTTATAGCAATAATATTTATACTCACCGGCACCTTTGACCAGATTCTTACATATATGGGCTTTTCTCTCGGTATCTTTCCCTTATTAACTATAGCAGGATCTTTTAAAATAAGGAGGAATAAGACAATTCGTACACGCATACCGGGGTTCCCTCTACCCCAGCTTATTTACCTGTCGACGGGAATCATTATTCTTGTACTGTCATTCCTTGAAAGAACTGTGGAATCTTCAATAGCCCTGCTCACCGTTGCTGCAGGAGTGCCTGCATATTTTTTGTTCAGGAAATATAACTGAGAATATCGAGAGGATTCCTGGTCATCAAGTCAACTTCTCCAGGCCCCTGTCTATCCTTCGCAGTGTCTCCTGCTTACCTATAAAGGCAATAATATTAAAAAGGTGAGGACCCCTCAGTTCACCAACAATAAGTAACCTGAAGGCATTCATCACAGCTCCCAAGCCATAAGCTTTTTCCTCTATCCACTGTTTAACAGCCTTCTCCGTATCCTCTGAGGTAAATGTACTCATTCCTTCAAGTACCGTCTTAAGCTCTTTCATCATAGAAGGAGAGTTTTTCTTCCATTTTTTCCTTACTGCTACCTCATCATACTCTTCGGGAGCTTCAAAAAAGAAATCTGTCTGGTACCACAGTTCAGAAACAAAATCAACTCTTTCCCTGACCATCTCAACCAATTCAACAGCGCTTTTCGCATCAATGCTATATCCCTTTTCCTCCACTATCTTTTTATATTCAGCAGCGATTTCTTCCACCGCTTGTAATTGCATATACTGGTGATTGAACCACCTGGCTTTTTCCGGATCGAAACGTGCCCCTGACCTGCCAACCCTGTCAAGACTGAAATTTTCTATAAGTTCATCCATTGAAAACAGTTCCCTGTCAGTGCCCGGATTCCACCCCAGGAGGGCCAGCATATTAACAAAGGCCTCCGGGAAATAACCGTCTTCACGGTAACCCCTTGCCGTTTCTCCATAGGGCCAGTAAAGGGGAAAAACAGGGAATCCAAGCTTATCACCGTCACGCTTGCTCAGTTTTCCCTTGCCCGTGGGTTTAAGCAGCAGGGGCAGGTGAGCAAAGCCTGGTATATCCCACTTGAAAGCATTATAGAGCATAACATGTAAGGGCAATGATGGCAGCCATTCTTCACCCCTTATTATGTGCGATATTTCCATTAAATGGTCATCAACCACGTTGGCAAGGTGGTAGGTTGGATTACCATCTGATTTATACAAGACCTTATCATCAAGAGTCCCTGAATTTGCAATTACCCTTCCCCTGATTATATCATCCATTTCAATATCATCGTTGGCAGGCATCTTAAACCTGATAACATATGGTGTTTCCTCGGCATGAAGCCTGCAAACCTCATCAGAAGGAAGAGCCAGTGAATTTTTTAGCCTTTCCCGGCTTTGTGCGTTGTACATAAAGGTATTCCCCTTTTCCTCCTGGCTTTTTCTCAGTATTTCAAGTTCCTCCGGTGTATCAAAAGCTATATATGCCCATCCTGATTCAACCAGTTCATCAGCATATTTGCCGTAAATATTTTTTCTTTCGCTCTGCCTGTAAGGTCCGTAATCACCACCTTCATTAATCCCTTCATCTACCTTTATGCCACACCATTCCAGCGATTCAATGATATATTTTTCCGCCCCCTCAACGTATCTTGAACGGTCAGTATCTTCTATCCTCAGGATAAAGGTACCCCTGTGTTTCTTCGCAAAAAGATAGTTATACAAGGCTGTACGCACCCCTCCTATGTGTAAGGGTCCCGTCGGGCTCGGAGCAAATCTTACTCTGACATTATTGTTCATAGTATACTACTGAATTATTTATTTAATGTAAAGATAAGTAATATGTATCAAGTATTACGGGCTGTGAAAAATCATCTTTTTTAAGTTACATTTGTATTATTATTGATATCGATAAATAAAAATCTCATATTACTATGAAAAGGACATGAAAATTTCATCCATTAACTTTTATAAATTTTCATGCAAAAAATTTCGAAAGTATGAAAAAAATGAAAGCTCTTGTTAAAGCCAAACCGGAGAAGGGAATCTGGATGGACCAGGTTCCTGTGCCTGAACCGGGACTTAATGATGTAATTATCAAAATAAAGAAAACTGCCATATGCGGCACCGATCTTCATATATACATGTGGAATGAGTGGGCTCAGAAAACAATTAAGACCCCCATGACCATCGGTCATGAATATGTAGGTTATATTGATTCCGTTGGAAAAGGTGTTAAAAATATTAAGCCGGGCGACAGGGTAACGGGCGAAGGTCACCTGGCATGTGGCCATTGCCGGAATTGCCGCCGTGGGAAAAAGCATGTCTGTGAAAATTCGGTTGGAATAGGAGTCCATATTAATGGTGCCTTTGCCGAATATTTAAAACTACCGGCGGAAAATGTAATACTGCTTGATGACCGTATACCTGATGACTGGGCAGCCATAATGGACCCCTTTGGTAATGCCACCCATACAGCGCTTTCTTTTCCTCTTATCGGCGAAGATGTTCTTATCACGGGTGCCGGCCTTATAGGCAGTATGGCCATTGCCATTGCCAGGTTTGCGGGTGCACGCTATGTAGTGGCCAGTGACCTGAGTGATTACAGGCTCGATATAGCCAAAAAAATGGGTGCCACAATGCTTATTAACCCCTCAAAGGGAGAAAAAATATCTGACGCCGTCAAAAAACTTGGAATGAGAGGCTTTGATGTAGGCCTTGAAATGTCCGGTTCTCCCCAGGCCTTTAAAGAGATGATAGAAAACATGTACAACGGATCATCCATATCCCTGCTGGGTATCCTACCCTCCGAATTCAAAGTACCCTGGAGCGATATTATATTTAAAGCAATTACCATGAAAGGCATATACGGAAGGGAAATGTGGGAAACATGGTACAAGATGGAACAAATGATAATAGGGGGTATAGACCTTAGCCCGGTAATAACCCACCACTTCCCTATCGACGATTACCAGAAGGGCTTTGATGCCATGGAAGAAGGAAATTGTGGTAAGGTCATACTCGAATGGCAATAGAAATACCGCTTCGAAGTAATTGCTAAATATGCTACATATTTAATACCTTTGTTATAAGTCTGGTACTTAGCTAACACTAAAATTATGGCACGGGGTAAGTTTTCTTCATTAGGTACAATAACAAAAAAAGAAAGATTAATAATTAATGATCGCATACAATGCAGATCAGCCCTCATATTTATATCAGAATGCCCTTATGCCGGTTATTACGGGACAACAGTACCCGACAGTGAAGAACCCGAATCCATGTTCCTGGTAACGGACATTGAATATGATGTCGATAAAGTCATCAGGACAATACAGAGTGTAAAATCACATTACCAGCATGAATTCGACGCTGTCCCGGGCACCATCAGTTTTAAGAACAAACAGTATGGTATGATAAGGGTCAGGGCTCTTCCCTGCCAGAAGATCCCATCTCTCATAAATGCCTTCAAGGAGAAAGGCATAAAATTTGCCCGCCACCATAAACATGCCCCCTTTGACGGCATCATACACGTTACCAAATACTTTAAAACTGAAGAAGTTGAAGAAGGCATTTTCCTTGACCTTGAAAGTACGGCTTATGCATACCTGCGCATATATAAATATATCAGCTGGGATACCTTCGAGAATGTAAATTCATATGCAAGCAATAACATTGACTTTTCTTTTGATGCCGCCCTTGCCACTATGTATGATGAACAGGGAATACTTGATATGATCCGTATCTATGATGAGAAAAGAACTGTTGAGAAGCTCAGGATCATACAGGATAAGTTTATTAATAAGATTGAAAGGTACTGATATTCCATTATTGACTCACCCCTGCTGCCAAACAGCATAAATTTGACAGTTGCAGATTATTAATCTTTCAAAAATAACATTATCTTAAAGGCCATTAAATAAATCAATATTATACTATGAGTAACATTGGCTCTTATGAGGAAAGAGTAAAGAATTTCGACTGGTCTATATCTGAAAAAGAACTTGGCTACAAAGATGGCGATGTAATAAACATCGGGTGGTACTGCTCAGACAGGATATGTGAACAGGGCAAATCTGATAAAATAGCACTTTACCACGAAGGATTTACGGGGAAAGAAAGAAAATATACCTTTAACGATATCAGGCTTGCCGGTAATACCATAGGGACCTTCCTCCGGAACCTGGGCATTAAAGAGCAGGACCGGGTGTGCCTTTTCATGGATAAGATACCCGAGCTCTACCTCTCTTTCCTTGGAGTGCTCAAAATAGGGGCCATAGTGCAACCATTATTTTCAGCTTTCGGTGATGAATCATTATACGTGAGGCTGGAGAATGCAGGTACCAGGGCAATTATAAGCCAGAGAAAACATGTGGGCAAAGTGAGGAAGATAATTGACAGGCTACCTGACCTTGAATATATTATTATCGTTGATCATAATGAGGCCAAACCATTAAAAGAAAAGGAAATTTCTTTTAATCTCGAGAAGGAGGACGCCGTGGAAAACATGGAGATATTTCCAACGAAGGCTGATTCTCCTTCCGTACTTCATTATACATCGGGTACCACAGGCCAGCCTAAAGGTGTAAGGCATGTGCACTTATTTTCGAGCCCTCATATTAAACGCACCAGAAATGTACAGTGATTTTCAGAAACACCTGCAGGCTGAACTTGAAAAAATCACTGAGGCGGGCTTATCCAAGGATGAGAGGATAATAGGTTCACCCCAGTCGGCCGAGATAGAGCTGGTTGATGGCCAGCGCGTACTTAATTTTTGTGCTAACAATTACCTGGGACTGTCCAACAGCCCGGAGTTGGTTGAAGCGGCCAAGCAAGCCCTTGACAGCCACGGCTATGGTATGTCTTCAGTTCGTTTTATTTGTGGCACCAGTAACCTGCATAAAGAACTGGAAGAAAAAATATCTGCTTTTTTCGGAACGGAGGATACCATCCTCTATGCGTCCTGTTTTGATGCCAATGGTGGCTTGTTTGAGCCTTTGTTAACCAGTGAGGACGCAATTATTTCCGATGTGCTCAACCATGCATCCATAATCGATGGTGTCAGGCTCTGTAAGGCCAAGAGATACAGGTATGAAAATGCCGACATGGAAGACCTGGAAAGCAGGCTTGCGGCTGCACAGGAACAAAGGTTCAGGATAATAGTCACAGACGGTGTTTTTTCAATGGACGGCAATGTTGCCCCCCTTGACAAAATACTTCAGCTTGCTGAAAAATATAATTCAATAGTAATGATTGATGAATCTCATTCGGCAGGAGTGGTTGGCGAAACAGGACGTGGCGTTACCGAATTATTTGACGTAAAAGGCCAGGTGGAAATTATCACCGGCACACTGGGTAAGGCCTTTGGAGGAGCTATAGGAGGTTTTACCACGGGTAAGAAAGAGATCATTAATATGTTAAGGCAGAGGTCAAGACCCTACCTCTTCTCCAATTCAATACCCCCTCTTGTGGCTGCTGCGGGTAGCAGGATGATAGACATGATGACAGAGACCAACAGGTTGCAGGATAAACTGCATTATAACACTTCCTATTTTGTTGATCATATGTCAGAGCTTGGCTTTGATATCAAGCCTACTCAATCGGCCATCTGTGCCGTTATGCTTTACGATGCAAAACTGTCACAGGAATTTGCTGCCCGGCTTCTTAATGAGGGTATTTATGTTATTGGTTTTTCTTATCCCGTTGTTCCCGAAGGAGAAGCCAGGATAAGAGTTCAGCTTTCCGCCGCCCATGAACAGGAACAGCTGGATAAAGCTATTAAGGCATTTGAAAAAATAGGCAAGGAGCTGAAAGTGATATAAGCTGTCATCCTGCTACTTTCCCATACAAATATATTAACCACATTTGGAAGAGCCACAGTCCTGGCAAAGAAGGCATCCTTCCTGATAAACAAGATTGCTTGAGCCACATTCCTCGCATTTGCCTTTTGCCTTGGTACCATCCGGAATATATTTCTTCAGAGCTCTTTCAACACCGTTTTTCCAACTGTTGATTGATGCGCTGTCGAGCCTTAATGATTTTACCAGGTTAACTACATTTGGTATGGGCATCCCATGACGCAATACACCTGAGATGAGCTTTGCATAGTTCCAGAACTCCGGTTTGAACATATGAGACAGTCCTCCCAGGGTATTTTTGTAACCATATTTATCTGTATACTGAAAATCATACCTGTTTTTACCGTCCTCATCCTTGGTTTTAATAATTTTCCCTTTGACTATGGAATCCGGTATAGGGAAAATCTCATTATCAGCCAGCCCGGTAAATATCTCGTATGGAACCCCTCCTTTCAGTCCTACAAATGCTATCCATTTTTCATCATTATTGTTAAACCGTATAATATCGGCATCCAGGACCCGGGGTCTTTTCTTTATCCCTTCGATCTTATCCTTCTTACCTGAAATAAGCACCCCGCTGCGGGATCCATCCCTATATACTGTTGCACCTTTACAGCCTGATTCCCAAGCAGTCATATAAAGATCACCCACCAGGCTCTCCTTAACATCCTCGGGTATATTTATTGTAACACTTATCGAATGGTCAACCCATTTCTGTATTTCTCCCTGCATCCTGACTTTTGCCACCCAGTCAACATCATTGGCTGTTGCCTTATAGTAAGGCGACTTTTTGACTATTTCATCCACATCATCATCATCCATATTCCTTACCTCTTCAGTATCATAGCCATTTATTTTAAGCCATTCCACAAACTTATGGTGAAAGACATTGTATTCTTCCCAGGAATCACCGACTTCATCTTTAAATGTCACTGTGGTGTCCTGGTCATTTGGATTAACTTTTCTTCTCCGCTTATACACGGGCATAAACACAGGTTCTATTCCTGAAGTTGTCTGTGTCATGAGGCTTGTTGTGCCTGTAGGGGCTATTGTCAACAGGGCTATATTCCTGCGCCCGTATTCCTTCATGTGATAATAAAGGTTTTTATCGGCGTCCCTGAGTCGTTTTATAAAAGGGTTATTTTTTTCCCTTTCAGGATCGTATATTTCAAATGCTCCCCTTTCTTTTGCCATCATGGTTGATGACCTGTAAGCTTCTACAGCCAGTGTTTTATGTATCTCGGTTGAGAATTCTATTGCATTTTCACTTCCATATACCAGCCCCAATGCGGCCAGCATATCGCCTTCTGCAGTGATTCCTATCCCTGTGCGCCTGCCTTCCCTGGTCTTATGATGTATATTTTCCCATAGTTTTCTTTCAACAGCTTTTATTTCCTCCGACTCCGGGTCTTTGTTGATCTTATCCAGGATCATCTCGATCTTTTCCAGTTCCAGGTCAATAATATCGTCCATTATTCTCTGTGCCAGATGGACATGTTGGGAGAAGAGGTTAAAATCGAATTTTGCTTTTTCAGTGAATGGATTATCCACATAGCTGTAGAGGTTTAATGCGAGGAGCCTGCAACTATCGTAGGGGCACAGTGGTATTTCACCGCATGGATTGGTTGATAAAGTTTTATATCCCAGGTCTGCATAACAATCGGGTACGCTTTCCTTTTCGATAGTATTCCAGAAAAGGACACCCGGCTCAGCCGAGGCCCATGCATTGTGAACTATTTTGTTCCATAGCTCTCTTGCATTAATCTCTTTTGAAAATGTTGGATTATCTGAATTTATAGGGTACTGTTGCTTAAACGGGCGGTCATTCTTAACCGCTTCCATAAAATCATCGGTTATTTTAACCGACACATTTGCTCCGGTAACCTTGCCAGCTTGCAGCTTTGCATCAATAAACTTTTCTGAATCAGGATGTTTAATTGATATTGACAGCATCAATGCTCCCCTTCTTCCATCCTGGGCCACCTCCCTTGTTGAGTTTGAATACCTTTCCATGAAGGGTACCACCCCTGTGGATGTGAGAGCACTGTTAAGCACAGGTGATCCCTGTGGCCGTATATGTGAGAGATCATGCCCTACACCACCCCTTCGTTTCATGAGTTGTACCTGTTCCTGGTCGATCTTCAGTATACCCCCGTAGGAATCAGACTCTCCATCGTTACCTATTACGAAACAGTTCGAGAGGGATGCAATCTGGTAATCATTGCCAATACCCGTCATCGGTCCTCCCTGGGGAATTATATACCTGAATTTTTCTAACACGGAATATATTTCATCCTCACTTACAGGCTCCGGGTATTTTCTTTCGATCCGGTGGATTTCTTTAGCCAGCCTGCGATGCATATCATCGGGAGTCTTTTCATAAAGTTTACCGAATGAATCCTTAAGAGCATATTTGTTGGCCCACACCCTTGCAGCAAGGTCATCACCATTAAAATAATCTATTGATGCACTTATGACCTCGTTATGGCTGTATGTTTTTCTGTTATCACCTACTTTCACTATCCCTTTTTCTATTTCTTCCACAGAGATTTTCCCCGTTTTTATTTGTGGCTTGTCGGCTTTCAGAGGTAATTCATTTCCCACTTCTTCCATCCCTGTTTGCGAGGCGGACGCGGATTCTTCGACAAAAAGTTCTCCCATTGACAGATCAGTTTTAAGGATTCGACTTGAAAATTAGCTAGTTCGAATTATGATCAGTAATTCTTACAGGTAATGCTAAATTAAGAAAGGCCTTCAGGAGAAACAAGCCATAATTATTAACAATCAGCCCTAGTTATCAACGCCGACTTATATATTCTTGGCTGCCTGCACTTTACATGAGGTTGCCGATGCCCGTTGAAAGCTGTATCTGCTGCTATTTTTTTCACACCAGGAGGAGGTCTGATGAGTGCTTTAAATAACAGAAAAGGAAGGAAAAATTCCTTCCTTTTCTTTATAATTCAAAGAAATTAATCAGTTTGCAGTAGGACCTTCAACAAGTGTAAATTCAGGATTGGGCCCCGACTTCGTCACCTGGAATTTCATTGAATAATTTCCTGTGGCACCGCTGTAAGCTTCAAAGCTGACAATGTAATATACATCAATTCCGCTCACCTGGGTCACCGCATCAGGGTACTTTGTTGGGAGCAGGGCTTCACCAATTGCCCACTCCACAGCATCCTGCCATGAATCAAAGACTGACTCTTCGAAGCTACCACTCCTGGTATCAAAGTTAACATAATACGCACTTGCCCCTGAATAGAATTCAGCAGTACCGTATGAATCAAGATAGCTGTCATCTATATTATTCTTAACATAATCAACGATTATCTGGTAATCGTTTGATGTCATTGTGAACATGACAGTGGGATCAAATACCCAGTCTGTGCCGTTATGAATGAATTGATCCTGCTTGGATATGTAAGGATCAAAAGCTTTCCATTCTCCATCGTAAGTATATTCCATAGCCCTCACAGTAGTGGATCCGCTTGAGTAGTATTTATAGGATACTGCCATCTTATCCCCATCCTGTGCATAAGGATACATAGCATCGAGCAGCTGGGGAATATAGTTTTCCGGCCTATCGGAGCTTGAGAAGTTGTTATACCTCCCGGGAGCTCCCATATCATCATAATCAGCCGAGCTAAGATAATATACACCATCCATGGTCTCCCATTCGTTTCCGTCGAACTGGTAATAATCACCCCTGTCCTCTTTTACCGTGTTAGAATACACAAGGTAATCTTCGGAAGGGCCTGCAACCAGTTCGAAGGTCGCAGGTGAACCTGAGGCAATACATTCATAAACAACATAGTATGTACCACCTAATCCACCGTATTTATAAGTATCATACTGTACATTATAGTATACGGTTTGACCCTGCACCATTGGCACGGCATTCGGGTATGTCTGTTCAAGCCAGTAAACGATAGCAAGCTGGATACGTTCTTCTATGAGAGCTTCGGCTTCCTCTTCGGTAAGACCTTCAAAGCCTTCAACGTTATAATCTTCCCGCGTTTCTATGTTGGCATCAAAGTTTGAATAATAAGCATTTGCACCGTAATAGTACTCGTTATTACCATAGCTGCTGACATAATCAGGATTGATGTCGTTAGCCACGTGATCAACTATAAGCTGGTAATCCTCCGACTGCATTACATGCACAATAGAAGGATCATTAATTTCCTCTACATAATTATAAAGTGCAAGGACCACATCGTCTTCTTCTGGATCGGGGTATTCTGCAGCCAGGAATCCAGGGATATAATCCTCAGGCTTATCATCTCCGATGAACGTTTTAAACGTCTGGACATCGCCACCTACTGAATTATAATCCTCATCGCTGACATAATATGTTTCAGGCTCGTAGTAATTATCAAGATACTCCGGGTATCCGGTGAAGAAGTTATATCCTATTTTCCCCACTGATGATTCTCCCAGTGCCGGGTATAAATCCTCAAGATATGCGGGCAGGTATACAGAAGCGGGATATTCATCGCTGAAAGCTTCGTTATCCTCTATGAAATCAGCTGCATCACCGTTTGAGGTAAGGTCGGCTATAGCAGCATAATCATCTGACTCCAGGATATATGTAAATTCTGCCGCATATCCGGTATCCATTGCTTCCAGCTCATCATAGATCTCAGCCATTGGTTCACAAGAAGCCATGATGAGCGAAATTACCATTAAATAATATATTGCTTTTTTTATTTTATCCATTTTAAATATTGTTGTAGATATGTTTACGGGTTAAAAATCTATCTTCAGGCTGACCATCCATGAACGACCCCAGCCATAGTATACTTCTGCGTCTGTCCAGGAGTGTGATGTACCATCCCTGGCATCTGATATATATTCACTATCAAAGAGGTTATTTATATTACCCACCAGCGTGGCACGGTAAGGCCCCAGGTCAAAATTATACCTCATAAATACATCTACGAGCTGGTATCCGGGCATCTGCCATGCATCAGGATTTTCACCGCTTGCCGGCTCTGATGTACGTCCTTCCGGGTCGAAATAGGCAAAGAGCTTATCATAATAGGTGTAATCAATCCCGAACTTCAGCCCTGCCAGCAATATGTAAGACACATTCAGTGCAGATGTAACCTGTGCAGCATCACCAACGTGTACACCGGCAATATAGACAGACTGTGTGGCTATAAGATTCTGACTGTCATCATAGAATCTCGCATCAATGATATTATTCATCCACCTCCAGTCGCCCAGGGAAGCCATACCGCTAACCGTGAGTTTATTAACCGGCTTTGCAGTGAAATCGATTTCAATTCCTTTATGCAATGCATTGATGCCTTCAAGGTTTGCAAACTTGTCAACACCATTGTCCCGGTAACTGATAACCCTTGATTTATCCTTCCATGCAGTATAATATGCATTGATATTAGCTGTGATAAAACTGCTTCGGTAACCGTAGCCCAGCTCAAATGATAATACTTTTTCATTGGGGGCATCCGCATTGGCATCGTTGGTATAGTTATAAAAAACCGTCCTGAAATCAGGTTGGTTCTGGAATAATCCTGCATTGAGAAAAACATTATGTTCCTCTGTCAGGTTGTAATTTGCTCCTCCCTTAAAGCTAAAGCCGGGGAAATAATATGTGTCAGACAATGCTCCCGATCCATCATGCGTTTCAAGGAAATATTCAACCCTCTTATATGACTTATTCGATATTGCCCCGTCAATGAAAGCCGTCAGGTCACCAAATTCACCTTCAGCCTGAGCAAATACACCCTGCCAGTTTACTATGCCATCGTTGTAATAATCTATCCTGTCTTCTACATAAGCTGCCTTATTAGGATGGTTTATATCGCTGTTATCAAAGTAATATTCTCCCCCGAGAAGGTCAATTACCTCGCGAAAATGTATCCCCTTGTAATACCTTAGGTCAACACCGCCGGTAATGGTAAGCCAGTCCTGGGTGTAAGTTGCATTTGTCAGTATCCCGGTCCAAAAATGGTCATTCCTTGATGATCTGATTATTGTTTCTGAGCCCCCGGCACCATTTTCAATGTTTTCATCCACTATCCTGTCAATATCAGGCTGGTTCTCCCTCAAATAAGAAGGATCGTAAAATTTATTTTCCCCCAGCGGACCCGTGCCACCGCCTGTCCCAATCGAAAGGTAAGCAGCAGTGGATATATTAAGCTTTTCATTTACATCCCAGAAATGGTTAAGAATGGACATGGGCTTATGGTAATAGTTCTTCCTTATATGGTATACTTCACCATTTTTATATCCCCAGTCCGAATTATAATATATACTGTTTATGGTAGGATCTTTATAAGTACTTATCAGCATGCTTGTGCTCCTCTGCCCATGCCATTGCGGTGCACCGAATAAAGAGAAGGCGAGCCTGTGCTGATTGTTAATTAGTTTTGAGACGTTAAGGTAATAGGAATAAGATTCAAACTGTGTTCCATCCACTATTCCATCGCCACTTGTTTTGGATATTGAAAGGGTTGTTGCCCAGTTATCATTTGTGAGACCCGATGAAAGGGTGAAACCGGTTTTGGTATAAGCATCGTTACCCACAGCATAATAAATATTACCACCCCGTTCCGCATCAGTGGTCTTGGTAAGTATGTTTATTGTGCCGCCAAGTGAAGGGATGGCAATCTTTGAAGCACCCAGCCCGCGCTGTACCTGCATGGTCCTGGTGACATCCGCAAGGCCTGCCCAGTTCGACCAGTAAACCCAGCCGTTCTCCATATCATTTACAGGCACGCCGTTTATCATTACCGCAGAGTTACGAGCATTGAATCCTCGAATATTAACACGTGAATCTCCAAAGGCACCCCCCTGCTTGGTTGCATAAACTCCCGGGGTGGATTTCAATATCTCCGGGAATTCCTGCATCCCCAGTCTTTCTTCGATATATGCCGGTTTAATGTTGGCAACCGGAACAGGTGTTTTGCGGTCAATGGCAATATTGGCAAAAACCGATACCTCGGCCAGACCAACAGCATCACTTTCCATTACTATCGTTCCAAGGTCAATATCAGAACCGGTAAGTTCAACCTGTCGCTCAACCTGGATCATCCCGACAAAAGATATTATCAGAGTGTAACTACCCCGGGCCTTTGTTGTAAGGGTAAAATTACCTTTTAGGTCAGCTACTGTTCCGATAGTTGTTCCCTCGAGATAAACATTTGCGCCAACTATTGACTCCCCCTGGGAATCAATAATTTTTCCCGTGATCTCGGTTGTTTGCTGACCGAAAACATTAGTGGCGCAAACAAATATCGCCAGAAGCGACATTAATAGAATTCGCTTTTTCATGTATCTTAAATTGAGGTTAGAAATAATTAATGATAGTTCTTTTAAAAGCTTTTTATAAACCATCGTTTAGCTTTCTTATGTTTCGTGAAACGGGGCTCTAATATAAGGCTTTGAAGTCCGATAGTTTTTACATTCCCGTTACATTTTATATACAAATGCAAGTGGGTTTATGAACATAAAATTAACAGTTTCATGTTAATAACTTTGCAGTGATCATTTCAGTAGCCCCAAGGTTACTATTTATATATGAAAGATTTATTCTTCCTGCCTCCTCCAACAGTTCAGGATCACCGATAAGCCCGTTCACTGCGCTGACGAAACTGCTGTAATTGTTAAATACCCTGGCTCCTCCCATTTTTACAAGATCAACAGCTTCCCTGAACCGGGAATACCGCGGTCCGAACATTACGGGTACCGACCAGGTAGCCGCTTCCAGTATATTATGTATGCCCCTGCCGAAACCGCCTCCGATAACAGCTATATCGGCATACCGGTAGATTGACGACAATAAGCCGATGCTGTCTATTATTAAAACCTGTATATCATCCGGGATAAGTACCTTGACCTGTGAATATTTCATATGGGATACCTTGAGTATATTTTCCAGTCGCTCAATATTTGACGCGCCTATATTGTGAGGGGCAATTATAAATTTAATACCCTTCCCTTCCTTATTCAAATATTCAGCTATTATTTCCTCTTCGGGAGGCCATGTGCTGCCTGCCACTATCAACCTCTTACCGTCTTTGAATCTTTCTATGAGGGGAATTTTATCAGCGTTTTTACTTATAGCCACAACCCTGTCGAAACGGGTATCGCCACTGATAGTGTAATTATGTATATCATGTGCCTTCAGCAATTCCGCCGAGGCAACATCCTGTATATACAAACGGTTGAATCGCCTCAGTATATTAATGAAGTATTTACCGTACCACCTGAAAAATGGCTGTTTGGACCTGAAAATGCCGGAAATGAGGTAAACAGGTATATTTCTTTTTTGCAATACCGCCAGGAAATTATACCAGAATTCATATTTAATAAATACCGCCTTTTCAGGTCTTGCCAGATTTATTAACTTGTTTGCATTCCGCACAGTATCTGCCGGCATATAGACCACACAATCAGCTTTGTCATAATTGTTCCTTATTTCATAGCCTGATGGTGAATAGAAGCTTAGTAATATTTTTACCTCGGGCTCCTCAGACTTAAGCCTTTCAATCACCGGCCTTCCCTGCTCAAATTCACCGAGTGAAGCGCAATGAAACCAGAAGACACGATCACCATTTTTAAAGCTTTGTTTAATCTTATCGAAAGTATCCCTTCTTCCCCTGAGCATTGCTGCTGCCTTCTTATTGAAAAGAGACGCTATTAAAAGCAGGAAATTATAGATGTATATACCTGTGGAATAAAGATATTTCATTAGTACTCAATTTGACCAGCCCAAAGGTAAGAAAATATTTGCTCCCGTTGGTCGCGTAATTTGCACTGCTGCGCAGTGCGTAATTTGTATGAATTTATTATATTTACTATGTGGAAATATTAATAAAAATGCTTGCTGTATGGATTTAGAAAATCTTTAAATTTATCAGATTGCTTTAAAAATAAGTGATTTTACCTGGGAAATATACCAGACCTTACCCCGTGAATTCAGATATACCACAGGTCAGCAGTTCCTTGATGCAGCAGATTCAATAGGTGCAAATATAGCTGAAGGCTTTGGACGGTTTCATTACAGAGACTCCCTGAAATTTTATTATAACTCCAGAGGATCTCTTTATGAAACAATATATTGGACAGGCAGATTGGAAAGAAGAAATCTTATAATACCTGACCATTTGCAAAAAATGCAACAATACACGGCAGAGGAGAAGATTAAACTCAACAAATTCATCCGTTCACTTAAATCAGTATCAGAAAGCACAACATAATTACACCGAGCGACTTGCCCTGAGCCTGTCGAAGGGAGCGAAGCAAATTACACCGAACACTTTGACCGCCGAAGCTTGGCACGGATCCCGCCTCCGCAGAGCTACGGCGGACAGAGCTGGAGATCCGCGCCAGCGAAGGTGGTAAGTGAGGTAAATTCTCTTAATTTTGTAATGATTAAACAATACTGAAAGCATATGGTACGTTTACTGGCCCTCGTAATTTCCATCGGTCTTCAGATAGTCGCAGCATCAATTGCCCTGCGATTCATGAAGCTCACTAAATACCGCCTCTCGTGGATATTGCTCTCGCTGGCTTTTACTTTCATGGCAGGGAGGGAAATAATACATCTCATTGAACTTACACGTGATGAAAATACAGTTAACATAGCTGTAATTGATAATTGGATAGGTGTTTTCATTTCGATATTGATATTTGGTGGTGTAATCCTCACCAGGGAATTGTTCCTGTCACTGAAAAGAGCCGAGATTGACAGGGTGAGATCTGAGCGAAAAGTCCTGCATGCCATAATCAATACCGAAGAAAATGAACGAAAACGATTTGCAAAAGACATGCATGACGACCTCGGTCCACTGCTGTCAACAGTCAAGATGTCTGTTACAGCCTTATCCGCCAGAGCTACCGATGCGGTAGATAAAGATATTATCAGTAATACAAGCCACCTGGTAAATGAGGCAATAGCAACCATCAAGGATATATCCAATACCCTCAGCCCCCATGTGCTAACTAATTTCGGACTTGTAAGCGCCGTTAGTTCTTTTATTAAAAAGATAAATAAAGCCAGGGATGTAAATTTTACTTTTAACAGCAATGTGGGGGAGAAAAGATTTGATAGTGACATTGAAGCTGTTATCTACCGTTCAGCCTGTGAACTGATCAATAACTCACTCAAACATTCGGGGGCATCAAACATTTCAATAGACCTTAACATACACGGAAATTTTATTATTTTGCAGTACAGAGACGACGGCAGAGGCTTCGATGCTGAAATAATTGAAAGTGAAGAGAATATGGGAATGGGACTTTCCAATATCCAGACACGTGTAAAATCAGTAAATGGTATATTTGTACTCGACAGCAATAAAGGAGAGGGCATGCACTCTTTAATAAAAATCAATATTGGGGAATAACCCGTTAAATTATGAGCCAGATAAAAATAATCCTTGCAGATGATCATCAGCTATTCAGGAACGGCCTCCGCATATTACTCGATGCTTTTGACAATTTTGAAATTGCAGGAGAAGCAGGTAACGGCGAAGAGGTGCTGAAAATAATAGCCAACACAAAATGCCATATCATACTTATGGATATCAATATGCCTGTGATGGACGGTATCGAAGCAACACGCAGGGGCCTGGAGATAGATCCCGATATTAAGATAATAGCACTTTCAATGTACGGGGAGGAGGAATATTACCACAGGATGGTTGAGGCCGGCGCAAAAGGATTTATTTTAAAAGATTCCGATATCAACGAAGTTAAAGAAGCAATTATTACAGTATACAATGGAGGCAACTACTTCTCCCAGGAATTGCTCCAACATGTGATACAAAAAATAAGGTCAAGGGAAACCGAGACAAGGCATGCCAACCTTTCAAAGCGTGAAAAAGAAATATTGCTCAAGATATGCGAAGGATTTTCAAACCAGGAAATAGCTGACAGCCTCTTTATAAGTAAAAGAACGGTGGATAAGCACAGGGCCAACCTACTGAGTAAGACACAGTCAAAAAACACGGCAAGCCTGATACTGTATGCAATAAAAAATAAAATAATAGAGGTGTAAACTATTATATGATATCAGAATTATGGCAAAATCTCATTCCCTGGGTAAAAATGGCGAACAACTGGCATTAAAGTATCTTAAGGATAACGGCTACCGGGTCATTGAGAAAAACTGGCTTACGGGACGGAAAGAAATAGATATTATAGCCGAAGATGATGAATTTATAATATTTATCGAAGTAAAAACCAGGATGGCCGATTTTCAGGTGCACCCCCGAGAGGCGGTGTCAGTGCCCAAACAACGCAATATGATTTACGCGGCACAAACATATATCCAGCGCAATGAGATTGAAAAGGAAGCTCGGTTTGATATTATATCTATAATCATGGACGGACCAAAACACGAACTGGAGCATGTAAAGGATGCCTTCTATCCAACACTTTGAAAAGTATTAACCGAGCAGTGCGAGTCCCCGAGACTTCGGGATGAGGCAATTAGGAAGTATTAATTAGGAAGTATTAATTATGAATTAAATAATATACTTAGAAATGAACAACTGAATAACTGAATAACTGAATAACTGAATAACTAAACACCCTCTGAATACTAAATGTATTAATGTTAATGAACATATTTAATGAAATTATCACAATAAAATCTTAATTTGGCACTTAAAATCAAAAACTCTTAATCATGATGAAATTAAAAATAATTAGCATTTTTTTAATTGCTTTTCTTTTCCTCAATGCCAGTGCACAGGAGAAGAGGACACAGAAAGATGACCAGCCTGAAGGTTATAAATTTACTACCATTGTAAGCCTTGATGCTACACCGGTTAAAAACCAGTCACGATCAGGCACATGTTGGTGCTTTGCCACAACGTCCTTTGTTGAATCGGAACTTATGCGTATAAACAAGGGAGAATACAACCTTTCTGAGATGTTTATAGTACGTCATAATTATGTTGACAGGCTCGAGGATAATTACCTCAGGAGGGGAAAAGGTAACCTGGGCCAGGGAAGCCTCTCCCATGACTGGATGGAAGTTTTCTCAGACCATGGGATGGTGCCTGAAGAAGTGTACTCAGGTATTAACTATGATTCGGAAACCCATAATCACAGTGAACTGAATGCCTTCGTCAATGCCATTGCACCGGTAGCTATTGAAAGGAGAAATCGATCTGAAGAGTATTACGAAATAGTCGATGCAGTACTTGATGCATACCTGGGTGAAATACCTCAAAATTTCACTTACAAGGGCCAGTCATATACACCACAAAGTTTCGCCGAGAGCCTGGGAATAAATCCTGATGATTACGTGGAGATCACCTCATTCACCCATTTCCCTTTCTATACTAAAGACCAGATTGAAGTACGGGATAACTGGAGGCATGAAGAAATATACAATGTCCCTATTGACGAGCTGATTGAAATAATGGATTATGCCCTGGAAAACGATTATACGGTAGACTGGGATGGTGACGTCAGTGAAAAGGGATTCTCCCATACCAATGGCGTAGCTATTAATCCTGATGTGTCAAAACCGGAAGATTTATCAGAAACTGACAGGGCACGATTTGAAGATATGTCAAGGGATGAGCGCCTTGAAGAAGTATATAAATTTGAGAAACCCTTCCCTGAAGTGAATGTTACGCAGGAAATAAGGCAGGAAGGCTATGAAAGGTTCGTAACAACCGATGACCACCTTATGCATGTAACAGGTATTGTTAAAGACCAGAACGGCACTAAATACTATATAACCAAAAATTCATGGGGCACTGAACGGAATAAGTTCGGAGGCTATCTTAATATGTCCGAGAGCTATGTTAAGGCAAAGGTCATATTCATTATGGTCCACAAAGATGCCGTGCCCGACCATATCAGGCAGAAACTGGGAATTTAACTGCAGGATGCAGGGAGCAAGGAGCAGGGTGCAGGGAGTTTTGAGTCCCTGCCCCCTGCCCCCTGCCCCCTGCTATATCAGAAGGTTACAACCCCTGATATCGCTGCTGTCAAAGCGACCTGCTATCTCGAAACTGCCGTCAGGGTGTGATACTCCAAGATCATCGGTTTCGATGAATGAACACGAATAAATATTTGCCAGGTCTATTACATTAAGTCCTCCTGTCCTTTCGTGCCCGTAAAAAGCAAAGGGATCATGAGGGTCACGTATGATAACCTTCATCCATGGAGGGGGATTGTATATCCCTCCTTCTCTGGAATAAGCCTGGCTCAATAATTCTGTCATCCCGTATTCTGAATGTATATGGTCAAGCTTAAAGCTTTTCCTCAGTATTGAGTGAAGTTCTTCCCGTGTCATTTCTTCTCTTCTGCCCTTCATCCCACCTGTCTCCATAACAATATGATTTTTCATGTCCATTGCACTGTACTCCGCAAAATCAAGTAAGGCAAAACTCACCCCTATTAATACTATTCTCCTGCCCTTCTCACTCAACAGTTCTATACTTGCTCTGAGTGACCGGTAATCATCAAGGAAGAAGCCACTCATTTCAGAACCACTCAGTTCAATCAGTCCATTTACCATATACACCAGTGATGATCCTTCCCGCTCAAGGTAAGAGGGGAGAAGGCCAAGAATAACGTAATCACTTATCTCACCGTAAAAAATCCTGAAGCAGGTAGTGAAGCTTTCCTGGTATATACCCAGGTCGGCTACATAATGTTTGCTGTTCTCCATTCCCGTGGTACCACTGCTGACAAAGATTTTTTCAGCCTCGAGTCTGGCTGTAAGCACCTTATGATTCCTGAAAACGGAGATAGGCAGGAATGGTATATCGTTTATTTCTTCCACCCTTTGGCAATCCACTCCCAATTCATTAATCCATCGCGAATAAACAGGGTTATTCACTGCCTGGAATCTGAATATTTCCAGAGCTGTTCCGGTAAAATCATCTTCCGAGGATATATTGAACACGTCACGTACAAGTGTATCCATTACTTAGAAAAGGTAGGTGAGCCGTCAGGTTGTATCCTCCATTCAATGGTAACCTCTGCATATGCACCATCTGCTGTATCGTCTGTATCGTCCAGAACCAGGTTTTTTATCCAGAATTTAACATAATTATCCTCCCTGGTTTTGAAAATATAAACCTGGTATTCACTGATACCATCTGCAAAAAGCACCCAGGTGTATGTACCCACCTGGAGCAGGTTATCAAAAAAGTCCTTTGCTTCGGCTGATGTATTAAAATCCCTTGCCAGGGCATACGACTCGGTAAGGTTAGGTGTGTCGAGATAGGCACCTGAGACATTACCCTGGGCATCAGTCCTGGCGTGAACTGTAATATCGGGAGGAGGTGAGTCGCTTGTTTTCAGTTCACATCCCAGTTCAAATGAATAACCAATGGCATAATAAGGTCCAAAGCCGTAAAGGGTATTATCAATGGTAAACTCCCCGGCATTTGTTTTTCCGGGTTCCTTATCACATGAAACCACCATGCCCGACAGGATGGCCAGGCCTAAAAATAAATATATTCGTGTAGCTTTCCACATAATTTTTACTCATCACCCCTGATAGCAGCAATGCCGGGTAGTACCTTACCCTCCATATACTCAAGCATGGCACCGCCGCCTGTCGACACATAACTTACCTCATCAGCGAGCTGGTTTTTATTTATTGCAGCAACTGAATCGCCTCCCCCTATAAGGCTGAAAGCACCTTTACCACTTGCTTCGGCAATAGCATTTGCTATTTCACTTGTTCCCCTGGAAAATTTTTCTATTTCAAAGACCCCCATGGGTCCGTTCCATAATATGGTCTTTGACTCTTTGATAACCTTTTTATATTCTTCAATTGCTTTTTCTCCTATATCCAGGCCCATCCAGCCTTCATCAATAGAGTCTGAATCGGATTGAGAGGTTTTAGCCTCCTCATCTAACTTATCAGCAATAATACTGTCTTCGGGCAGGTAAATATTCACGTTTTTCTCCCGGGCTGACTCAATAATATCAATAGCTGTGTCCATCTTATCTTCTTCACAAAGGGAATCTCCTATCTTGCCTCCCCGGGCCTTAATGAATGTATAAGCCATCGCCCCTCCTATTATCAGGTTATCAACCCTGTCCAGAAGGTTCTCCATTATAAGGATCTTGTCCGATACCTTGGCTCCGCCCATAATAGCGGTAAATGGTTTTTCCGAGTCGTACATGACCTTATCCATACTTTCAAGTTCCTTGTTAATAAGAAATCCGAAGAGTTTCTCATCAGGGAAGTAACATGCCACAATAGTAGTGGATGCGTGGGCTCTGTGGGCTGTACCGAAAGCGTCATTCACATAAACATCACAGCCTTCAGCAAGCTCAGCAGCAAAATCTTCATCTCCTTTTGTTTCTTCCTTATAAAACCTCAGGTTCTCCAGCAATAAGATATCTCCGGGTTTCAGGCTCTTCTTTGTTTTCAATGTTTCATCGCCTATACAGTCAGGCGCAAATTTGACTTGCCTGTCTATCAGTTTTTCCAGTTCAGGGACAACATGCTTCAGCGAAAACTTTTCTTCAGGCCCTTCTTTAGGTCGTCCCAGGTGTGACATAAGAACAGCTGCACCACCATCTTCCACAATCTTTTTTATTGTTGGCAGTGCTCCCTTTATCCTGGTATTATCTGTCACCTCGAAATTACTGTTAAGAGGAACATTGAAATCCACTCTTACAATAGCTTTTTTATCCTTGAAACTATAACTGTTGATGTTTTTCATTACCTGTATTTTTTTTAGTTAGATTATCAGACCCCAAAGAACCGGCGTAATAAGAAAGGCCTGTAAATTAATAATATATATTAATTAAGATATTTTAAAACATATTATTAAAACGATATACAAACCTACAATATTTTCATCAAAAATGAATCTTATTTTCTATTTTTGTTGCTACTAAAAACATGAAAATGAAGTTTTCAGACGTAGTTGGACAGGATGAAATAATAAATAAACTTACAAGATCGGTTAAAGAGGAAAGGGTAAGTCACGCCCAGATATTTGCAGGGCCGGAGGGATGTGGAAAGCTGGCTCTTGCTATTGCCTTCGCCCAATATATATCCTGTGAAAGCAGGCAGGGTAATGATTCCTGCGGTACCTGCCCTTCATGCATAAAATATGGCAGGCTGGTACATCCCGACCTTCACTTTGTTTACCCTGTAATAAATAAAGGATCAGGGGAAACCGTTTGCGATACTTACATCTCTGAATGGCGGGCATTTGTTAACAGATCGCCTTATTTCAACCTTAACCAATGGCTGGCAGAGATAGGGATTAAGAACCAGCAGGGACTGATATATGCATCAGAAGCAGGTGAAATAATTAAAAAACTGAGCCTCAAAACTTATGAGTCTGACTATAAAATTATGATTATATGGATGCCTGAAAGAATGCATGCTGCCACGGCAAATAAATTACTTAAACTGATTGAAGAGCCACCTGATAAAACACTCTTCCTTCTTGTATCTGAACAACCTGACCTGATATTACCCACTATTATGTCAAGATGCCAGTTTGTGAGGATACCTTCAATAAACCGCGTTGCCCTCAGGGACCATATTAAAACAGTGTGTAATCTTGATGAACGTAAAGCCGGCATGATTGCTCACCTTTCACAGGGTAATTATCTCCGGGCTTCTGAATTTATTGAAGAGAATGAATTAAGGAAAAAAAATCTTACAAGTTTTATTCAACTGATGAGGCTTGCATATAAAAGAGATATTCCCGCTCTGGCCGAATGGTCGGAAGAAATAGCCACAAAGGGAAGAGAAGCACAAAAAGGATTCCTGAGCTATTCCCTTTCGCAGCTTCGTGAGAATTATATCCTTAATATTGCCGGGAATGAAGATAAACTGGTATTGCTCGAAGGGAAGGAAGCTGAATTTGCCGGGAAATTCAAGTATTTTATAAACCATAATAATATTACAGGTCTGAATAATGAATTCTCAACAGCTTATTCTCACATAGCAGCCAACGGCAATCCCAAAATTATCTTTCTTGACCTTGCACTGAAGATATCAGGGCTGATCCGCTAAGTCTTAATACTGGAGTAATAAAGAATTGATATTAAATCAAATTATAATTAAATTTGCCTGGTTTTACAAGGCAATTATACACTATATAAAAGCACCCCCGTGTTTGCGGGGGATTAAAATGACGAGATAATGGATAGCGAGGAGAAAAAAACAGTAGAGGATAAAAATCATATTCCTGAAGAACCAATATACCGGCAAGATGATCATAAACTTAATTCTTTAAACTGGCTGTCAGATATACCCGAAACCGGTCATGAAACTGACATTGTGGAGATAAGCTTCAAAAATACACGAAAAGGATTCTATCGCAATGTAAACAATCTACGGCTGGAAGAAGGTGACGTTGTTGCCGTTGAAGCATCACCGGGTCACGACATTGGCAGGGTGTCAATAACAGGCAGGCTGGTAAACTCAAAGCTAAAGCAACAAAAAGTAGTACCGCAACCCGAAGATATAAAAAAGATTTACCGCAAGGCCAAGCCCGTTGATATCGAGAAATGGAGGGATGCAATAAAACAGGAAGTCCCGGCAATGCTCAAATCCCGTCAGATAGCACAGGACCTCAACCTTGATATGAAAATCGGAGATGTTGAATACCAGGGTGACAAAACAAAGGCAATATTCTATTACATAGCAAACGAAAGAGTTGACTTCAGGCAACTGATAAAAGTGCTCGCCGAGCAGTTCAGGGTCAGAATTGAAATGCGCCAGATAGGGGCCCGCCAGGAAGCAGGCAGGATAGGTGGAATAGGATCATGCGGAAGAGAATTATGCTGCTCTTCCTACCTCTCCAATTTTATATCCGTAACCACCACCCATGCAAGGTGCCAGGACCTCTCACTCAACCCCCAGAAACTGGCAGGCCAGTGCGGGAAACTGAAATGCTGCCTGAACTATGAACTTGACTGTTACATGGACAAACAAAAATCCTTCCCCCCGAAAGAAACACTGGAAACACAGGAAGGAAAAGCTTGGTTCTTCAAAATGGAAATATATAAGGGAATCTACTGGTATTCCTTCGATCCTGATAACCATGTTAATATGACTGCCGTACCCGTGGAAAGAGTGGCAGAAATACAGAAAATGAACCGCAAGGGTGAGAAACCCCATAAACTGGTCGAAAGAGCCTTTGATACTGTTGACCCAATAAGTTTTAATGATGTTGTCGGAAACGACAGCCTTACAAGATTTCAAAAAAAACAGGATAAAAAGAAAACAAGAAACAAAAGGGGAAAAAGAAGAAATAAAAATGAAAACAAATAATAATTTCCGTTCTTTAATATCCATTGTTCTTATATCATCCGCCTGCCTGATATCCTGTAAACCCGGCAATATTTATTCAGACAGTGAAAAAATACCGGCTTATACATGGAACGCCGCTAACATAGTCACATTTGAGGTGCCCGTGGAAGATACCACCAGTGCCTTTGACATTAACCTTATAATACGAACCGATAATTCTTACCCATATCGTAACCTTTTTCTATTTATTAAGACCACATCACCGGATAAAATGATTATTAAAGATACCGTTGAATATTTACTGGCCGACGAAAAAGGAAACTGGTATGGATCAGGCCTGGGTGATGTAAATGACCTCTACGTGCCCTTTAAAACCAATGTCCGGTTCCCGGCGGAAGGGATTTATTCCTTTAGTATACAGCATGGTATGAGAGACAAAGACCTTGATGGTGTGACTGATATCGGAATACAGGTTAGAAAAAGAACAAAATAAAACTTTGAGACCTTGGGCAAAAATAAAATGAGGAAATGGGCTGAAATGGAAAAATATTCCCATGTTATACAGCCTCGTTTTGAAGATGTTTTCAGAAAAGATCATGAGCTGAAAGGCAGATGGAAGGAAGCTTTTTTCGGTAATAATAATCCCCTTGCTCTTGAACTTGGATGCGGCAAGGGTGAATATACAATAGGAATGGCTAAACAATTCCCCGGAAAGAATTTTCTTGGCATCGATATAAAAGGGGCCAGGATGTGGAAAGGTACCTCTACGGCAAAACAAGAATCAATAGACAATGTAGGATTCTTAAGAACAAGAATCGAGCTCATAAAATCATTCTTCGATAAGGATGAAGTGGATGAAATATGGCTAACATTCCCCGATCCCCAACTAAAAAAAAGAAGAAACAAGAAAAGATTAACCGGCTCACGCTTCCTTAATCGTTACCGCTCATTCCTTAAAAAAGGCGGATTGATTCACCTCAAGACCGATAGCCGGCAATTATATGACTATACTGTTAAGCTGCTGAACAAAAACAAGCTGGATATTGTTAGCAGTACTACTGACCTGTATTCAGAGAAAAAAACCGGACAAAGTAGACTGATACGCACACATTATGAGCAAATGTTCCTTGACGCCGGTAAAAAAATTACTTATATCTGCTTCAGGCTCGATAACGACAGAACAGTAAGCGAAATAGATCCCGATGAAGACTGAAAATCCATTCTTTCAAAGAGTATACGAGATAACAGCTAAAATACCCTGCGGTAAGGTTACATCCTACGGGGCCATAGCCCGTTATATTGCCACTGCACAATCAGCCCGCATGGTGGGATGGGCTCTCAATAACTGCCATACTCTTGAAAAATATATACCTGCACACCGCGTGGTGAACAGGAACGGACTTCTTACAGGGAAACATCACTTCGGTAATTCAACCACCATGCAACAACTCCTGGAAAATGAAGGGGCATTGATCGAAAACGACCGGATAGTCAACTTTAAGAAAAAATTCTGGGACCCATCGACTGAGCTTGATTAGTTTTTTGTGCTTAGGAAAAAAATCCTTAAACTTGCTTTCTTATTTAAATTAAATAAAAACAAGTTGTAAAAATATGTATACAAATAAACAACTACTTGAAGTACTTAAAAAAGTCAATTATCCCGGGAAAGGAGATATTGTTTCCCTGGGCATGGTTGAAAAAGCAGAGCATACGGATGAAGGGATTGTTATCATACTCAAGACTGAAAAGCCAAAAGATCCAGTGGCATCATCACTTAAACACGCATGCGTAAAGGCACTGAAAGAGACTTTTGGTCCCGATATTGAGATCGCTTCGGTAGATATTAAAAGCCCTGAGCCAGGTGGACCCGCAAAACCACTGGCCGATGAGCTTATTCCCGGTGTGAAAAATATTATAGCAATAGCATCCGGCAAGGGCGGCGTTGGTAAATCAACAATTGCTGTCAATGCTGCTGTTGCCCTTGCACGACAGGGATATGCCACAGGCTTACTCGATGCTGATATTTTCGGCCCTTCAGCACCTAAAATGCTCGATACCGAGAATGAACGGCCATATGTAAGAAAAGATGGTGAAAAAGAACTTATTGTGCCGGTTGAAAAGTACGGTATAAAAATACTGTCCATAGGCTTTTTCGTAAAGAAGAATGATGCTGTGGTATGGCGTGGTCCCATGGCATCAAATTTTCTCAAACAGCTGCTCGGACAGGGTGACTGGGGCAAGCTGGACTATCTTATCATAGACCTGCCTCCCGGAACCAGTGATATACATCTTACACTGATACAGACAGTGGCTGTGACGGGAGCCGTTATAGTATCCACTCCCCAGAAAGTTGCACTCCAGGATGCTGTAAAGGGAATAGCCATGTTCAGAAATGAAAAGATAGATGTTCCCGTTCTGGGCCTGGTAGAGAATATGTCATGGTTTACACCTGCTGAACTGCCTGATAATAAATACTATATCTTTGGCAAAGAAGGGTGCAAGGAACTGGCTGAAGAAATGAATATCCCTCTTCTGGGCCAGATACCCGTTATCCAGAGTATTTGCGAAAGCGGTGACACTGGCAAACCGGTGGCCCTGGAAGATGATGAGATCGGAAAGGCTTTTGAAAACTTTGCACTCGAACTGGTTGCCAGAACTGATGAGAGAAACAAAAAACAGGATCCCACTTCAAGAGTACAGGTAAATAAAGAATGATGGAAAAAGAAAATATGAAAAATCTTCAATCAAGAGTAAAAGCAACACTTGATAAGTTAAGACCCTATCTACAGGCTGACGGAGGTGATATTGAGCTTGTTGAAATTACGGATGAGCTTATCGTAAAAGTAAAACTGCTGGGTGCCTGTCAGGGCTGCCCCTTCAGAACACAGACCCTTAAAGGGGGAGTGGAACAGGCTCTGATAAAAGAAGTTCCGGAAATTACCGGAGTGGATGCAGTATAGATCTTCATTTATTAAATTCGCAGCCTGAAATATACTATTTACTGACTTTAGCAGTTAATACAGTAAAATAATTGATTTGGGAAAACATCTTAAGTCAAATAAGGTTTTTATTGTGCTGGCCACAGGCCTTATGACATTCTCATGCTCCGTAGAAAAGAATACCAATCTGAGCCGCTTCTATCACAACCTGACTTCCAATTATAATATATACTTCAACGCCAGTGAAGCATACATGAGTGGAGTGGAAAGGATAAAGGATGCCTACAAAGATGATTATGCCACCCTTATCCCGGTTTTTGAGTACAGTGATGAGAACGCTGCAAGAGCAGGCAGCGGTGAAATGGACAGGGTAATACAAAAGACATCAAAATTGATAAGCCTGCACTCCATGACAGCAAAACCTGAAATGGATAATGACGGAGCCCTGACCGAAAGAGAACAGGAATTTTATGATCGTAAGGACTATAACAACTGGGTTGACGACAGTTACCTCCTGATGGGGAAAGCACAATTGCATAAACATGAACTGAGTGATGCAAGGGTGACACTCCTGCACAATATAAGGGAAACACACGATGAAGAAATGAAGACCGTATCAAACATATGGCTGGCGAGAACATATATCGAGATAGGTAATTATCGAGAGGCTAACAGACTGCTGACAGAGGTGAATACCAGTGTGCTGGACGATCCAGACAGGGCAGATTATTTCCTTACCCTCGCCGATATGTACATAAGGCAAAACCAGTATGAAAGAGCTATTGAACCTCTTACTCAAGCCCTGGATAACATATCGGGTAAAAAGAATAAGAACAGGCCGGCCTACCTGCTTGCCAGGTTGTATGAGGAGACAGGCAACAGTGAACAGGCAATAAAATATTATAAAGAAGTAACCAGGTTAAACCCTCCTTATGAGATGGAGTTTAATGCCAGGATCAGCCAGGCAGGTGTCTTTGACGTTGAAACAGGCAATGTAAATGATTTAAAGAAAGAGCTGAATAAACTATTGCGCAATTCCAAAAACAAAGACTATCGTGACCAGATATACTTTGCTCTCGGCAATCTTGCAATGCGTGAAGGTAATGTTGATGAAGCTATTGAATATTATCATGAATCAGTAGCCACCAGCACAGCCAACAACAACCAAAAGGGAAGATCGTACCTGATGCTGGCCGAGCACTACTTCGAAAAACCGGATTACCATAAGTCACGGATGTATTACGACAGCACCGTTTCCTTTCTTGACAAGGATTACCCCGGATACAACGAATACTATACCAGATCGATTAATCTTGATGAACTGACAAATTACCTGGATATAATAACTAACCAGGATAGCCTGCAATATGTAGCTTCATTAAGTTCCTCAGAAATAGATAACATAATAAGCGGGATAATAAGAAAAACCGAAGAAGAAGAAAGACAGGCAAGCAGGGCTACGGATGACAGGTATAATATGGGAGAGTTCTATGAAAACCAGAGAAGGTTCAGGGAAAGAGTCGATGGCAGCGGACAGTGGTACTTTTATAACCAGTCGGCCCTGACCTTTGGACGTACAGAATTCCGTAACAGATGGGGCGACAGGGAACTGGAAGATAACTGGAGAAGAAGGAACAAATCGACAACAGGTGCTATAAGAAGCTCTATAGAGGACTACCAGGAAGAGGCAGCGGATAATATCGAGCCCGAATCAGATATTAAATCAAAGGAATATTATCTCAAAAACCTCCCCATGAGCGATTCTCTTCTTGAAATATCTGATCAAATGATCGCAAACGCATTATACAATTCTGCTCGTTTGTACCACGAAAAATTCAATGACATTGAAGAAGCAAATCAGTCATATACAGAATATATCAACCGCTTCCCTGATCACTACAGGGTGCCACTGGCTTTGTATTACCTTTACAGGGTGAATAAAGATGCCAATATTCAACTGGCAAATTCATCCAGGCAACAGCTTATTGACAGTCACCCCGACAGTGAGTACGCAAAAATATTGTCTGATCCCAATTATCTTGAAACAAGGATGAAGGAAGCAAACAGGGCTGAAGAGGTATATAATGAGGCATTCAGGGAATGGAAGAATGGTAATTCAGAAGCAGTGATTGATATCTGCAACAATGCGGAAAATGAATTCCCTGATTCTGAACTGCTTCCGAAATTCATGCTCCTTAAAGCATATGCACGTGCCCCATCAGTAAATGAAAAAACCCTGAAGGAAGAACTCAGTGTCATAACAAGCCGGTACCCCGACTCAGAGGAAGCGACCAGGGCCTCAGAAATGATTGCATTCATCAATAAAAAAGTCCCCGCATTAAAGGAAGAGGAGGAAATAAAGATTGCTGTTCAACTGTACGACACCCTTGATGCCCCACCTTACAGGTTTATAATAATATTCAAAGAAACAGGGCTTGATATGAACAGGATGGCCTTTGATGTGATAAACTATAATATCGATAATTATACCAATGAGAATTATAATACACGCGGCGAGCTGATTGACGATAAATACATACAGATCACTGTCGGCACATTTGAAAATATTTCATCTGCAATGGAATATTATAATAATTTCACCCCTTCTGACATACTCAGGACCACGGGAGAAGGCGAAGTGCTTACCTTTATCATAAGCTCGACCAACTATGACAGTTTTATTTCTGATAAAGATGCCGACAGATATTATCTATTTTTCAGGGAAAACTACCTTAAGTGATTTAACTTTGCAGAGGTATTGGACAATTAATATTTCATACTATGAGAAAAATAAGAATTCTCTGGACTGATGATGAAATAGAAATATTGCAACCTCACATTATGTTCCTGGAAGAAAAGGGCTATGAGGTTGAAACCTGCACCAACGGCAACGATACCGTTGACCTGGTGAGTACCAATAACTATGACATAATACTGCTTGATGAAAATATGCCCGGAATGAGCGGCATAGATACCCTGAAGGAAATAAAACAGGTAAAACCGACTGTGCCGGTAGTAATGATTACAAAGAGCGAGGAAGAAAATATCATGGATGACGCCATAGGATCACATATAGCCGATTACCTGATAAAGCCGGTAAAACCAAACCAGATACTCCTGTGCGTAAAAAAAAATACTGATAGCCAGAGACTTGTAACTGAAAAAACCACAAGTGGTTACCAGGTCGATTTCAGGAAGATTAGCCAGCTAATAAGTGAAGCCGATAATAGCGACAAATGGATAGACATTTATAAAAAGCTTGTCTACTGGGATATACAACTTGATAAGACTAATGACATCAATTTGCGCGATATATTCCTGATGCAGGAGCAGGAAGCAAATGCTGCCTTCGCCAAGTTTATATCAGCTAATTATTTATCATGGATGGGGAATGAAAACAGTAATAAACCGCTAATGAGTCCCTCGCTGATGAAAGAAAAAGTATTTCCCCTTCTCGGTAAGCAGGATAAATTGTTCTTTATACTTATTGATAACCTGCGTTATGACCAATGGAAGATAATATCGGAAGAATTAACTTCATTGTACAGGATTGCCGGGGAGTCAGTATATTACAGTATACTGCCCTCCTCAACCCAGTATTCGAGAAATTCCTTGTTCAGCGGCCTGATGCCACTGGATATACAGAAGCAATATCCTGAATTATGGGTCTATGACGATGAAGAAGAAGGGAAAAATCAGCATGAAAGCGCATTGCTTGCTAAACAGCTCACCCGGCTTTCCCTCGACATAAAGTGGAAATATATTAAGATAAGCAGTAATGCAGGGGGTAAAAAGGTAAATGACATGATCCCCGATCTTCTCGGTATGGACCTTAATGTCCTGGTTTATAATTTTGTCGACCTTATTTCACATGCACGTACCGAAATAGATATTATAAGGGATCTGGCCAATGACGAACCCGCATACAGGTCACTCACCCTCTCCTGGTTCACACACTCTCCACTGTATGAATTGCTTCAATTATTGAGCTCTGAAAAGGTAAAGGTTATAATAAGCACGGACCATGGCACCATCAGGGTTAACAATCCTGTTAAGGTAACGGGAGACAGGAGCACCTCGCCCAATTTAAGGTATAAGCTGGGCAGGAATCTCGATTACCGCTCATCCGAAGTGTTTGATATTACCGACCCACACAGGGCAGGATTACCAAAATCAAATATCTCTTCCCGGTATATCTTCGCCCGTAATTATGATTTCCTTGTTTATCCTAACAACTATAATTATTACGCGAAATATTACAGGAACACTTTCCAGCATGGAGGTATCTCATTGCAGGAACTCCTGATCCCCGTGGCAAGCCTGGAACCAAAGTAAAGAAATAAGGCTGAGGTGGGTTAATCGCTCACTTCAACGATCCTGGTCAAATCAGGCTTAACCATAATATGTACCTTTACAGTGTCCTCCGGGAGCAGTGACTCCACTTTTTCTGGCCACTCCATGAAACATTTTTTTCCTGACATCAGGTATTCTTCGAAACCAAAATCAAAGACTTCTTCCTGATCTTTTATTCTGAAGAAGTCGAAATGGTATAATACATCACCATTCCACGTTTTATATTCATTCACCAGCGTGAAACTGGGGCTTGTTACGATATCAATACTCCCCAGTTTATAGCATATGGCTTTTATCAGGTTGGTTTTACCGGCTCCCAACGAACCATAGAAAGCAAAAATATTGTGACCCCCGGTAGACCTGATAAATTCTTCCGCAGCCGCAGGTAACTGGTCTGTATTTTCAATTAATATCTGCATTGAGTATTCTGCTTATGGTGTTTTCCCCCCAGTGCAAATATAATTGCTTTTTTTATGGAATATTTCAATTATTGCTCCACATCAATTATTTTTTTACCTTTGGTTTCATCATAAAATGCGCTCCCATGCAGGAGAAAGAAAAAAAGGATAAATATATTTCCAGCACGGCCCTTTTGCCGCAGGAAGAGCTCCTGGAAACAGGCCTGAAAAAGAAAAAAATAAGTATAGGGATACCCCGCGAATCCGAAGAGAACGAAAAACGGGTTGCCCTCACCCCCGAAGCAGTTAATATACTCGTTGAAGCAGGCAACAAGGTGTGTGTGCAGGAAGGATCGGGTAGTGGTTCGAAATATTCGGATAAAGACTACAGTGAAAACGGGGCCCTCATAACAAAAACAGGTGAAGAAGTTTTTAAATGCGACCTGATAATAAAGGTGGCTCCTTTTTCAAAGGACGAAGTTGAAAAGCTGCGTGAGCGGTCAACAGTACTTTCATTTCTCAAAGTGCTTAAGCAAAACAAAGCTACCCTTATGTCCATGATGCGCAAAAATATCACTGCCATTGCTTTTGAAAAAATAAGGGATAAGCATGACGAATTACCCGTAGTTGAATCAATGAGCGAGATAAGCGGTGTCACTGCAGTGCTGATTGCATCCGAATACCTCAGTAACCAACATGGTGGCAAAGGAGTTATGCTGGGAGGTATTTCGGGTGTGACACCAACAGAAGTTGTTATAATAGGTGCGGGTACGGCAGGTGAATATGCAGCAAGGGCGGCTTTGGGACTTGGTGCTGAAGTAAAGATCTTTGATAATTCAGTCCATACGCTCAGAAAATTCCAGTCGATACTGGGGCAGAGACTGCAAACCTCGGTGTACCACCCCCGGGTACTGAATAAAGCACTTAAATCAGCCGATGTCCTAATTGGCGCAATACAGATTGAAGATCTCAGGCCCTGGTACTTTATCACTGAAGATATGGTAAAGAAAATGAAGAAGGGCTCTTTCCTCATCGATCTCAGCATTGACAGAGGTGGTTGCATTGAAACCATGGAATGCCGTGATCTGCAGGACCCCGTATATGAAAAACACGGGGTGATACATTTCTCCGCCTGGAACCTGCCTTCCAGGGTGGCCCGCACCGCATCAATAGCATTAAGCAATGTATTCACCCCCCTGATACAGGAGATGGCCGACCAGGGTGGATTGGATACAATGTTAAAAAGCTATACCGGGCTGAATGATGGTGTTTATATCTACAAGGGCATGCTCACAAATGAAACCCTCGGGCAGAAATTCAACCTGCTGTCCAAAGATATTAACCTCCTGCTGGCCGCTTTCTGATCTTAGAGGTATCGCAAAACAGCCTTTCCGCCCGACACCTCAAGATTAATACCCGCACCGAGGACCAGTGCCCTGTTGTCTTTAATATGACCGGCGGGAAAACCGAAAGCCACGGGAAAAGCATATTCACTTACGCTTTCCATTATTATGTCATCAGCCCCTGAGGAATATCTAACTTCAGACTCTTTTATATTGGATAAACCACCGATAATCAAACCTTTTATCTTTTCAAAGACACCTGCAAGTCGCAGTCCCGTGATCATCCTGTCCAGTGAGTAAAAATATTCACCGTTCTCTTCAATAAACAATATTTTACCCTTCAGGTACTCCTTAATTTCCGTGCCAAGGAGATTACTGATGAGTGATAGATTGCCTCCTGTGAGAATGCCTTCTGCTGTACCATCCCTTTTTGGACCGGTGCTCCAATCATAATCCTGGGGCCCTTCAAAAAGTGATTTCTTCAATGTTACCAGTGTAGCTGAATTTTCTTCATTCTTATGAAAATTAAGTGGCATCTCGGCATGCAGGGTGCTTATCCCTAAGTTACAGTTAATGAAAAGATGCAGTACACTTATATCACTGAATCCGGCTACCCATTTGGGATTTTTTCTGAAAGCCCTGAAATCCACACTGCGTATAATCCTCGACATTCCATACCCCCCCCTTGCGCATATTATCGCTCTTATGCCAGGGTCGTCAAGCGCCTTTTGCAGGTCAGCCAGCCGACGTGCATCTGCGCCGGCAAACACACCAAAACGCTCATAAAGGGCATCCCCTCTTTCCACCTCCAGTCCCCATGATTCCAGTTTTTCTATTGCAGGTTCAATTACTTCACGGTCTACCAGGCCGGCAGGTGCAATCACAGCCACCCTGTCGCTTTCCTTCAAAGCAGGGGGTTTGATTATTTTTTTCATGACATGGTAAAGATAATAGGAATAAAGTAATTTGCCTCGCGCAGCGAGGTAAGTTACCACCATTCCATATATTGTTTATCTTTGTCTCAATTTACCAACCTATAAGGATACGGAGAAAAAAATAGTATGAAGAAACCTGACCGACACCTGATCACTTCAGCACTTCCCTATGCTAACGGTCCCATACACATCGGACACCTGGCAGGTGTGTATGTGCCCAGTGACATATATACCAGGTACCTCAGAATAAAAGGAGAGGATGTCATTTCCATATGCGGATCTGATGAGCATGGGATGCCCATAACACTGAAAGCCAGGAAAGAAGGCGTTACACCGAAGGAGGTAGTTGATTATTATCACGCTCTTAACAAGAAGGCTTTTGAAGACTTCGGCATCGAATTCGATATTTATTCAAGGACAACCAACAGCATACATTACGAGACAGCTTCAGATTTCTTCACCACCCTTTACAAAAAGGGTGAATTCATTGAACAATCCACAGAGCAGTATTACGATAATGAAGCCGGGTGTTTCCTGGCCGACCGCTACATAACAGGTACATGTCCGCACTGTGGTCATCCCGATGCTTACGGCGACCAGTGTGAAAGCTGCGGTACCTCATTAAGCCCCACTGATCTGATCAATCCAAGTTCGATGGTCAGCGGCACAAAACCTGTGATGAAAGAAACAAAACACTGGTATTTACCCCTTGACAAATTTGAAGGATGGCTCAGGAAATGGATCCTGGAGGACCATAAAGAATGGAAAGCTAATGTTTACGGACAGTGCAAATCGTGGCTCGACCAGGGACTGCAACCACGAGCGGTGAGCCGGGATCTCGACTGGGGTGTGCCCCTGCCCGTTGAAGGAATGGAAGGTAAAGTGCTCTACGTATGGTTTGATGCACCAATAGGATACATATCAGCAACACGGGAGCTTACCGATGACTGGGAAAAATACTGGAAAGACCCGGGAACAAGAATGATACATTTCATCGGCAAGGATAATATAGTCTTTCACTGTATTATTTTCCCTGTGATGCTTAAAGCCGAAGGCTCATATATCCTGCCTGACAATGTGCCGGCCAACGAGTTCCTGAACCTCGAGAACAACAAAATATCAACATCCAGAAACTGGGCGGTGTGGCTGCATGAATACCTGGAGGAATTCCCCGGCGAGCAGGATGTGCTGCGCTATGCCCTGTGCGCCAGTGCCCCGGAAACAAAAGATAATGACTTTACCTGGAAAGAATTCCAGTCGAGAAACAATAATGAACTGGTAGCCATACTCGGTAATTTTGTAAACCGCGCCCTGGTGCTTACCAATAAATATTTCGACGGTGAAGTACCGCCCCTGTCCGGAACAGACAAATACGACAGGGAAGTGCTGGCAGAGATAGCGGCACTTAAGGATAAAGTGGCTTCTGCACTCGACACTTTCAGGTTCAGGGAAGCCCTGAAAGAAGCAATGAACCTGGCAAGGCTGGGTAATAAGTATCTTGCCGACACAGAGCCCTGGATAGTGATCAAAAATGACAGGGAAAAGGTTAAGACAATATTGAACATAGCCCTGCAGATAACCGCCAACTTAACCATTATACTGGATCCCTTCCTGCCCTTTTCAGTAAAAAAATTAAGGGAATGGCTTAATATAGGAGTAATGGAATGGGGAAATGCCGGAAGGGATGATCTCCTTAACCCGGGTCATAAGATAAAGAAACCGGGATTACTTTTCAGGAAGATCGAAGATGAAGAAGTGGAAAAACAGCTCAATAAGCTTATGGAAACAAAAAAGCAAAATGACGATACAGTAAAAGAATCAGAACCTGTAAAAGAAACGATAAGCTTTGATGATTTTACAAAGATGGATATTCGCACTGCAACTGTTACCGGTGCCACCCGGGTGCCCCGGACTAAAAAACTCCTTCAACTGACCCTTGACACCGGCATAGACACAAGAACCGTTGTTGCAGGCATAGCCGAACAATTCGACCCGTCTACTGTCATAAATAAAAAGGTAACGGTACTGCTTAACCTTGAGCCAAGAAAGATAAAAGGTATTGAATCTCAGGGAATGATACTGATGGCCGAAGAAGACGACGGCAACCTGGTATTTATATCTCCTTCGGATAAAACAAAAAACGGAAGCAGGATACGATAGCCTATTTCTTTTCCCAGATCCAGATTGCTTCAAACACCTCACTCAGCCGGTTACGTTCATCAATTGCCTCCTGCCTGGTAACGAATGATTCGACGGAAACCCTGTAATAACCGTTTTCTGCCCTTAATAATTCAGGATTGTAACCCTTGCCGGCAATATCATTGAACTGTCGATCTGCATTACCATCATCCTTGAAACTCCCCACTATAAGGTAATAAACATCTGCACCACGGGTTACCGATTCCTGTTCTTCAGTAAAAGGACTTTCCACGGTCTCAGCAGATGTTGCCTTATTTACATTTTCATCAACACCCTCCGTTTCATCCACAGGCACGTTTTCACCTACCCTGTGTGTTTCAGGCATTTCCCTGAATAACTCATCCTGTGCTGTCTTTATCTCTTCAAACTCGACCTTTGCAAGGAGGTTAAGACCGGCATTGGACTGGAAGAGGTCGGTCTTCAGGGGAACAACTATCATGGCCAGGACAAAAGGTATAGCCACAGCTGCCCTCCAGATCATCCTCCTGCGCTTAGCCATTACAACGGGATCTTTGTCGCGTTGCCTGATGACAGCTTTTGATATATCATAATCCTCAACCGGCTCCCTTGTAAATGCTGATAGCCCGTAAGCATCCAGGAGATAATTAATATCATTGTCGGGTTCAAACAGCGGGCTTCCCTCTTTGTTCAACTGGAAATGACCTATCCCTTCCAGTTGTACACGTTCGCCCTTGTCTAGCTTATCCCTCATTCCACTGATATAATCTTCCACTATGCGCTTTGAATCAGCATACCCTATACCTTTTTTCTCTGATATCTTGCCTATCAGCAATCCATCATTATGGCTGAGCCTGGTGTTAAAGGAAATAGCCTTCACCGGAGGATGAAAAGTATGTGTATCCCTGTCTATCCTCGCCGGCGTATAATTGCCTATAAAACCCCCAAAGCCGGGAAGGATAACACAATCGTGGCTGAATAACAGCTCCCTTATGAACGGACTGAGATCTTTCATATTAATCTGCTCTCTTGAATACAAAAATAGTAAAAGTCTTTGAATATTTATTTCATCTCAGCAATCTAAATATTATCTTCGCTGTTCCTATCTCTGAAAATAAGGAATGAAATGAAAGAACTGAGAATGGTTGACCTTAAGGGTCAGTATGATAGAATAAAGAACGAAATCGACTCCGCTATACAGTCAGTAATTGATTCCTCTGTTTTTATACGGGGGCCTGAAGTAAAACATTTTGAGGAAGAACTGGCCTCTTACCTTGGGGTTAAGCATGTTATCAGCTGTGCTAACGGCACCGATGCCCTCCAGGTGGCAATGATGGCACTTGACCTGAAGCCGGGTGACGAAGTGATAATTACCGATTTTACTTTCATTGCCAGCGTGGAGGTTATTGCACTTCTTGGTCTACGGCCCGTCTTTGTGGAACCTGAACCGGATACCTTTAATATATCACCCGCAGCCATTGAGAAAGCAATAAGCCCAAGGACAAGGGCAATAATACCTGTGCATTTATTCGGCCATTCAGCCGATATGGAGGAGATACTGAAAATAGCCCGCAAACATAAACTTTTTGTTATCGAGGATGCCGCCCAGGCAACAGGAACTGACTATATATTTTCCGACAGCACAAGACAAAAAGCCGGTACCATGGGTGACGTGGGCTGCACATCCTTCTTCCCGTCAAAGAACCTTGGGTGTTACGGTGACGGCGGTGCAATATTTACCAATGATGACGAACTGGCAACCACGATACGCAGTATTACCAACCATGGCAGCACCAGGAAATATTACCATGACGATATAGGTGTGAATTCAAGGCTTGATGCACTGCAGGCTGCCATACTCAGGGTGAAACTCAGGTACCTCGATGAATACAATAACGCACGCCGGAATGCCGCTTCCTTTTATGACAGGCAGTTAAGCCAGACCAGCAGGGTGATATCCCCTTACAGATCGAACAAGTCAACACATATTTTTCACCAGTATACTATAAAGACAGATCCCAACGACAGGGATAAACTGAAAAAGTACCTTGCAGAAAAGAACATACCGTCAATGGTGTATTACCCCGTGCCTATGCATAAACAAAAAGCCTATAGTTACCCGGATATTAAAGATGAGGCATTTCCGGTGACCGTATCCTTATGCAGCTCTGTACTGTCCCTCCCGATGCACACAGAACTTACCATTGACCAGCTAAAGTATATATGCGACAATATTTATAAGTTTTTCGAAGAAAAGTAAATCATGGATGATTATTTTGCTCACGAAACAGCAGTTATTGATGAAGGCTGCAAAATAGGTAAGGGATGCCGTATATGGCATTTCACCCATGTTATGACCGGTGCCGAACTGGGCGAAAAATGTAACCTGGGGCAAAACGTGGTGATATCACCGGGAGTTATCCTGGGTAATAATGTCAAGGTACAGAATAATGTATCGGTGTATACCGGTGTGATATGTGAAGATGATGTCTTCCTTGGACCTTCAATGGTCTTTACCAACATAGTCAACCCCAGGAGTGCGGTGGTACGTCGTGATCAGTATGTAAAGACAATTGTTGGCAAAGGAGCAACCATAGGAGCAAATGCAACAATCATATGTGGTAACAATATAGGTGAATATGCATTTATAGGCGCAGGAGCTGTGCTTACCCGCGAGGTAAAACCATATTCACTTGTTATAGGTAATCCGGCAAAGCACGTAGGCTGGATGAGCGAATACGGGCACAGGCTTGAATTCAATGATGATAACATAGCCGTATGTCCTGAGAGCGGGGATAAATACAGGCTCGCGGGAAATGAGGTTTCTAAAATTATTGATTAGTTTTACAGTTCATAAAAAAGACCTATGAGTGACAGACCAAAAAATTTCGGGCTGATAGGTGTGGCAGGCTACATAGCAGTGCGGCACCTTGCAGCGATAAAACAAACGGGTAATAACCTCCTTGCCAGCCTCGACCCCTTTGACAGCGTGGGTATCATAGACCAGTATTTTCCTGACAGCGATTTTTTTGTTGAGTTTGAACGCTTCGACCGTCACTTTGAAAAACTTAAGAGAATGGGCATAAAGATTGATTATGTAAGTATATGCTCACCTAATTTCCTGCACGACTCACATATAAGATTCGCCCTCAGGCACCGGGCCGATGCCATCTGCGAAAAACCCATTGTCCTTAACCCCTGGAATATTGATGCCCTGCAGGAGATAGAGAAAGAAACAGGGAAAAAAGTATATACCGTACTGCAGCTGAGGCTTCACCCTTCAATCCTTGCCCTCAGGGAACAAATAATGAAGGAGAAACAAAAACTCAACCATGATATTGACCTTACATATATCACCAGCAGGGGTAACTGGTATAAATTTTCATGGAAAGGTGACATTCAGAAATCCGGAGGGGTGGCCACCAATATAGGCATACACTTCTTTGACATGCTCAGCTGGGTCTTCGGTGATGTAAAGAACAATTACGTTCACCTCCTCGAAGAAGACAAGGCAGCCGGCTACCTCGAACTGGAGAATGCCAGGGTACGATGGTTCCTCAGCATAGACTATAATGACCTGCCGGATGAAATAAAACAGAAAGACCAGAGAACATACCGTTCAATACGTGTTGAAGGTGAGGAGATAGAATTCAGCGGGGGCTTTACTGACCTCCATAATGAAACATACAGGCAGATCCTCTCAGGAGCGGGCTTTGGACTGAGTGATGCACGTAATTCGGTGCAGACAGTATATGAAATACGTAACAGTAAAGCTCAAACAAGTAAAGGTGAAATACATCCTTTTGCTTTTGATATCATTAATAAAATATAAAGATGTACAAAGAACTAGTTGAAGGAAAGACTAAATTATCAGTTATAGGCCTGGGATATGTAGGCCTGCCAATAGCACTGGCTTTCGCCAGGAAAATAGAAGTAATAGGTTTTGATATACGTGCTGACAGGCTTGAAAGCATGAAGAAGGGCGTTGATCCTAATGGTGAAGTCCCTGATGAAGCCTTTGACGATATCAATATACATTTTACAAGCGACCCGGAAGAACTTAAAGAAGCTTCTTTTCATATAATAGCAGTGCCCACACCCACCGATAAGCATAACCTGCCCGACCTGCGGCCGGTGATGGCGGCATCCGAAACCGTGGGCAAAATACTGAAAAAGGGAGATTACGTGGTATATGAATCTACTGTCTACCCGGGGTGTACCGAGGAAGACTGTGTCCCGGTGCTTGAAAAATTATCCTCCCTGAAATATCGCAACGATTTCAAGGCAGGCTTCTCTCCTGAGAGGATAAACCCGGGGGATAAAATCAACACCCTCAATTCAATAGTAAAGGTCACCAGTGGCTGTGATGAGCAATCAGCTGAAGAAATAGCACGGGTATACGAATTGATAATCGATGCGGGAGTGCATAGGGCAAGCTCAATTAAAGTGGCCGAAGCTGCGAAAATCATCGAGAACACCCAGAGGGATATTAATATTGCCTTCATGAATGAACTGTCAATAATATTCAACAGGATGGGTATCAACACCTATGAGGTCCTTGAAGCAGCAGGGACAAAATGGAATTTCCTGAAGTTCTTTCCCGGGCTCGTGGGAGGCCACTGTATAGGTGTCGATCCCTATTACCTGTCCTATAAGGCCAAGGAGTTGGGTTATCACCCCCAGATGATCGATTCAGGACGATTTGTTAACGATAGCATGGGAGGCTATGTAGGAAAACAAACAGTAAAAAAAATCATCGCAGCGTCTAAAAGCCCTAAAGGAGCAAAAACACTCATAATGGGAATAACATTCAAGGAAAATGTAAGCGACATAAGAAATTCTAAGGTGGTCGATGTTATAGATGAACTGGTTGATTTCGGCTGTGCCGTTGATGTGGTGGATCCCAATGCCGATCCCGGTGATGTAAAAAAAGAATACGGCCTGGAACTGAAGGATAAACCGTCAGGCAAATATGATGCGGTGATTGTTGCGGTGAACCATGCACAGTATCTTGAGCTCGGTGAAGATTATTTTGCAAAATTACTGGATAAAAACGGAATACTTGTTGACATAAAAGGTATGTACAGGGGTAAAATAAAGAAATTAACTTACTGGAGCTTATAAAAAATGAAAAACAAAGTACTGGTCACGGGAGGAACAGGTTATATAGGATCGCATACTGTTGTTGAACTGCAGAATGAAGGCTTTGATGTCTTTATAATTGATAATCTGGCTAATTCGGATATTAAAGTACTTGACGGAATTGAACGCATTACAGGCACTAAGCCGGTATTTGAGGAAATTGACCTGTGCAATATGGACAGGCTGGAAGCATTTTTTTCTCTCAATCCTGATATTGAATCCATCATACATTTTGCTGCCTATAAAGCCGTGGGTGAATCAGTGGAAAAACCACTGCTGTATTACCATAACAACCTTGTATCCCTTATTAACCTCTTGCAGTGCATGCAAAACTTCAATATCCCTTCAATGGTCTTCTCTTCATCGTGTACAGTCTATGGTCAACCGGATAAATTGCCGGTGTCCGAAGATTCCCCCATACAGGAAGCCGTTTCGCCTTACGGGAATACAAAAAAGATAGGTGAAGACATAATAAGAGATACCCTGCATTCCAATAAAAAACTCAAGGGTATTTCACTGAGGTACTTCAATCCAATAGGTGCACATCCCTCCTCACATATAGGGGAATTGCCCATAGGCGTACCTGAAAACCTGGTGCCTTTTATTACACAGACAGCCGCAGGTGTAAGGGATGAACTGAAAGTGTTTGGCGACGACTATGACACACCCGACGGATCATGCATTCGTGATTACCTGCACGTTGTTGACCTGGCGCAGGCACACGTGGTTGCACTGAAAAGACTCCTCGAAGATAAGAATAAGGACAACTACGAAATATTTAACCTCGGAACAGGCGAAGGAGTGTCAGTATTTGAAGCGATAAAATCCTTTGAAAGGGTATCGGGGAAAAAACTGAAATACCGGGTCGTTGGAAGAAGACCCGGTGATATTGAGAAGATATGGGCCGACCCTTCGCGGGCCAATAAGGAGATGGGCTGGTCAACGAAATATTCCCTCGATGAAGCCATGAAATCTGCATGGGACTGGGAACTCAGTTATCGTAACCTGAAATAAAGTATCACAGAAAAATATGAACAGATCAGTATTAATAACAGGCGGTGCCGGATTTATAGGATCTCATGTGGTGCGCCAGTTCGTAAGGAATTACCCGTCTTACCTGCTTGTCAATGCAGACAAACTGACCTATGCCGGCAATCTCCGGAACCTTACAGATATTGAGAAAGCCGACAACTACAGGTTCGAGAAGATAGATATTGTAGACGAAGATGCCGTATTTTCATTGTTCGATAAATACCAGTTTGACGGCATTATTCACCTGGCAGCTGAATCACATGTCGACAGGTCAATATCATCACCAAAAGAATTTGTCTATACCAATATTATAGGTACGGTTAACCTGCTCAATGCCTCGAGGAAAATATGGACCGAGGCCGAAGGAAAAATCTTTTACCATATATCCACCGACGAGGTTTACGGTTCACTGGGAAATGTCGGTCGTTTCACCGAAAGCTCTGCCTACGATCCCCGCAGCCCTTACTCCGCATCCAAAGCCGGCTCGGACCACTTCGTGCGTGCTTATTTCAACACCTACGGCCTGCCGGTGGTCATAAGCAACTGTTCAAATAATTACGGGCCGAACCAGTTCCCAGAAAAGCTTATCCCCCTTGCCATCAATAACATTAAAAAAGGGAAGGAGGTTCCCGTGTACGGGAAAGGAGAAAATATCAGGGACTGGCTCTACGTGGAAGACCATGCAAAGGCTGTTGATCTTATTTTCCACAGGGGAAAGCATGGTGAAACCTACAATATCGGGGGTAATAACGAGTGGAAAAATATTGATCTTATATATCTTCTCAGTGAACTGATGGACAAAAAACTGGGAAGACCGGCCGGTGAGTCGGCAAAACTCATCACCTTCGTTAAGGACCGTGCCGGTCATGATAAACGATATGCTATCGATCCCTCCAAAATAATTAATGAACTGGGCTGGTCTCCGGATCATAACTTCAGGGAGGGAATGAGCAAAACTATCGACTGGTACCTGGAGAATGAAGAGTGGTTGCTCAATGTACTGTCAGGAGATTATGAAAAATACTATGAAGAGCAATATGTTAAAAGATGATATCCCCGGGTTCTTATAGGACAGTATAGGTAAGCTCAAACCTGACGGCATCTTCACTTTCCCTGTTGGCTTTTAAGATAAGGTTCTTTGTGCTGAGCTCGGGTAAATAAATTTCTATAACGGGTTCATTTACCCTTCCCTCAATGTAGTTCTGCACAAAATTTGAAATATTGACCTTGTAAAGATCATTCACCTTGTTATAAGTACCGTCAAGAAATGAAGGGTCAATAAAATAATCCGACAGTACCCTCTTTACCCCTGCGCTGTCATACCGCATATAAATGTTTCCGGGTACCATCTCTTCTGTATAATCAGGTCCGCTAATGTATACAGGCAGATAGAGCCTGGCTTTGTTAATCGCTACATCATAGGGTACCAACCTAAGGAACTCAAGCCCGGGAATAGATAGTTTTGAATATACGCCTTCCATAGATTGCACATAAGCAAGTGTATCCCTAATCGGCTCATTTATATATTTTATTTTTTTATCCGGCTCAGCCGCTTCAAAGTCGTGCAGGTACCTGTTGTAAAGCATACACCTGGGATTTATGGTAAACGCGTAAGTTCTCTCGTAGCCCATACCATTGGTATAATAAATAACTATGGTTGCACCGGCATAAGAGCTTGTTGACTCACTGCTTTTAACCATGTTTAACTGCAGCATATGATAGTTATCCGTCTGCGGATATTCAAAATAAAGTCCGTAGAAAAAGTCCCTCCAGTCAACAGTGTCGCTCCGGAGGTATAGTATTGATGTGTCCCTCAGCAAATATTCACCAAACGATAAAGGCAGATCCATGGTCAGAACGGTATCAGTGCCTTCCTCTAAGGGCGGTATCTCAACCGATACCATGAGGTCTTTAATGGGAACATCACTGCTTACCAGGTAGGTTGAGTCTGCTGATAGTTTTTCAGCAATCTCATATATGTTAAGAGTATTCGTGCCTACCATCTCTCCCATAACATCTGTTATTTCAAACTTCATTTTCACCGAATCTATAGTGAAGCCATCGGCCGGCCACTCGGCTGCTATCCATAACTGGCTTACAAAATCAGAACTTGTAAGACCAAAATAAGGATCAAGGATTTTCCCGAGGTAGGAAACCGTGGGCTGCATTGATGTTGCAGAGTCAGAGAAGAGTGTATACATCTCAACGCCTATGGTGTCAATGGCCACTATACTGTCAAAATCAGACTGGGGCAGTATGCCCTCTCCTATGGAGGCGGGGTCTTCCTCACATGACATAACAAAAAATGTCACCAGCACAGGTAGTACCAGTATTTTGTGTATTTGTTTCTTAAGTGATCTTATTATCGTAACCGCAGAGCGTGGATGTTCAGACAATTTTATCATAAAATTCATTATACGCATCAATATATTCCTCTTCATCTTGATATCCCAGTACAGGCTTATCCTGTGACTCAATATATTTCTTCACTTCGTTATTTATCTCCTTACTACCAATAATTATGCCATCCGAATGATCAATGGCTAATTTAGAAATAGTATAAAAATCGGCCCTCCCCGGAAAATCAACGTATTTTTTATCGATCCCGTCAGAAACCAGTTTATCAGGGAACGTTTCCCTGAACGGTTTTTTGAAATCGTTATTGTATACGGAATAAATAATTTTCACATCGACAAAAATCGGATCGTCTTCATATACCGTACGCAAATAAAGGGGAACCAGTGCAGCCATCCAGCCATGACAATGAACTATATCGGGGGGCCACCTCAACTTCTTAACCGTTTCCAGCACTCCTCGTGCAAAAAATATTGTACGCTCATCGTTATCGGAATATTCCTCCCCTTTGGCGTTTCTTACTACATGCTTGCGATGGAAATAATCTTCATTATCAATAAAGTAAACCTGCATCCTCGCAGCCTGGATGCTTGCAACTTTGATGATCAGGGGATGGTCAGTATCATCTATTATCAAATTCATTCCCGATAAACGTATCACCTCATGCAACTGGTTGCGCCGTTCATTGATGCAACCGTATCGCGGCATGAACGTCCTTATCTCTTTCCCCCTCTCCTGTATCCCCTGAGGCAAATATCTGCTGATGGTGGAAATCTCTGTTTCTGTCAAATAAGGAGTTATTTCCTGTGATACGAATAATACCTTCTTACTATCCATTTGGCCTTTTAATAACAGATTGCAAAGTTAGCAAAAATATTCCAATACCTGAATCCACGAGCCAGCATATTGATTTTTTGACTAAATTTGACCGGCCGAGCAATTTATTAAAGCCGGGATGAAACAAATAGATACTACAGCCGCTCTCAGGAGCGAGGTCAGAAGACAAAAAGGTAAAAGCATCGGCCTGGTGCCAACAATGGGTGCCCTCCATGCCGGTCATACATCATTGGTTGAACAATCAATCAGGGACAATGATATTACCATTGTCAGTATATTCGTCAATCCTACCCAATTCAATGACGCCACTGACCTTGTTAAATATCCCCGTACCCTGGATGTAGACCTGCGAATACTCTCCGCCATATTAGGTACTGATGATATAGTGTTTACCCCCGGGGCTGATGATATTTACAGAAACGAAAAAATACCCCCGATAGACCTCGGCCACCTGGATAAGATAATGGAAGGTAAACACCGGCCCGGTCATTTTATGGGTGTGGTGCGTATAATAAATATATTGTTTGACCTGTGTAAGCCCGACAGGGCTTACTTCGGCCGTAAAGATTTCCAGCAACTGGCAGTGATAAAAACACTGGTTAAACAAAAAGAACTTGATATAAAAATAATCGGATGTCCCATTGTCAGGGAAGACAACGGACTGGCACTAAGCTCAAGGAATGAGAGATTGTCTCCGGCAATGCGTGAAAAAGCCGGCATTATTTATCAAACACTCAAGAAGTACCATGAACAGTTTGTGCCTTTTGATATTAACACACTGAAAAACAATGTAATATCAGAAATAAACGCGGTGGAGGGTTTAAGTGTTGAGTACTTTGAAATAGTTGATAATAACGACCTGATGCCACTGGATTCCGTAAACGACATCAGTAGCAACAAAAGTTACACCGGGTGTATAGCGGTATATGCCGGTGATGTAAGGCTGATCGATAATATCGGGTTTTCTTTCCACTTTACAAAAGGTTGATTAACTTTGCCATGTAATTAATCTATTGCAGTCATGTTTATAGAAGTAGTGAAATCCAAGATTCACAAAGTCAGAGTTACTGAAGCTAACCTTCAGTACGTGGGAAGCATTACCATCGATGAAGATCTGATGGAGGCTGCGAATATTATGGAAAACGAAAAAGTGCAGGTCGTTAATATTAATAACGGCGAGAGGCTTGAAACATATGTTATCAAAGGAGAACGCGGGTCCGGGTCGATCAGCCTCAACGGCCCCGCTGCAAGAAAGGCGGCGGTAGGTGATGTGATCATTATCATATCATACGCTATTATAGATCACAACGAAGCAAAAAAATTCAAGCCAACACTTATCTTTCCCGACACCGATACAAATAAACTTGTCTGATCTTGAAAGACGGAATTAAGCAGATAATTAAACTGGGCATCTTCATAGGCCTCAGTGTAATACTCTTATTTATAGCTTTCAGGGATATTGACCTTGTTGATGTTTTCGCGGAATTGAAAAATGCAAAATATTCATGGGTACTGATCTCCCTCTCCGCAGCCACACTGGCTTATTTCAGCAGGGCCAGGCGATGGATACTATTGATAAAACCACTGGGTTATAAGCCCAGTTTTTCTTCTGCATACCATGCCGTTATGACAGGTTACCTCTTTAACCTGGCAGCACCCCGCCTCGGTGAACTGACCAGGTGCGTGGCACTCGGCCGTAAAGAAAAAATACCTGTTGACACTCTCTTCGGCACCGTTATAGCCGAAAGGGCATTCGACCTGGTGAGCATGTTCATTATTCTGTTTATCATGATATTCGCCGGCGGCAATATCATGGACTCCTTCCTCAAAGAAAACGTACTGGAGCCACTGGGTGCCAGGTTATCCGCAATATTTGTTTCCCCGGTAACTACCATTGCGATATTAATATTATTCATTGTGGCTGTAATCTTAATGCTGACCATATACAGGGAAAGACTGATGAAGGTAAAACTGTTTGCCAGGTTAGGTGATATTCTTAAAGGCATAATCAGCGGCCTGAAAACTTTCACCAGGATGAAAGACAAACTGGAGTTTCTTTTCCATACACTGCTTATATGGACTTTATATATCATTATGACATGGGTGGTCCTTTATGCCATACCGTCAACCTCACATCTTCATTTCGGTGATGCCGTGTTTCTTCTGGTCATAGGCACCATGGGAATGGCTGCACCGGTGCAGAGCGGGATAGGTGCTTTTCACTGGATAGTGTCACGTGGCTTGCATATTATATACGAAATAAGCCTGAAAGACGGCCTGGCCTATGCTACCCTGTCACATGAATCACAATTGATATTAATTGCTATCTTGGGTTCAATTTCATTTTATATTATTCTGGGAAAGAAAAAAAAGCCCAGGGACCATAAGGCTGAAAAAATAGTTGATGGCAAAGAATAAAACCACATGGGTTTGCAGTAATTGCGGCGTGGAATCGCCCAAATGGATAGGGCGTTGTCCTTCATGCGGTGAATGGAACACCTACAGGGAAGAAATAGTGCCTTCCAAAAGGAAAGAGTCTGTTTCTTTCAGTCACGGGCAGGCAAAGCCTCAGTTGCTGGATGATATTTCAAGCCTGGAGAGGAACCGCATCAGCTCAGGGATGGAAGAGACCGACCGCATCCTTGGAGGAGGCATAGTGCCGGGATCCGTGATACTGCTGGGCGGGGAACCCGGGGTGGGCAAATCAACTCTGGCCCTCCAACTCGCCATGAATCTGGATAACAAGAAGATACTATACGTATCAGGTGAAGAGAGCGGTGAGCAACTAAAGCTGAGGGCCATCCGGCTTGGTTATAATAATGAATACTGTTATGTGTATTCAGAAACATCACTTGAGGCAATAATCAACAGTGCTGAAAGTATCAAACCCGAGATAATTATTATAGACAGTATCCAGACCATCAGCACTGCCACCCTTGAATCATCGGCAGGTACCATAAGCCAGGTAAGGGAATGTGCAGCCCTGCTCTTAAAGTATGCCAAGCAAACGGGCACCCCGGTGATCCTTATAGGCCATATCACGAAAGAGGGGAGCCTTGCCGGTCCAAAAATACTGGAACATATTGTTGATGTGGTACTCCAGTTCGAAGGCGACAGTAACTATATCTACCGTATATTGAGGGCCGTAAAGAACCGCTTCGGGGCCACAACGGAGATTGGCATCTTTGAGATGCTCACAACAGGGCTGCGCCAGGTGTCCAATCCTTCTGAAATGTTTATAAACCAGCATGAAGAAGTGCTGAGTGGCATAGCCATAGCTGCCACCATCGATGGTATACGTCCTTTTATGATAGAGACCCAGGCCCTGGTGAGCAGTGCTGTTTACGGCACACCCCAGAGAAGCTCCACCGGCTTTGATACACGCCGGCTTAATATGCTGCTCGCCGTGCTAGAGAAAAGGGCAGGCTTCAGGCTGGGAGTGAAAGATGTATTTATGAATATAGCCGGCGGACTGAAAGTGAGTGACCCGGCCATTGACATGGCCGTTATCAGCGCTGTGCTGTCATCAAACCTCGACATACCTGTTGACCGTAATGTATGCTTTGCGGGTGAAACAGGCCTGTCCGGAGAGATCAGGCCGGTGAGCCATATCGATCAGAGAATAAAAGAAGCATCCAGGCTGGGCTTCTCCAAGATATATATTTCAAAATATGCACGCCCGGGAGAACAAGGCAGAAATAAGATTAACATAGTGAGGGTGGGTAAGGTTGAGGCACTTGTTAAGCGTCTTTTTGCCTGATATCTAGAACTCTTCAAGCTTATATATATCCCTCATTCCCTCCTGGTCTTTCACCTTATCACAATCCAGCTCTATATCAAAACCGGAGGGTTCATCAAATTCATCGGCTTCCATTATGCCCAGTTCCGGGTCAGCATAAAGTTTCTGCATGAAGAGCCCGAAAACGGGTAGGGCCATATTTGCACCCTGGCCAAGCGTGAGGCTCTCAAAATGTATGGACTGGTCTTCCCAGCCGGTCCATACCCCTCCCACCAGGTTGGGAGTGACACCCATAAACCAGCCGTTGGAATTATTCTGTGTCGTACCCGTTTTGCCTCCTATCTGGCCTCCCAGCTCATACTTGAAACGCAGCCTTATAGCCGTTCCCTGGTCTACCACGGCACGTAACAGGTTTATCATCAGGTAAGCATGATCCTCACTCATCACCTCCCCTATCCTCGGGGTAAAACGTGATATAACATTACCGTTCTTGTCTTCTATCCGGCTTACTACGATGGGGTCGGTAAAAACACCCTTGTTGGCATAGGTGCCGAAGGCCCCTACCATCTCATCAAGCGTCAGAACAGATGTCCCGAGGAAGATACTGTTGACCGCTTCAATATACCTCCTGTTAATACCCATCCTTGCCATCAGATCAACAACGGCCTGGGGGGTGAACTGTTTCATCAGCCATGCCGATATATAGTTTTCCGAGTTCGCCAGCCCCCACTTCAGGGTAACCATTTTCCCGTGATATTCACGCGGACCACTGCTCCTGGGCGACCATATTATATCGTTATCCTCAAAATCCCTTGGTATATTCTCCACCTCGTAGCAGGGTGAATATCCTTCCTGCATGGCAAGGGTGTACAGAAAAGGCTTAATGGTTGATCCAACCTGCTTTCTTTGCTGGTTCACCGCATCATACTTGAAGTGCCTGAAATCAGGCCCTCCGACGTAGGCCTTTACATAGCCCGTATGAGGGTCCATAGCCATCATCGATGATCTTACAAAATACTTATAGTAGAGAACCGAATCATATGGCGTCATCACCGTGTCAATATCCCCTTTCCAGCTGAAAACCTCCATGGGAACAGGTGTATTGAATGCTTTCCATATCGAGTCTTCCGATACCCGCCCCGACATGTTCTTATACCTGTCGGTGCGTCTCACCGAAATCTCCATCAGCTCATCAATCTTCTCTGATGAAAGGTCATTACTGTAGGGAGGGTTACGAAATCTCTTAGCCACTTCATTGAATGTCGGCTGCAGGTCCTGGGACAGATGCTCGGCAACAGCTTCCTCCGCATATTTCTGCATCCTCGAATCTATGGTGGTGAATATCTTCAAACCATCCCGGTAGAGGTTAAAATTTGATCCGTCAGGCTTTTTGTTCTTCCGGCACCAGCCATACAGTGGATTATTGTCCCATTCCTTCTTTGCATCCAGGTATTGATTGCGCAAAAGAAACATATTACTGTCAGGCTCATAGGCTATCATCGTCGTCCTTACATATTCCCTTAAATAGGTAGCCAGGCCGGTATCATGCCCCTGCTCCTTGAAATCGATCTCTATGGGTAGCTGCTGCAGCGAATCAGCAACCTCCGGCTCAATGTAGCCATACTTACCCATCTGGGAAAGTACAATATTGCGCCTTACTATCATATTCTCGGGATTCCTTTTGGGATTATACCTTATCGGGTTTTTTAACATCCCCACAATTATAGCGGCTTGTTCAACGGTCAATGAGTCCGGTGTGGTATTGAAATATACCGAGGACGCAGAACTGATACCAACGGCATTATAGAGAAAATCATACTGGTTGAGATACATCGCTATTATCTCTTTCTTGGTGTAGTTTCTTTCAAGACGCGCTGCCGTGGCCCACTCCTTGAATTTAGCCAGCCCCAATCCTATGGAATGACTTTTTACAGTGCCGTCCTCCATCATTTCGCGCGTGCTGTACAGGTTCTTGGCAAGCTGTTGTGTTATTGTTGAGCCCCCACCTGTCTCCTGGCCCAGGATAATGGTCTTTATAACAACCCTGATCAGACTTCTTATGTCAATACCCGAGTGACGATAAAACCTTATATCCTCGGTGGCAATGAGTGCATCCGTTACATAAGGAGATATTTCATTATAGTCCACCCAGGTCCTGTTCTGAAGGAAATATTTACCCAGTAATACACCGTCGGCTGAATAGACCTCGGCAGCAAGGTTGTTCTCCGGGTTTTCAAGCTCTTCAAAGGACGGCATAGGTCCGAACAGCTCAAGAGAGATAAGGATAAAAATTGCGACTATCAACACAAAGGGAGTGGCAAATATTGCCCAGAACCATATTTTATATTTCCTGTATTTATCTTCTTTCTTTGCCATTTTGATGTGGTATTTGGGCCAAAAATACTAAATATTAATTAAAGAATTATCGAGATTAATTTTGAACTATGTGACAGAAATGCTTTACTTTGTCGAGCTAATTGTGGAAAGTAATTCAGATGGATATGAGCGTGAACCTCGTTATTGTAGAGTCGCCTGCAAAAGCAAAAACAATCGAAAAATTTCTTGGAAAAGATTTTAAGGTAGTCTCCAGCTTTGGCCATATACGCGATCTTTCAAAAAAAAATTTAGGTATTGATATTGAAAACGGTTTTGAACCGGAGTATATTATACCCGATGACAAAAAGAAAGTGGTTAATGAACTGAAAAAGCAGTCCGGCAATGTTTCCCTGGTATGGCTGGCCTCTGATGAAGACCGCGAAGGAGAAGCCATTGCCTGGCACCTGGTGCAGGTACTCGATCTCCCGTCTGAAAAGACAAAAAGAATAGTATTTCACGAAATAACCAAGGACGCTATAGATAGAGCTGTCAGTTCACCCCGGGGAATAAACCACAACCTCGTGAACGCACAGCAGGCACGGCGCGTGCTCGACAGGCTCGTCGGTTACGAGATATCACCCATATTATGGAAAAAAGTACAGCCTTCGCTGTCGGCCGGAAGGGTGCAGTCAGTGGCACTGAGATTGATAGTTGAAAGAGAACGTGAAATAATATCTTTCAAACCCGAATCATCGTTCAGGCTCACCGGTGAGTTCATAATTAACATGGGAAATGGCGAAGAGGCAAAAATAAAAGCCGAGGCATCAAAAAAATTCAGCCGGGAAGAGGATGCAAGGTCATTTCTCCGGCTCTGCGCCGATGCCGTCTTTAATATTAAAGAAATAAATGTAAAGCCGGGCACCCGCTCACCGGCACCGCCATTCACTACCTCAACCCTCCAGCAGGAAGCATACCGGAAGCTGGGGTTCTCAGTGGCCCAGACAATGTCGGTTGCCCAGCGACTGTATGAAAGCGGTAAGATAACGTATATGAGAACCGATTCAACAAATCTGTCGCAGCTGGCCATCAATACAGCGGCTAAAACCATAAAGGGAGAATATGGCGATGACTACTCAAGGCCAAGGCAATACAAAACAAAGTCGAAAGGGGCCCAGGAAGCACACGAAGCAATAAGGCCGTCCTACATGGATAAAAAGAGTGTACAGGGAAACCAGCAGGAAAAGAAACTCTACAATCTTATCTGGAAAAGAACAGCAGCATCCCAGATGAGTGATGCAAAGATCGAAAAGACAAGTATTAAAATTGGAATGTCAAACTCTGATATCCCCTTTATTGCACAGGCTGAAGTGATCAAGTTCGATGGTTTCCTGAAAGTATACAGGGAATCAAGCGATACCAACGGTGATTATGGTTCTGATACAGTTATTCCACCTGTAAAAAAAGGCATGCCCCTGGAATACGACAGGATCACCGGACAGGAGAAATATACAACACCTCCGCCCCGCTATACCGAAGCAAGCCTGGTGAAAAAAATGGAAGAACTGGGTATCGGGCGACCTTCAACCTATGCTCCAGTTATCTCAACCATACAGAACAGGGGATACGTAAGCCGTGAAGACAGGCCGGGTGAACCAAGGACTGTCAATATACTTACCCTGTCAGGGGGTAACATCAAGGAAAGCACGAAAACAGAAAAAACGGCTTATGAAAAAGCAAAACTTTTCCCAAAAGATATCGGTATCATTGTCAATGATTTTCTTGTTGAGCATTTCAGTAATATTTTCGATTATAATTTCACGGCCAATATAGAAGTACAGTTTGATAAGATTGCTGAAGGTGAAAAAGAATGGGATGAAATGCTCGAGGAGTTTTACGGCCCTTTCCACCGGAAGGTGACCTCAACCCTGAAAGAAGCCGACCGGAAAAAGGGGACTAGAGAACTGGGGACCGATCCCGAGTCGGGCGAGCCTGTATATGCCAAAATGGGGCGCTTCGGCCCTGTGGTCCAGATAGGTGATGCCTCAGAGGATAAAAAACCCCGCTTCGCCAGCCTGCGAAAAGGACAACTGATAGAAACAATAGAGCTGGATGAAGCACTCGAACTGTTTAAACTGCCGCGTACACTCGGTGAGTATGAGGGGGAGGAAATAATGGTTGGCATCGGCCGCTTCGGACCCTATGTTAAACATAAAAATAAATTTTATTCCCTGAAGAAAGGGAAAGACGACCCATATAATATCACTAAAGAACGTGCCATTGAACTTATAAAGGAGAAAAAAGAATCCGACAGGAAAAAAGAAATAAAGCGCTATGGTGATATAGTAATCCTTAATGGCCGGTATGGCCCTTATATATCATACAAGAAGAAAAACTACAAGATACCTAAAGGCACTGACCCTGAATCACTTTCGAAGGATGAATGCATGAAAATTATTGAAAAGGCTTCAGGCTCAAAGAAAAAGAAGAAGAAATAATATCCTGAATATGCTTGATTTAAATGACTATTTTGATCCTGTGAGTATGGATAAGCCGCTGTGGACTCACCTGGCTGAACCATCATGCTTCTCGCGTAATCTTGTTATCAGCACGGAAAACAGCCGGATTACCGACCTTAAACCCTTCCGGCTCGCAATAGTGGGCGTGCCTGATGACAGGCGCTCACCAAACAAGGGATGTGCCAACGCTCCTGACGAAATAAGAACCGACCTGTACCAGCTGGCCAGGATGCAGGGGAAAATTAAAATAGCCGACCTTGGCAACCTGAAAAAAGGTGTGAGCTTCGATGATAGCCTTGCTGCATTGAGCGATATCGTTGAATACCTTATCGAGACAAATACTTTTCCCCTTATTATAGGTGGAAGCAGCACACTGATACCCGCAATAGCTAAAAAGATACCCGGTAAATTCACTTATGCTGCCGTTGATTCACGTATCGACTGGGTTAATGAACGCAGAGAAAAAGATTCATTCAATTACCTTCCCGACATTATCACCGGCAACAATAATCTTGATAACTTTCTTGTGGTCGGCTATCAGTCATACCTGAATGATCCACAGGTGATTAACCGCTTCAGGAAATTAAACTATGACCTTATAAGAATAGGTGAAGCGAGGGACGACATACATGAAATAGAGCCCTCGTTCCGTGATGCAGGACTTATTACTTTTGATATTTCTTCGGTGCGCCAGGCAGATGCACCGGGGACATTCGCACCATCACCCAACGGCTTTTACGGTGAAGAAATATGCCTGCTCGCAAGATATGCCGGCCTGTCTGATTCCTTACAGGCTGCAGGATTTTTCGAGGTTAACCCCCTTCTTGACAACCGCAGGCTAACAACATCAATGGCTGCACAGATGATATGGTTCTTCCTGGAAGGCTTCGCCCAGAAACAAAATGAATCATCAGTGCTGGAAAAGGAAAATTCGGGGCGCTTTGTCAATTACCACGTCAGCATCGAAGATAGCAACGAAGACCTGGTGTTCATAAAAAGTAACATTACCAACCGCTGGTGGATAGAATATGTTAGTAAAAAGGGCGAAAAACATTTTATAGCATGTTCATATAATGATTATCTTCAAGCAGGCGAAAATGAAATACCAAGGAGATATATGAAGGCCATCAGACGCATTAATTGATAAGTTGATCAAAAAATGACCTTTTATCGCAACATTCTTGTTTTTACTTCGTTTATTTAATCCGTTAATGATAACAGCCTTAAGTGTTGGCTTAATTTTTGAGCATTATTTTATCGCAAAATGTATTTTTGTTTTCTTTATTTATATAAAAAGCTGAACCCCGTTCACCCGGCCGGAACCGAGGTTAACATAATATGAAAAAAGTTACACTGATAACCATACTGTCAGCTTTTCTGATAACAGGCGCTTCCTCCCAGAACGATCCTGTAAGCAGCCTTTTTATGTTTAATCATATGCTATATAACCCGGGGTCTGCAGGCAGTTCCGGAATGATATGTGCCACTGCCATGAACAGGCAACAATGGGTGGGATTTGAAGGAGCACCTTCATCAACAGTATTTCACGTCAATGCAGCAGTGCGCCCCTTCAAGATTCGTTCGGGCGTAGGCCTTACCATTGTAAGTGACAAGACAGGCTTTGACAATGATAACAGTGTATTGCTTTCATATTCCTACATAACACCCCTGTGGAATGGTAACCTCGGTATAGGAATAAATGCCGGGGTGCTTAACAAAGCAATTGATCCTACCTGGAATATCCCCTCGGGCGATATCTTTGTGCCACCAAGCGGTGACCCCCTTATTCCCGATGGCAAGGAAAGCCACCTGACTTATGATATGGGCTTTGGCCTCTTCTATAATGCCATCAATTATTACGCAGGCATATCAGTAACTCATCTTACTGAACCAAAAATAAAATATACTACAGCCTCTCCGTACATCGCCAGGCAATATTACGCAACTGCCGGATATACAGTGAGATTGCCCAATCCAAACTTCGAATTGCTACCGTCTGCTTTTGTCTTTAGCGACGGTAAAATATTCCAGCTCACACTTAATACTACGGTCAGATACAATAAAAAAGTCTGGGGTGGCGTTTCTTATAGAGCAGGTGACGCTCTTACCGGAATGATAGGTATAGAGTTGTATAATGGAATACGTATTGGATACGCTTATGATTTCCCGATGAACGACATCAGGAAAAGTACTTCAGGCAGTCATGAATTTATGGTCAATTATTGTTTTGACCTAAGCCTGGGGAGGAGTTCCAAGCGTTATAAAAGTATAAGATTTTTATGATTATTTAAAAAATTTAATTTACTTGCAGTATTAAATTTGAATGCAATATGAAAAAGGTAATCCTACTAGTTTTAACAGTAACAGTATTAATTACAGCATGCGGTCCCGGGAATAATGGAGAACTTGTCGGAGTACCGGGAAGAAAGAAATTCTTTGAGCCGGAGCCATTCGAAATGGCATTTATCCCCGCAGGTAATTTTATTACAGGACCCAGTGACCAGGACGCGATGTTCGCCATGAACACTGTTTCACGCTCGGTTACAGTTAATGCATTCTGGATGGACCAGACTGAAATAACTAATAACAAATACAGGCAGTTTGTTTACTGGGTACGCGATTCAATCATGAGAACCAAGCTTGGAGAAGCACAGATACCGGACTATCAATTCTTTAGAGTCGATGATGAAGGCAATGAGATTGATCCTCCCGTTATCAACTGGGATGAAAAAATTGATATGGATGTGCTTGAGATTGCCGATGTGGTTGAAGAGATGTACTACCCACCCAATGAAAGATTCGCTAATAAAAAACAGACTGATGTAAGAAAACTTAACTATACCTACTTCTGGGTTGATTACCAGCACGCTGCAAAAGCACGGTATGATTATGAAAATGAGCGTTACGAAGGTAAAGTTTATGACCTTGACGGCGTTGAGTCAGACGTCCAGGACCGCTCTTCTTTCATTATGCAGGACCAGGTGAATGTCTACCCCGATACACTGGCATGGATACGCGACTTCACCTATTCATTCAACGAACCGCACGCAACAATATATTTCTGGCATCCCTCCTTCGATGATTACCCTGTCGTTGGTGTAACATGGAAGCAGGCATCGGCCTTCAGCATATGGAGAACAGATTATATGAATGCTCATCTGCGCGCACAGGGAATGGTGGATGTGCAGAACTACAGGTTGCCGCTGGAAACAGAATGGGAATATGCCGCCCGGGGAGGCCTCGACCTGTCAATGTACCCCTGGGGAGGACCCTATACACGTAACTATGAAGGATGCTTCCTCGCTAATTTCAAACCCCTGAGAGGTAATTATATCGACGATGGAGCAGCATATACCTCAGAAGTTGCATCTTTCGAACCAAACGAATTCGGGCTCTATGATATGGCAGGTAATGTGGCTGAATGGACTTCATGCGCCTATCACCCGTCATCATACATCTTTACCCATGACCTGAACCCTGATTATAAGTATAATGCCAAACCTGACGATCCCCCCGTTCTTAAACGTAAAGTTATCAGGGGAGGCTCCTGGAAAGATATTGGATATTTCTTACAGGTGAGTGCCAGGGATTTTGAATACCAGGATTCAGCAAAATGCTATATCGGTTTCCGTAATGTAAGAACCTATATAGGAGTAGAATAGATTATAATGAACTAATTAAAATAAAACCCTTAAATACAGGTATATGAGCTTATCAGAAATAGTACGAAGCAGCGGCTGGAAAATTTTTATGGCCAAGCTTTACGGCATTGGCGCTTCAATAGTAATTATTGGGGCCCTTTTTAAGATCCAGCACTATCCTCTGGCAGGTCTTTTCCTTGGTGTGGGATTGTGCACAGAGGCTACAATATTTTTCTTTTCGGCCTTTGAACCACTGCATGAAGAACCCGACTGGTCATTAGTATACCCCGAACTGGCAGGTATGTCCGATGAAGAAGTGGAGCTTGGTGCAGTACCACCACGTTCACATGTGGGGGCAGTGCCCGGCGGCGGATCAACAGCACTGTCAAAGTTTGATGAGATGCTTGTTAATGCTGATATTACGCCTGATGTCTTCGATAGACTGGGTAAAGGCCTCAAAAAACTGAATAATACAACCGAAAGCCTCAATGCCATGGGAGATGCCACGGCAGCTACAGGTAAATTCGTTGATTCAGTGGAGAAAGCAGCAGATACCCTCAGCACTACAACTGACGACTACGCCAATAAAAGCGAAGCACTGGGATCATCACTTGAAAAACTCGAGCATTCATATCACAGTACCGCTAAGATAATAAACGAAACAGGTAGCAGCTACCACGATATGACCGAAGCACTTACTCAAATAGAAGGAAGCAGCAAGTCATACCAGGACCAGCTAGAAACAGTGAACAAAAACCTGTCAGCACTGAATGCGGTCTATGAACTGCAGCTGAAAGGCGCTAATGAGCAGTTAAAAGATTCTGAAGAAATGATGAAAGGCGTACAGGGTATGCTGAAAGATCTTAAAGATTCAGCAGGTGAAGCTACTAAATACCGCGATGAAGTAAGTAAGCTGAACGAGAATCTGGCTTCATTGAATTCAATTTATGGAAATATGCTTTCTGCAATGAACGTTAAATAGAGGAATCACCTAACCAAACTCACTCCAGAATATGGCGCACGGAAAAGAAACCCCACGGCAAAAGATGATCGGTATGATGTACCTCATCCTTACGGCTATGCTGGCGCTTAACGTATCAAAAGAAGCTGTGGATGCATTCGCAAAAGTTGAAAAGGGAGTGGAAAAGACCCTTGCCAACTATGAACAAAAAAATAACGAGATATATAAGCAATTTGACAGAGCCGCAGCAGAAAACCCCGCAAAAGCAGGTGAATGGAGGAGAAAAGCATACGAGGTTAAGCAGAGAGCCAATGAAGTGTATGAATATTTGCAGGACCTGAAAATTGAAATTATCAGGAAAGCTGACGGTAAAGATACAGATGGCCTCAGGGGAAGAAGGGTGGTCATCGACTCTGTCAAAAAGTATGATGAAAATAATGTACCCTCTGAGGTGCTCATAGGAGCCAACCATGACCAGAAAGCATACGCACTGCGTGCTTTGATAGATGAATACCGGACATGGCTCGTTGAAGATATCATTCAAGGTGAAAATATCTCGGTTGAAGAATCAATTACTGAAACGCTCAGTACCGAACCCGGCCTGGCACCGGACGGGTCAGTGGAGAACTGGGAAGAAAATACACTGGCCGAACTGCCCCTTATAGCTGCCATTGTTATGCTCTCAAAGATACAGGTGGATATAAGAAATTCCGAAACGGATGTAATTATGTTCCTGAATGACCAGATAACCGCCGGCGATTTTAAATTCACTGACATTGAAGCAACGGTGCAGGCAAACTCCGACTATGTGATGAGGGGGAATACTTACGAAGCCGAAGTGTTTATCGCTGCCTCCGATACAACCAAGCAACCACAGATTTTAGTCGGTAACTACCGCGAAACAGTCAATGCCGACGGGACCAAGACATATGAAATGGTGGGTGACTATACACAGCTCGAAGTAAATGAGAGGGGACGCGGAATATTCAGGAGACCAGCTACCTTTTTGGGTGAACAGACTTATAAAGGACTTATAAAGCTCCAGGCACCCGACGGGTCAGAAGTGGCATACCCCTTCGAAGAATCCTACAATGTGGGTGCACCCAACGTAATTGTTTCACCAACAGCAATGAACGTATTATACCTGGGTATTGATAACCCCATAGATATATCCGTGCCGGGTGTGGCGTCAAACCTTATAAGGGCCACTATGACAAACGGCTCAATCCGCAGGGGGCGTGTTGCAGGATACCGGGGCGAATGGGCAGCCAGGCCGCAAAATATAGGCCAGACTGCAGCAATAAATGTAAGTGCTGTAATCAACGGCGAAAGAATGCCCTTCCCACCGTATGAGTTCAGGGTGCAGAGAATACCTGACCCGGTGGCCAAATTTGCCAACATGACCGAAGGTACCGTGTCAAAAAATGTTGCCCTGGCACAACCAGGTGTCTTTGCAGTACTCGAGAATTTCCTCTTCGACCTCGAATATACGATTACACAGTTTACAATATCAGTCCAACAAAGAGGATTTGACAGGAGCGAAACATCAAACAGCAACAGGGTAACCCAGGAACAAAGAGCACTGATTGAATCTCTTAACAGGGGGCAGAAACTGTCAATCATCAATATCAGGGCTAAAGCACCTGATGAGTCTACAAGGAGGCTGCCTCCGATAATTTTAACGATAAATTAAAAATAGCATAAGATCATGAAAAGATTACTTCTTCTTGGATTAATTGTATTGCTCTTCTCACCAGCTGGCTTCAGCCAGTCATTCGGTGATATCTACGAAAAGTCAATCGTGAACAACGAGCCAATACCATATCCATTCCTCAGGGAGGCTGACGTAGTGTGGTCAAAGCGTATGTGGAGACTGATCGATCTGAGAGAAAAAATGAATCAACCTCTCTATTATCCGCTATCGGAAAGACCGGACGGGCGTAAGAGCCTGATGAAAATAATACTTGGCGAAGTGAAAGCGGGCAATCTTAATGCCTACGATGTTGATCAAATGAATGTGAGTGTGACATATTCAGATATAGAATCAAAAATGGGAGGTGGTGCCGATACCGTTCAGATACCTGATATGCAGGGCGTCATGCGCGATACGGTGATCTACAACGAACCAAACGAGAATGAAGTAAAACAAATAATGCTCCTGGAAGAATGGTATTTCGATAAGAAGCATTCCCGGGTAGACGTCAGGATTATCGGGATAAGCCCTATCAGGGTATTCTTTGACTCCCAACTCGATCGTATATCACGTGTACAGCTTTTCTGGATACGCTTTGAAGACTTCCGGGATACATTCGCAAGTCATGAAGCATTTAACAGGTTCAATGACGCCCAACGGCTGTCATTCGACGATCTATTCATGCAGCGGCGATTCTCCGGCACCATTTATGCTGAATCCAATGTCTACGACGACAGGCTTATCAACCAGTATAAAGTGGGCAAGTCAGCACTCTATGAAGCAGAGAAAATCGAAAACGAGCTTCGTATGTTCGAGCACGACCTCTGGGAATATTAACGAATTAAAGCGAATATTGCTGGTGCAGGTCTCCAGACCTGCACCTTTTTTTATTCCAACTTTTGGGCAGTGAGCCGAAACTCCCTGCACTAAAGATAGTCATCCCCCATCTTTCCCCTTATATCCTCTATATATTTCTTGATATCCTGTTCCTCGCTGCGCTGAACAATAAGCAAGACATCATCTGAATCAACTACTATATAATCCTTTAAACCCTGAATAACAGCTATTTTTCCCCCGGGTAGCTGGATAGTGCTATTTTTGACCTCGTAGGAGAATACCGAATCGAGGCTGCCTGTGTTACCATTACGATCACTGTGGTCATGCTCTCGTACTGAACTCCACGTACCGAGATCTGACCACCCGAAATTTACACATTTAACGTATACATTATCAGCCTTTTCCATAACGCCATAGTCAATCGATATACTGAGACATTCGGAATATATCCTTGTAATTACTTTATCCTCCTCTTCTGTGCCCAGCTTATCTATATACATTTCAAAAGCTGTGTAAGTATCATGCAGATGAACTTCGAAGGCAGAAAGGATTGACCTGACCTTCCACAGGAAAATACCTGAATTCCAGTAAAAATCACCACTCTTTAGAAATATCTCTGCCAGTTCCCGGTTGGGCTTCTCGGTGAAGGTTTTTACCTTGCTCACGTTTTCATACCCTTCCACCGGCTTCCTGGTATTGGCCTGTATATATCCATAACCTGTCTCCGGCCTGTCGGGTTTAATCCCCAGGGTAAGCAATGCATTGTCATCACTGATAAATTTAAAGCCTCCCTCAATAACTTTTTTAAACTTATCTTCCTGTTTTATCAGGTGGTCCGCCGGGCTGACCAGCATAAGAGCATCCGGATCCTTCTTCATTATCCTGAAAGCAGCATATGCAATGCAGGGAGCAGTATTGCGCCTTATAGGTTCACAGAGAATATTCTCCTCGGGTATGTCAACCTGCTCAAGCACCAGCTTGCGGTAGCTTTCATTGGTGACAACCATTATGTTCTCCCTCGGGCATAATCCAACAAAACGCTTTACAGTATCCTGCAGTAAGGTTGTTCCTGTATTTAGTATGTCAAGGAATTGTTTGGGCTTTACATCCCGGCTCAGTGGCCAGAAGCGCGTACCAGCACCCCCCGCCATGATAACTATATACCTGTTCTTCATTTAATTAAAAGGTTAGATTTATTATGCCGCAAATATACTAAATAGGATTATTATTGGGGGCTTAAAAGTATATAAAATGGAATAATGGAACCGAGGATCCCGAGTTTGCGATAGCAAGCGAGGGAGACGAGCTCGACGAATCCCTGCGTCAGCAGGGTGAGTCAATAATGGAATGGTGGAATAATGGGTTAATACTTTATAGTGTTTACATAGATAGAATTTGACTCTTTAACTATTTGACTGTCTTCCCAGGTACCATTATATTTCTTTGCTTCGAGGCTATCAATCAACTTTTTAAGTCCATTTTCGAGTTTATATGCTAATAAGTCCCATTCTTGATAGTCTGTTTCACTGATCTGATCAGCATAGTAATATGTGTTAGTTCCTGATACAGATTCGCCAAGTGAAGACTGAGAAAAATTCAGAAAGTTCAGATATTCAGAAATACTCTTTCTGCAATAACCTTCAGCAATATTTCTGTGGACAGAATCTACTGAAGATATTTGATTTGCAACCACTTTTTTAAGTTCAAAGGGAAAATCCTTGAATATTTTCCAGGTTAGCTTATACAACTCCCTGGCATCCTGCCATACAACAAGTTTCATATAACCCCTGTTAAGGTTCTTTCTTTCATTCATATTTAACAAGTTTATTTAAATACAGCGAGAAAATTACATGACAAGTTACCAGATAATATCATATTATTCAAATAATTTATTAAGTGCACCAATCCCATTATTCCATCAATCCATTATTGCTCGCCCCCACCAGCCACAATCACCGTCCCCTCGCGAGCTCACAGGACTCATCCCGAGGATTCGGGATTCATCCTGTTCGGTTCCATCATTCCAGTATTCCAGATATTTTTTTATTAAATTTACAGCAAAATTCATCGGTAGCCGTGAAACTCCTTGCATCCATAGGTAACTATTTCATCTTTCTGGGCCAGACGTTCAAAAAGCCTGAGAAGCATTCCATTTATTATCGACAGACCCTTAAAGAACTGATTTACCTGGGCGTTAATTCAATAGGCATAGTGATAATAATAACGATTTTCATGGGTGCTGCTATTACCCTTCAGACAGCCTATAATACGTCAAACCCTATCTACCCCCGTTACCTTGTCGGCCTCGGATGCCGCGATTCAATAATACTCGAATTCTCATCCACCATGGTGGCCCTTATCCTTGCAGGCAAGGTAGGCTCCCGGATAGCATCAGAGATAGGCACCATGAGAGTGACGGAACAAATAGACGCCCTTGAAATAATGGGTGTTAATACAGCATCATACCTCGTTCTTCCAAAAATAATTGCAACGCTTGTTTTCCACCCCTTTCTTACTCTTATAAGCATAATGGCAGGCATCTTCGGGGGCTGGCTGGCCAGTGTAACAACAGGTGCAGTACCAGCAGCTGATTTTATTTACGGCATCCAGTACGAATTTATACCGTACTATATTACCTATTCGCTTATAAAAACCGTTGTCTTTGCTTTTATTATTAGCTCTGTTTCGGGATACCAGGGATATTTTGTCTCCGGTGGCTCACTCGAGGTGGGTAAAGCCAGTACACGATCGGTTGTTTACAGCTGTGCATTAATATTACTGTTTAACCTTGTACTAACTCAACTGCTATTGTCATGATAAGAGTTATTAATGCCAATAAATTCTTTAATGGTAATAAAGTGCTTGATGATGTGTCAATAAATTTTGAGGCAGGCACAACTAACCTCGTTATTGGACGCAGTGGCTCAGGGAAAACAATACTGATGAAATCGATAGTCGGTCTTCTAGAACTTGATAGTGGAGAAATATGGTATGGGGATAGGCGTTTTGATACCCTCGATTTCAAATCCCGTAAATCAATACGCAAAACCATTGGTATGCTTTTCCAGGGCAGTGCCCTCTTTGATTCAATGACTGTTGAAGAGAATGTGATGTTTAAACTCGACATGTTCACCAACATGACTTCCCCCGAAAAAAGGAAACGTGTTGACTTTTGTCTCGAACGGGTAAACATCAGGCATTGCAACAATATGCTGCCTTCAGAATTATCGGGTGGCATGAGGAAAAGGGTGGCCATTGCCAGAGCCATAGCCCTTAACCCATGTTATCTTTTTTGTGATGAACCAAATTCCGGACTCGATCCCAAAACAGCGATTCTTATTGATAATCTGATAAAGGATATCACGGAGGAATATAAAATGACAACAATAGTCAATACACACGATATGAATTCCGTGATGGAGATCGGTGAAAAGGTTGTATTTATTGCAGAAGGTGTCAAATACTGGGAAGGGACCAACAGTGAGATACTCAAATCCGACTGTAAGCCCCTGAATGATTTTATCTTTGCAAATGCCCTGGCAAGGCAGTTAAAGCATTAATCGTCATCTACCTCCTCGTAATCTACATATTCCCCGACATCACCGGGTACTCCTTTCTTTTTACCCTTTTTGCCGGCATCTCTTCCCTTGTCTTCAAAACTGTCTTTCTTCTTACCCCCGGAAAGAAAACTTGCAATCATTCTGACAACAAGATATATTAATATCACTATTAAGATTAACCTAAGCCACACTTCTCCTCCTATTCAACTAACATGGGTGTATCAGCCTTTTTCGCCTTATAGCGCCCGAACATAAGGTTAATACCAAAACGTACATTCATATAATCAAGCCTTTGCGGTACCACCACACGGTCATTACCATTATCACCGGTTAATTCAATCCACGAAGCTGGTATCTGGTCAACGACAGCAAAAAACTGGAAGATTCCTCCCCTCACACCAAGACCGAAACCAAAGTTATTGTAACTCCTGTTGGTCATGGTGTAACTGAGGCTGGTCGACAACCAATCGCGAGCAAACAGTGTTGCCGAAAGGGTTAATGACTCTCTCACTCCCATTCCCAGGGTAGTACGTGACAGAATTCCCAGCGACAAAAAGTCTACCGGCTGGTAACTACCTGCCAGGTATAGTTTGGTCGGGAGCCCAGATATATATCCTTCTTCGCTTTCGACAAATTCAAAAGTGTTAAGAAGTGAATCACCCATCTCCTCAAGTATCTGGTCAAAGTCTTTATCATCTTCAATCACTCCGGAGATGTCAAATCCATCAAAAGTAAAATCGTTGCTTGCCGTAAATGTATAAGAATCCCTCCCCCAGTTGATAAAACCAAAATCAATTATACTGGCTGATAGCTGGAGGTTATCCATTAAAAGGTATTCAGCACCAACGTCAAGGCCCAGTCCGAAATTTCGAAAGCTTGGGCCAACCTCGCCTAATTCAAAATCTTCCCTGAAAAGTATATCTTCAATAAAGCCGTCTTCATCAAGGGTGACATCGAAGGGACCATTCAACTTAAGGGCCACTTGCGTGCTCAATGAATGTGAATAGTCATCGTTTACCTGCACCTCAAGCTCATCAGCAATAAGTGATGCACTTATGGCTCCCTGCATCAGTTTCAAGCGGCCGCCTACGCGAAGCCGGTTGGTAATATTCTTTGACAGGCCTACATGGGTCTCAAGATAAGCCTGCGCATTTATTCCTGTGCCTGTCAGGTCAACTGTTGAACCCACAAAATCCTCATTGCCCTCCAGAGCCAGTGTAAAAAGGTCATCGGGTAACCTGGCCCTTCCCATACCTTTAACTGATATTCCAACGTCGAGCCACCAATCATTATTCAAAGAAAGACCAAGACCCAGAACAGGTAAACTAACTTCGGTTGAAACAAAAGCTTTGTTCCCTATACTCCTGAAAAACCTATCCCTGTCATAATCTGGATGCAGTATAGTCATAATTGAATCCGTTCCTGGCACTGGCTGAAACAGTCTGCTGATGTTCAACAAATTGTTGCTCATTCCAAAATAGGTGCCTGACAAAACGGGCAGACCTACAAAAACATTTGCATTTGGCCTGTAAGCAGGGTTTAGCTGCGATGATTGAGGAATGTTCAGAAAATACTGAGTCTGTATATGTTGTGCAAATACACCGGATGATACCAGCAACATTCCGGCTATTAAACAAGCTGTTCTTACTTTATTTTTCATGATCATTCGTCTTCAGAATTAAAATTAAGATCTATATTGGCTTTTAGTTTCACGGTAACACCGAATACGATACTGTAATCGGAATATATCTTAACATCCTTTGTACCATTATCTGTTGTGTTGAGTGTGAACGTAAATATTATCTCGTCAGCCTCCAGGGCGGCATCAAGAAAAGCAGGAGTAAACTCGATATCCTTGTGACCCGTGCTTGGCCCCGTTACCCTTCCATTTGCATCAACCGGTGCCGGTGACCACAGTTCCCCGGTGTCCAATGCTTCCAGTACCGTCATGGATGTTGAATCATATAATTGTATCATCACAGATACGCCCAGGGGGAAGCCATTTTCAACATAAAGATCGAATATAAGCTCCTCCAGCATGTCAATAGGATTCTCCTCTTCAGGATCATCACTGATCAGGAAGTTATCTGTTGTGTCTGATAACTGCAGGTTTGCCATCCTGAACTCCATGGGTATTTCAACTTCCATATCTGCAATAAAGCGGCTGTCACCAAAAATAATATTATCCTCCATGGGTTCCCCGTCAGGATTAATTGATGCCAAGCCATAGTACTCTATCTCATATGGTAACATTGACATCAGGTCAGGGAGACTTGAATTTGTCTTATCTATGGTGAAAGATGAACTTACCTCCCTATTGTCAGGCGAATCCGGGTGATCAAGGTCGATAGGATCCCTGTCAAGGCTTACCTCTTCCTCATCATTCATCCCTTTAATTTCGGTATTGACTCTCATGGGCAAACCGAAAGAATTTATGTAATTCACCGTTATTTTGGGGCTGCTGAGGTATATTGATCCTGAAATCCTGGAAAAGAAATCCTCCGTCTCCAGGTCCAGTGTATCCCTTTCTGATCCCTCGGAATAATTACCAAAATAGCCTGTTGCATAATCAAAATCCGGTTCCCCGATCTCCACGACTATCTTCACACTGTCAGAAGGACCAAAAACCGGTGAACCCGATAAAACAGTTATATCATACTCAAAAGGAAGTCGGTTATACGGCTGATCCTGATCTGCGTCAAAATTGATAAGTACATCATCCAGGTTAATAGTACCGTTAACCACCGAACCGGCAGGTATATTTTCCGACTGCGTAAGTGGTGAGCCTCCATCTTCAACGGTGGGCAACAAAAGGTCCACGCTGACGTCGAACGAACACCATGACGTAATCGTATAGCTTGCCTGGCCCGTTAATACTTTCATTTTTTTGATCTTAACATCATCTTCGGGTTCAATGTCGAGAGTGTCCTGTTCATTACCTACCACCAGGCTGTTCACCAGGGTA
>JAYEGY010000012.1:0-23663 GCA_034659275.1 Bacteroidota bacterium | reverse complement strand
TTTTTAACTTATTTTTTGTATTTTTCATCTTGAAGGTGATGTTTTTTTGCTTGTGTTTGTTGATTTAATACTTTGAATATAAGCAAAATACATCACTTTTCCTATTTTTTATTTTAATTTTTTAAGTGGTACTTTAACCTTCCCCAGTGCATCTGATTCAGTCCTGTATTTCATCTGATTATAATTCTGTTAAAACATTGTACAAGTTAATACAAATATTCTTGCAGCCTAGTTCAGGTAATAGTTAAAAAGGTCTTGGTAAGACTTTTGTTCTTTGAAACTCTTCCAGCATTATCTTTTTCAATTCCTGCACCTTTTCGGGATACTCCTCAGCCAGGTTATTAGTTTCTGATCTGTCTGCAGCTATATTATACAATTCGAACACTGCATCTTCCATGAACCCGTTCTTATCCATTGCCTTATCACTTGAGACCAGTTTCCAGTCGCCCGCCCTTATTGCAGGGTGCCCTGAGTGTTCAAATGTAAGAACTCTTTCAGTTTCTGTATTTCCTTTAAGTATTTCAAAAATGCTTATACCTTCCATCGGAGTAATTGCATTTCCACTATAAACAGCAGGATACTCAGCTCCCGACACTTCTACGCATGTAGCCATTATATCAGTTATATGTCCATAGGCATCATTGAAAAGCTGAGCATCTTGGATCTTTGCCGGCCAATGCACAATAAAAGGTGTACTTATTCCGCCTTCGTGTGTATACTGTTTATACAGTGTAAAAGGTGTATTGGACACATTGGCCCATCCTGAACCATAACTGAACAGGGGACCCTCATGACCTCCAAGCTTCTCAAGTGATTCTCCTTTGTGCAGCACATTCGGATGACCGGGTGTACCTCCTGCCACTCTTGCATCATAATCAGGGTATTCAAAGCCGAAGGGATCCCATTCAGCACAGGCACCGTTATCACTCAGGAATATAATAAGGGTATTTTCAAGTTCACCATTTTCTTCAATATCCTCAATCACCCTCCCAATATTCTGGTCCATATTATCGAGCATACCGGCATATACTGCCATCCTCCTGGCGAGGTCGGCTTGCCGGTCATCACCAAGAATGTTCCATGGAGGATTATGCTTACCATCTCCAGGGACCCCATTTCTTTCTGCTACTTCGGGGATGGGGATAAGAGATCTTGCAGAAAGGTCGATCCCCGGACCTATTACACCCAGTTCTTTCATTCTTTCATATCGCCTCTGCCTTATGGTATCCCATCCTACTGTATATGTTCCCTTGTACTTATTTATATCCTTCTCCGGAGCCTGTAGAGGAAAGTGTACTGCCTGGTAGGCCAGGTACATGAACCATGGCTTTTCAGGGGTTTCCCTCGTCATTCCAAGAAAATCAATTGCATAATCTGTTATTACATTTGTAGCAAAAAATTCCCCGGGATCATACTCCCTTTCGGGTCTTCCTTCAGGATATCTCTGCATCCATTTGGCTTCCCATCCGTCGATACCGTAATCCTCTAGGAAACCATAGAATTCTTCAAATCCCCTGTCGGTTGGACCTGGCATATTAACATGCCATTTACCAACTCCAAAAGTTCTATAACCTACCCCCTTCAGCACCTCTGCTATTGTTACGGCATTGGGTGTCAGACTTCCGGTATATCCGTGATTTCCTCTTGGTTTACCTACAAATGAGCCTATGCCTGCCTGGTGAGGGTAGAGTCCTGTCAGCACAGAAGCCCTGCTGGGGCAGCAACGGGCAGAATTATAGAACTCGGTAAAGCGAACTCCGTTATCAGCCAGAAGATCAAGGTTCGGAGTACTAATCTCACCACCATAACAGGACAGGTCTGAATAACCAAGATCATCAGCTATGATGATAAGGATATTAGGTTGTTCATTATCACCATCCCCATTTGTAGAGGAGGATAAAAATACCAGCATGCTCAATATGTAAAAGGTAATAGCCCTGAAAATAAATACTATGCTCATAAAATTATTCTTTGTTGAAATTAATGTTCAACTGGTCTGGTACGGGTGCATCAACATCTTGCCTCCATCTTTTCAATATATCACCTAACTCTTTTAGCTTCGTCGGCTCACTTGCCGCCAGGTTAATAGACTCAGCAATATCTTTCTTGATATTATATAATTCCAGGTCTCCATTCTCGAAATATTCAATCAGTTTCCAATCGCCCAGTCTGACAGCAGATCCAGGACGGGTTCTGAAAAGTGTATCCTGGGTTTCTTCATTTCCCCTCTCGAGGTATACCGGGAAGTGCCAGAATAATGGCCGGTCATCAAATGATCCGCTACCCTCTATTAGCGGTAGAAGACTCTTCCCATCAAGAATTTTACCCTCGGGTATGCTTATACACACTACTTCAAGTATCGTTGGATAGAAGTCCAGGTTGGTAACCGGCGTTTCATTTTTTGTTCCCGCTTTAACATTACCTTCCCAGTATATAAACATTGGTTCCCTTATACCTCCCTCGTAGTAAGAGCCTTTACCGGCCCTGAGGGGCCACTGTTTTGTAATACGGTAAACGCCGCCGTTATCGGATGTAAAAATTATAAAAGTGTTTGCAAGCTTTCCTTTATCTTCAAGTAAAGTTATCAACCGGCCTATTTGGTTATCAAGGTTTTCTATCATTGTAGCATACTCGATATTATTCTGTCCGTTCCATTCCTTCTTATCCCTGTATGTACCAATAAATTCCTCCACAGGCTGGATTGGTGTATGAACTGCATAAGGCGAATAATAAAAAAAGAAAGGCTGGTTATCAGTGTTTTCTACAAATTCAAGCACCTTGTCCATAATTAGATTGGTAAGGTAATAATCCTCAGATGGTGCTTCCAGCGGTACATTCCTGTAAGGAGGGTAATAACTGCCGGGGTTACCGGCTTCACACCCGCCAATGTTAAAATCAAATCCCTGGCTCAATGGATCTTCATTAAGGTGCCATTTACCGGCATGGCAGGTAATATAGCCGGCATCATGCAATGCCTCTGCAAGTGTGTAGCAACTGTCAGCCAGGACAGTAGTATTCTTGACAGGTATTAATTTCCTATCCCGGCTATTTCCTCTTTCCGAGCTGCCAACAGTGTATATCCCGTGCCTGGGTGTCCACTGACCGCTCATCATGCATGCCCTGCTCGGGGCACAATTGGAAGCCGAGGCATAAGCCTGTGTAAAAATCATACCCCCTGCTGCCAGCTTATCTATTACCGGTGTTTCATAGAATTCAGAGCCCATAAAACCAACATCCCTCCATCCAAGGTCGTCAACGTTGATTAAAAGAATATTTGGCTTTTCAGGATCATTTATATCCTTGCATGCACAAAATGCAAATAACAATGAGAATATAGCTATCCTTAAAATTACCTTATTCATTTTTTGAGTTATGTTACACCCTTCTTAATTCCCTCCAGATGAAGATGCTGCAGGCGAAACAGCTACTGTTGCCGCAACGCTGGCAGTAATGGCAACCTGTATCTCCATTATCACCTTGTTAATATCAGCTGCAAAGGCATTATCTTTTATAATCTCAATAAGGTTCTTTCTTACTTTCCTTCTTTCAGCACCTCCCTTAGCAATAATTTTGTGCATTTTGCAGGCATACATAAGTCCAAGGACCATTATTTCATGATCTTCGGGTTTCTTATTATACAGGATTATCTCCTTATATCTGTTAATGAGATTCTTTCTCAATCCCGGCGTGGCAACATAATGTAGCTTATATGGAATGCCAATAAATCTCTTATGCTGAACCCTAAGTATGCCTTTTTTTACAAAATATTTCTGCAACTCTTTGCGATACCAGGCTGACCTGTTTCCTAATTTTCTCACCCACTTTTTAACATTGCGGCGCTTGGTCGATCCTGAAATAGTTCTCATCATCCTGTCGTGTGCAGGTATGCCTGTTGAAGATGTATCCTTTCCCTCGATAATTACATGATCTTCAAGTGCTATCTTCCCGGCAAGTGCCAGGTCCATCATAATAGCTCCTACAATGCCATAGGTTAGATAATTACCCAGGACTAAATACCGCCCCGTGGATGGGTTTAATGATAAACTGATAAATTGTTCTGTTACTTTGTGGTCCATGATAATATCTAATTTCTTGTTTCGGGTTTCGGGTTTCTAGTTATTAAAGTTACTGGGTACTGGTTAACTGGGTGCTGGTTAAGTGGTACTCCATAATAAACTCATTATCAACCCATTCTCAACCCATGCTCAACTCCCTCTCAACTTACTCTTCAACTCCTGCCTGCCGGCAGGCAGGCATTCTCAACTTATTCAACCCCTTCATTCCATCATCTGCATATAATATAACTTGGCATACAAGCCATCTTTTTTGCTCAGAAGTTCCTCGTGTGACCCCTGTTCCACAATACGACCTTCATCAATAACAACAATAGTATCTGCTCTCTGCACAGTTGAAAGCCTGTGGGCTATAACTATTGATGTCCTGTTTTTCATCAGCTTTTCTATGGCATCCTGTACCAGTCTCTCCGACTCTGTATCAAGTGCCGAGGTTGCTTCATCCAATATCAATATAGGTGGATTGGCATGCACAGCCCTGGCAATGCTGATACGCTGCCGTTGCCCACCACTGAGTTTATTTCCTAATTCACCAACGTTATAGTCATATCCCTCCGGTGTTTCCATAATAAACTCGTGTGCATTGGCCACCCTGGCCGCCCTCTCTATATCTTTATCTGATTTATTTTCAGATCCGAATGCTATATTATTTTTAAAACTGTCATTAAAAAGAATAGCATTTTGGCTTACTATTCCCATTATTCTCCTCAGGTCACCAAGCTTCATATCACGTATATCCACTCCGTCTATACTTATGCTTCCTTTATCAATATCCATAAACCTGGGTAAAAGATCAACAAGGGTCGATTTACCGGAGCCTGATTTTCCCACTATTGCAACTGTCTGTCCTTTCTTAACAGCAAGTGTTATATCTTTGAGCACCAAATCTTTGTTATAAGCAAAACTGACATTGTCATATTTGATCATTTTCTCGAATGACTTAAAGGGGACTGCATCTTCTTTTTCTCTTATTTTTTCTTCAGCATCCAGTATATATTCTATTCGCTCAAGGGACGCCATCCCTTTCTGAATATTGAAATACATTGTTGTTATGTTTTTCGCAGGTGGTATTAACTGGGAAAAAACAACAAGGAAGACAATCAACTGGTCAGGGGTCATCTCTGACGAACCACTTAATACTATTATGCTGCCGAAGTACATTACCACCATCAGTGAAATAGTAGAAAGGAATTCACTCAGTGGCGAGGCCAGGTATCTCTTACGCATTACGCGCCTGTATATCTTGGTAAAGAAATTATTAATTCCGCCAAAGTGTGATCTCATTTTTTCTTCTGCGTTGAAAGCTTTTATTATCCTTAAGCCACCGAGTGTTTCCTCCACTACAGATAAAAGCTTGCCCAGGTGTTCCTGGCCAATAAAAGATTTTGAACGCAGGTTACGTCCTATCCTGCCTATCAGCCAGCCACTCAACGGCATTAAGACCAATGAGAACAAAGTCAGTTTATAACTTGTAACGAAAAGGAAAACCAGGAAGATAATTATTGTTACGGGATCTCTTAATAGCATTACCAGTGAACCCATTACGGACACCTGTATTTCCTCCACATCGTTTGATATACGTGTCATCATATCACCTTTCCTGGATTCTGTAAAATAAGAAACCGGCAGTCGTAACACTTTATCATACATTCTTTTACGCATATCCTTCACCGTCCCGGCTCTCAGATATGCGAGAGCATTATTTGCAGCGAAAACAAAGATATTCCTGAAAAGGCTTGCTGTTATAACCAAAAGACACACTCCCACCAATGCGGCACCCGGGCCTATCCTGTCTATATAATTGTTAATATAATAAAAAAGTATGCCAGTGAACCAATCCTTACTTAGTTCAAACGCTCCTGGATGTTGTGTTTCGGGCACAACACCGAATAAGATCTGCAGGAAGGGACTTATCAGGCTGAAGGTGAAAAGTGAAAATACTGCAGCCAGTATATTAAAAAGCACATTCTGACCTACTGACCACTTATAAGGTAATAAAAATGAAAGAAGAACCCTGAATCTCTTCATACCTGTACCTTATTATATTCCTGTATAATTAAAAGGAGTAATGGTTTTTAACTCCTCCTTCACACTGTCTTTTACGTCAAGTTGCTTGATAAAAGCCAGTAAGGACTCGTGTGTGATTTTTTCATTGGTTCGGGTCAATTCCTTTAGTGCTTCATATGGCCGGGGAAATCCTTCCCGCCTTAAAATTGTCTGGATTGCCTCAGCAACTACAGCCCAGTTGTTATCAAGATCGTAATTCATTTTATCCCTGTTAACGATCAGTTTATCCAGCCCTTTCAATATTGATAATATCGCAATCTGGGTATGGGCAAAAGGAACACCGGTATTTCTGAGCACCGTTGAATCTGACAGGTCCCGTTGCAGTCTAGATACCGGCAATTTTTCAGAAAGGTGACCGAGAAATGAATTAGCCAATCCAAGGTTTCCCTCGGCATTTTCAAAATCTATTGGATTCACCTTATGAGGCATGGCAGATGACCCTGTTTCCTGACTGCTTATTTTCTGTTTGAAATAATCAAATGATATATATAGCCAGATGTCCCTGCAAAAATCAATCATTATAGTATTTATGCGTCTTAATGCATCAAATAGAGCCGCCATGTTATCGTAATGATCAATTTGTGTAGTGGGTTTGGATCTGTGTAGCCCAAGCTCATCATTAACAAATTTATCAGCAAACTCATCCCAGTTTATATCCGGAAAGGCTATATAATGTGCATTTAAATTGCCTGTCGCACCTCCGAATTTGGCAGACCATGGCACCGATTTAAGCTGTTCAAACTGTACATCGAGCCTTTTTACGAAAACCGATATTTCCTTTCCCAGCTTTGTAGGGCTTGCCGGCTGGCCATGTGTGCGTGCCAGCAATGGTATGTCTTTCCATTCATCAGCAAGGCCCTGTAATCCTGATATCATTTTAGACAACAGAGGAATAAATACTATCTCAAAATAATCCTTAACGGATAAGGGAGTGGCTGTATTATTAATATCCTGCGATGTAAGCCCGAAATGTATGAATTCAGACCATTTACCCATGTTAAATTCATGGAATTTTTCCTTCAGGTAATATTCAACAGCCTTTACGTCATGGTTTGTTGCACTTTCAATATCTTTAACCCGCAATGCATCATTGACATTAAAATCCTGATAAAGAGATCTTAATAAACCATACTTTTCAGCTTCAAATTCTTTCAGTTGCGGTAAGGGTATATTGCACAGAGCAATGAAATATTCCACCTCTGATTTTATCCTGTATTTAATAAGGGCATACTCGGAGAAATACCCTGCAAGCTCCTTAACTTTCTCCCTGTACCTTCCGTCGATGGGTGAAATAGCTGTTAATTTGTTAAGGTCCATTGGTAAATAATTAATTCCTAAATCTGACAAACTGTAAATTTACTACATTACAGGGGGAAATAAAACCGAAATTTAGTAATTTCGGGCATTTAAGCCATGAAGTAAGTCATCAGCATATGTTTGAAGTGAGGATATCGGCAGTAAGATATTCAAATACTTATCCCCTGATTTACGGCTTGCAGAATTCAGGTATTAAACTCAATGCGAAGATTGAGATTGATCATCCTGCAGATACTGCCAGGAAGATAAGTGAAGGGGCAACTGATATCGGTCTCGTGCCCGTTGTGACATTGCATGAGGTCCCTCATCTTTCAATAATTGGTGATTATTGCATTGGTACCAGTGGACCTGTAAGAACGGTTATGCTGTTAAGTAATAAACCCCTTGCTGAACTGGATACCATATTCCTTGATTACAGGTCAAAAACATCAATTGCACTGGTAAAGCTAATGGCAAGTAAATTCTGGAACCGCCAATATAAATGGAAAAATACAGATTCTAATTTTAATTTCTTCAATTTAGCTGATAATCAGGGTGTTGTACTTATCGGGGACCAGTGCTACGAGATGGAATTAAATTTCAAGTACCGGACAGACCTCGCATCTGAATGGAACAGGTTTACAGCGCTCCCCTTTGTTTTTGCCTGCTGGGTATCCAATAAGAGCTTCAGCTTGAATTTTATTGAACAGTTCAACAAAGCCCTTAAATACGGTGTTAATAACATTGATAAAGTTGTAGAGTATTACGGTAAGAGGGGCGTTATGCCCCCTGATGTTCTGGAATATTACCTGACCAACAATATTGATTTTATCCTTGATGAAGAAAAAAAAGTAGCCATGAATACTTTTTTTAAGTATCTTGATGAGATCAAAATAAGCTGATAAATGTATAAATAACATACAAATGAACCGCTTTCTGTCAATAAGTTTGTTTTTCCTGGCGTATATAAGTTTCAGCATCTATGCCGGAGAAACACCTCAGGAGCCAAGGGGTGAAGATGATCAGGCAATTATATATAAATTTGATATTAAAAAAATGATCGCTGCTCCTGTATGGAGAACAACAAAAGTGAGTCTCAAGGAAGCCACTGAGTTAGGTGCTGATTATATTCTCATACATATGAATACCTACGGAGGGCAGGTTGATATTGCTGACTCTGTACGAACTGCCATACTGAATTATCCACAACCTGTTCTTGTATTCATCGATAACCAGGCTATCTCGGCAGGAGCTCTTATATCTGTTGCCTGTGACAGTATTTATATGCGCCCCGGCGGCAGCATAGGGGCAGCAACAGTGGTTGACCAGACCGGCCAGCAGGTACCCGACAAGTACCAGTCGTTTATGAGAGGAATGATGCGATCAACGGCAGAAACTCATGGCAAAAAGCCAGTTATTGTTGATGGCGACACTACTTATGTATGGCACAGGAATCCCGCAATAGCCGAATCAATGGTCGATCCCAAAGTATATGTTGAAGGTGTAAGTGACACAGGCAGCGTACTCACCCTGACAGCTAACGAGGCAATGGAACTGGGATTTTGTGAGGGACAGGCCCTGAATATCGAGCAAGTAATTGAGATGGCAGGTATTGAAAATTACAAAATTGAAGAATTTAAACCGGGGGGCACTGAAAAAATAATACAATTCCTTATTAATCCCGTTGTGTCAGGATTATTGATAATGATCATAATAGGAGGCTTATACTTTGAGCTGCAGTCGCCGGGCATAGGATTCCCTCTGGCAGCAGCGATACTGGCAGCAATACTTTACTTTGCACCCCTTTACCTGGAAGGCCTCCAGGCAAACTGGCAGATTGCTGTTTTTGTAGCCGGGATTGTACTGGTTCTGGTCGAAATATTTGCAATACCTGGTTTTGGTGTCGCCGGTGTACTTGGTATCGCCGGCATAATTGTAGGCCTTACTTTTACCATGATAGATAAAATCACTTTCGAGTTTGGGCCTTCACCCGGAGACGGTGGCATGCAGGCAGCAATGGCTTCTTTTGCCATAGTAATAGTCTCTATGTTTTTAGCTTTTATCATTTCATTATGGCTCAGTAAGAAACTGTTTTCCCCAAATAATATTTTTGGCAAACTGGCACTCCAGAAAATACAGAACGTGGATGAGGGATATATTAGTTTTGACAGCAAAAAACAAAAATCACTCATAGGAACAAAAGGGGAAGCACATACTGTGCTCAGGCCATCAGGTAAAGTGATTATAAAAGATGAAATTTATGACGCCCGTTCAGAAATAGGATTTATTGAAAGGGGTAGCGCCATACGCGTCATCAGAGATGAAGCAGGGCAGTTATATGTAGTTAAAGACGAGTAAAGCAGCATGAAAGGATACAGGATAAGAGATTATAATCCAGATGACTATGAGGATGTATCAAAATTATGGCAGGTAACGGGAATGGGAAAGCCTGAAAGAGGAGATGACAAAGATACTGTTGAACGCTGCATTAAAACAGGAGGAAGACTTCTTATACTTGAAGATCAACAAAATAAAATAATAGCAGGCACCTCATGGATGACCTTCGACGGAAGGAGATTATACCTCCATCACTTTGGTATTTTACCTGAATACCAGGGTAAAGGATTATCCAGGCACCTTCTTGAAGCATCCCTTGAATATGTAAAAGAAACGGCTTACCAGGTTAAGCTGGAAGTGCACAGTTCGAATAAGGTGGCCATAAACCTGTATAAAAAATATGGATTTAAATACCTGGGAGATTATAAGATTTTTATTATTAGAAATACTGAAGGCATCAAATCAAATTAAAATGATTTCTTAATACTATGTTAAAACTAAGATGCGTTTTAAAAAGCAGTTGATAATTTATTTATATTTATAAAATGAGGGTAAAAAATGAATTTAGGAATATGAACAGAACAATAACATTCAACCAGCTTAGGGAAATTAAAGACCAGCTTCCTGAAGGGGGAGTAAAAGCAATAGCGAGAAAACTGGATATAAATGAAGAAACTGTGAGAAATTATTTCGGAGGCTGGAACTATGATGAAGGTGAAAGCATAGGCATACATCTTGAGCAGGGACCTGATGGAGGGCTTGTTACATTTGATGATACCACTATACTGGAAATAGCAGAAAAAATGATCTCCTCTGACTGATTTAATAAAGCGTAAGAGCACTAAAGGTGTTGTATAAATACCTGTACGATTTATCCCGCAATACATTTTTTATTACTTTTCAGGTAAATTAAATTCCTGTAAAATGAGACATTCAATAATATTTGCAATGCTTGGTTTACTTATCTTATCAGGCTGCAGTAAAAATAATGAACCAGATATCATACTGAAGTATGATGACAACCTGAGCCTCGAATATCATGAAGTAATAGATGCATATACCCAACTGGCCGACTATTACCCTGAGGCCAAACTTATGGAAGTGGGTAAAACAGACATTGGCAAGCCCCTTCATCTTTTTATGATGTCGGGCGACAGTGATTTTGACCCCGAGTCGATCAGGGAAAAAGGGAAATCCATTATACTTATCAATAACGGCATACACCCCGGCGAACCCGAAGGCATTGATGCCAGCATACAATTCTCGTGGGATATGCTGAGAAACAAAAATGATTTTAAAAAATACCTTGATAAGGTAGCAATAGGGATTATCCCCGTTTACAATATAGGCGGGGCTCTTGACAGGAGTAAGTATTACCGCACCAACCAGAACGGGCCCATATACAATGGCAGAAGGAGAAATGCCCGTAACCTGGACCTTAACCGTGATTTTGCAAAACAGGAAACAAAAAATGCCAGAAGCTTTGCACAAACTTTCCTCTCTCTTAATCCGGATGTTTTCCTGGATACACATACCACCAATGGCTCTGACCACCAGTATACAATAACACTCATCGCCACATTGCACAGCAAGCTCGATACTGCAATGGGCACATTCTTTAAGAATAGAATGTTACCGGAATTATATGACAGGATGGAAGAAAATTCGGAATATGGTATGATACCCTACGTACAGATGAGAAACTATTTCGGTGATATCAAAGACGGGATAATGGCCTACAATGACGATCCTTATTATTCTACCGGTTACACATCCCTGTTTAACTGCTATTCCTTCATGACCGAGAATCTCGTATATAAATATTTCCCTGACAGGGTAAGGTCGGTGGTGGATTTCCTTACCCAACTTACAGCATTTACCTATGATAACTGCAGTGAAATAAGAAACATGAAAGATGAAGCCGACGAAAAAATCAAGGAACAGGAAATATATCACCTCGACTGGGAGTTAGATATGTCATATTCCGAAGATCTTCTCTTCAAAGGATACGAATATATCAGACCGGAGCCTTCCGAAGGAAGAAGAGTAAGGGGTTATTATGACCATGACAAACCATGGACTGTCACTATACCTTATTATACCAAATACGATCCTGCACTTACGATAAGCAAACCATGGGCTTATATTATTCCACAGGCATGGAGTGACGTTGTTGATAAAATGCGATATAACAATGTGTCGGTTTACAGGATGAAAAAAGATACTGATCTTGAAGTAGAGACCTATTATATCGAGAATGCCGAACCTTCAGAGCGGGCAAACCAGGGTCATCATGTCAACCGTAATATTGAAGTGCGCCTTGTGAACCAGGAAATGCCTTATTATAAAGGGGATTATATCATTATAACCAACCAGCATGCCAATAAATATATAGTTGAGATGCTGGAACCACACGCACCAAATTCTTATTTTGCATGGAACTATTTTGATTCCATACTCGAATCACATGATTTCTTTTCTTTCAGAAGCTTTGAAAGCCAGCTCATGGAATTAAGGGATACAGATGAGGATATACGTGCCGCCCTGGAAAAAAAGAAAGATGAAGATGAAGACTTTGCCAGTGACAGGATGGCACAGCTAAGGTTTCTTTATGAACATTCACCAATGTTTGAGATTGAGAAATATAACAATCTATACCCTGTTGCCAGGCTAATGAACGAAGCCGCCGACCTGGAACTTGTTGAGGATACTGAGACAGTCCCTACTTTATAACAAAATCAATCAGTTTACGGTCGCCGATATAGCCTGTTAGCCTGTCATTACGTTTCACCGGGCCTACACCGGCAGGTGTCCCTGTGAATATAAGATCACCGGTTTTAAGGGTAAAAAAGCCCGATACATATGATATTATCTGCTCGAAACTGAAAATCAACCGTGAAGTATTGCCTGATTGTACTGTTTCACCGTTTTTCTCCAGTCCGAAAGAAATATTATCCACCTCACCTGCTTCAGTCACAGGAATAAATTCACCCATTGGAGCTGCCCCGTCAAATGATTTTGAGATTTCCCACGGCATTCCCGATGACGAAAGAGATGATTGCAGGTCGCGTGCTGTCATATCAACCCCCAGGGTAAGCCGGTCATAATACCTGTATGCATATTTTTCAGCTATTGAACGTCCCAGTTTACATATTCTCAGCACTATCTCTATCTCGTAATGTATATTCCCGGAAAAACCGGGTATAAAGAAGGGCTTATTGTTCTTGAGCAATGAAGAATCTGGTTTAAGGAAAACAACAGGCTTATCAGGCAGTTTCCTGCCCATTTCCCTGGCATGGTCGAGGTAGTTTAAGCCTATACAAATTATTTTCATATAATTGAAGACTGATCAGCCGCTGCTAAAAGCCCTGAGTTTTATTCCTGTAAGTACTTTCTTGGTATATTCAGGGAAGTCGCCTTCCATCATCCACGTAAAATAGCTTGGTTCTTTTTTGAGTACTTCTTCAACAAGTTCACCTTTATGTTTCCCGAAGTTAAATATTTCCTGGCCTTTAGAATTGTAAATGATGCGCCCCGCCAGATCGGCAAATCTGCTATGGTGGCTGAAACTGGATAATTTATCAACATCGTTCTCCAGATCATCATACCTGTCGAGCTGGGCTTTCAGGATTTCCACCGTTGCTTCAGTATCAGCCCTTGCACTATGCGCATTCGACAGCTTCTTCTTACAGTAGAACATATATGCGGCACTGAGTGTTCTCTGTTCCTTCTTGTGAAAAATTACCTGTACATCGATGTATTTTCTCTTTCTTATATCAAATTCGATTTCTTCCCTAAGAAATTCTTCTGCCAGTAAGGGTATATCAAATCTTATGGCATTATATCCTGCAAGGTCGCAGCCTTCAAGGAATTTTGCCAGGTTCTTTCCTATTTCCCTGAACGAAGGACAGTCCTTAACATCCTCATCCGTGATGCCATGAATGGCAGAAGCCTGCGGACTTATTGGCATGCCGGGATTGAGACGTTTTGTGTACCATTCTTCCCTGCCATCAGGGTGTATTTTCACAACAGATATTTCTATTATCCGGTCACGCGCAACATTTACACCTGTGGTTTCAAGATCAAAAAAAGCAAGTGGGCGTCTGAGGTTAAGTTCCATGAATAAAAATGGATTAATGGAATAATGGAATATTGGAATAATGGGTTAATGGATTATCAACAAAATGAATTACTTGTATAATTCATAACTCGCATCTCATAATTCGCAATTCATAATTCATAATTCATAATTCATATTTGAGTCAGGCATTTATCATCATAGGCATGAGGAGCATTAACACATCCTCGGCCTCGTTATCAGTTTCCGAGGGCAGGAATAATCCTGCTCTGGTTGGGTCAGCCAGTTCAACAACCACATCAGAGGATTCAATGTTTGATAATATTTCAAGAAGGAATACCGACTTAAAACCAATCTCCATATCCTCTCCTTCATATTCACAATTGAGCCTTTCATAGGCTGAAATTGAAAAATCTATATCCTGTGCAGAAACCCTCATTTGGTTTCCTGTCAGTTCGAGCTTGACTAAATTACTGGCCTGGTTTGAAAAGACTGATACCCGCTTTAGAGTATTTAATAATTCAATTCTGTCAATGGTGAGTTTCCTGGGATTATTTGTTGGGATAACAGAATTGTAATTTGGATAATTACCTTCTACAAGCCTGCATACAACCTTATATTCAGAAAGCGTAAAGAAGGCATTTTTGTCGTCGAATTCAAGTGCCACCTGTCCTTCCTCTTTGGGAAGGATATTTTTCATCAAAGAAGCAGGTTTCTTGGGCAGGATAAAGGATGCGTTCTCTTCAGATTTTGCATCACTGCGTTGATATCTCACCAGTTTATGAGCGTCAGATGCCACGAAAGTGATCTTTTCAGTTCCCGCTTCAATAAAGATACCTCCCATCACAGGCCGCAGTTCATCATCAGCAGTAGCGAAAACGGTTTTAGTGATACCTGAAAGCAGGACATCGGCATCCATATTGAAAACAACTTTTTTGTCTTCCTTGATTGACGGAAGGACAGGAAAATCCACACCATTCTGACCTACAATACTGAATTTACCTTTTTCGGAACTGATAACAATTGCAAGAGTCTCCAGGTTAATCTCAAAAGTCAGTGGTTGTTCCGAAAACTCCTTCAGAGTATCCAGCAAAATCCTTGCAGGGATAGCAATACTGCCATCTCCGTCAGTATTTTCCAGGCTCATTTTGGTTATTAGAGTCGATTCAAGATCAGAGGCTGTAATTTCCAGAATGGTGCCTTCAAGCTTAAAAAGGAAATTATCAAGTATTGGCAGTGTGTTTTTAGTGCTTATCACCTTACTTATACCCTGAAGATGACCCAGAAGCTCGGTGCTCGATACGACGAATTTCATGTTTTAAGTTTATTTAGGGTTATCAATAAATTCATTAACTGTCAATGGCTGACTTAAATGCCTGTAATAAAGGCAAGTTTTATATTTATTACTGTTTATCAATATTAGTAAAAAAAGTTTTATCCTCAAATAAAAATCAATCTATAATAAAATACGATGGTTGTTTAATAAGTGGATCCAGATCGTAGTATTTTATTATAAATAAATCTTCACCCTTGTTTAAACTTCCCCACAACCTGTCAGTATCTTCCTTTATATTATTTGCTTCTTTTATTTGCTTTTTCCATGTAAATAATTTAGTGGTATCAGAATGATCCGTGATTACTTCAAGGCTAAAATACGGCTTGCTTGAAGTAATTGAATCTTTCTCATTGGCGCTTATATCATAAGCCCATTTTTCAAAGGGTACATAGATAAAATATGAAATATACCTGCCGATTGCCAGAGTATCAATCCTCTCATTACTGTAATACTCATTTGAGAACCTTATCTCTCTCTCGTCCTGTTCTATGTAAAAAGATGAATCAGGCTTGTTAAAATACTTAAAATGTATTTCGGAGATCTGATCGGGTCTTAGTTCAAACACAGTAAAGGGCAACCAGTAAGTTTCATCAGTAAGGAAACATGTGGAGGGATCAATTTCATATCCGGGTATATGAACTATGAATGGTTTTGTCTTTTTTCTTTTCCGCATAATACCCGGCTGCTCATCTTCCGTATTCCTGTAAATATAAAAGGACTGGATTATTTTCATGTTATCAAATACTTTTACCTCAATTTCCCGGGTATTTTCATTTTCCAGAACCTCTTTATACAACTTTTCAGAAACAGGCGATTTGATTCTTACATCTTCTAATACTCTAAGGATAAAATCAATAGCCTGAGGCCTTGCTTCATTCTCCCCGTTCACATACCATCCGTTAGACTTAAGCTTCAAGGAGACCGATCTGCCCGTGTCACTTATTGTAATACGGTTTATCCTCCCGACATTTTCCACATAAAAAACTGAATTGCCGGCACCAAATGGTACATGCCTGCCAATGAAAAATAATACTACAACGGTTAAAACAATCAATATAACTCCTACTGCTCTTTTCATTTTAAAGCCTTGTGTATTTCTTTTTTCTTACAAGCAGAAAAATCATGCCACCGATAAAAACCAGCAATAAAGGACCCAAAGTATTGGTAAGTTGCCAGAAAAGCCGGTTATCCTTTATCTTTTGCCTGTCCAGCAACCTTATTTTCAATTCCCTCGAGCGCAGGCTGATCAATCCTTTGTCGTCAACGAGATAATTCATACAATTTATTATGAAATCCTTGTTACCAAAGGTCTGGCCTGAATACCTGTCAACGCCCAGCTCCCCTGGAGTAAGCCTGTTTCCAACAATACTTACCTCGTTTCTCATGATATCACCATCGGCAACCACTATCATTCTTGTATCATTGCTGTTTTCCTTTACTTCTGTAGCCTGCAATGAAGTAATCCTGTTGGCATATAATGACTTAAAATTTCCCTCAAGAAGCACCGCCACAGGTATGAACGACTCGGTAAAAGCCTCTTCGGGAGGAGGGTTCTTATAATCCTCAAGCTTGATTAACATTGGTGGGTTAACCGTCCTGCTGCTGGGTGAACTGGCAAGCAATATCTCTTTCCTCACAGACTGACCTTCTCCTACAGTATCAATAGAGTTTACAAACTCACCTTTTACCTTGTTGATATTACGAGTAAGCGGGCTATTGGAATTGGGATATAATAAAGGATAATAAATCCATGGCACCGGTATTATCTGCCTTGACTCCCCTATGGTTGACCTTACCGGGATAGTAAGGCAATCAATATCCTGTATAAGTACAGGATTGATACGCACACCATACTTAAATAGTTGGTCCTCAATATTTAAAGGCCTATATAATGCCACTGTACCTCCACTTGCCAGGCTATCCGGGCTTACCATCACTTCGTCAATAAGCCATAGCACCTTCCCCCCATTCATAACGTATTGATCTATAACAAGCTTATCCGCCTCACTGAATCCTGATGTCGGCTTTGCAATAATGATGGCTGCATAATCATCCAATATTCCGGGTTGACCATTTATAGAACCCCGGTCAACAGTGAAATATTTTGCCATTTCGAGGGTTACGTCTGCCACATCCATTTCACCCAGTTCACCGTGTCCTTCTATAAATGCAACTTTATATATTGTATCTGAGGTAAGCACAGATATAGGCTGTATTAACTCGTATTCAAGACCTTCAATAGAATTTGAAAGATTCACTTCGGCGGGCAAAGAAGGATTATTTTTAAGAAAGTTAATAGGTATTTCCACTGAATTGTAATTTAATATCATCCCCGGGAATATCATCTTTTCTGTCCTTCCTCCCTCCTCATCGCTATCCATGACAGTAACAGGTAATAGACCCTTGTTTATCAACTCTATCTGTTGCCTCTTTCTTTCTTCTTCTTCTTCCGCTTCTGAAGGATTGATAAAGAGGTAATCCACCTTTCTTCCCGAATACATCCTGAATTCTTCAAGCATTGCCCTCACCGATCTTCCCAGTTTTTTAAACCCTATAGGCATGTCACCGTCGAGATAAACCTGGAAATATACATCATTTTCAAGGCCTGACAGTATTTCTTTTGTCTTGTCTGACAATGTGTGTCTTTTATCTGAAGTAAGATCAACTCTTAAAGATATGAATGAGGAAAGGAAGGCAAATAATATGAGTATGGTAACTACCATAACATAACCACCTATACTAGAGGACGGCCTGTTTTTGTAAGTATTTGATTTCCCTGCTTTCCATCTGCGTGCAGATAACACCAGCCTTGATGCTTCAGTGAAAATAAGGACGGCAACCAGGTAGTAAACTACATCCCTTAAGTCAATCACTCCCCTGCTCATTGACTTATAATGTTCATTTATGCCGAGCCTTATAACAAATTCATCAAGCTTCTTCAATCCCGGCAAAAGTGCAAATGAGTCGAAGCCCACAAAAAGTATAAAACCTGTAATGACCGCTATAATAAAGGCAACCACCTGGTTTGAACTCAGGGTAGTTGAAAATATGCCTATGGCAGCATAAACAGCAGCAAGGAAAAACAGTCCCAGTCCGGCTCCCAGTGTTTCCCCACTATCGATATTACCCGTTTGCTCACCCAGTAAACTAACTGATATATAATAAATTACACATGGAAGAAGGGCTAACAATACCAGGGTAAGCGCTGCAAAATATTTACCATATATAATATGTCCTTCTGTTAGGGGTCTTGACAATAGCAATTCCATGGTACCGGTACGTTTTTCTTCGGCCACCATACGCATTGTAACTGCGGGTACCAGGAAAAGAAATACCCATGGGCTTATTATAAAGAGTGATTCAAGGCTTGCATAACCGCTGTCGAGTATATTCCATTCACCTGGTAATATCCACATAAACAGACTATTAATAAGCAGGTACACAAAGATCACTATATAGCCCGTCAAGCCTGTAAAAAAACTGCTTATTTCCCTTTTGTAGATTGCAAGCATATTATTTTGGAATTTGACATACAAAGGTACTTAAAAAGCACTATTTATTTCAACCAATGGTCTGGCATCGTTAATATTCAGAATATGCAGATCGTGGAAATAAAAGCCGATTATCTCCTCCATTTTTAAACCCCTTTCAGCCATAACCATGGAACCTTCCTGGCACAGACCCACACCATGACCGTAACCCCTGCCCTTAAGGATTACAGTACCATCACCCAGGCTAACCGAAAAGAAGGAGGATTTCAGACCCCAATCCTCCCTCAGCCTGGTAAAAGGATATGAAAACTCGCCCGCGGAATAACTGTCTGCCTCAACTTCATTAATAGCCAGAAGTGCGTCAATATCAGGTTTAACTATCAGATCACCACAATATTGCCTGGGAGCAACCGGCCGGAAATTGTTCCTTATGGAAAAGTAAGCCGCTCTATCAGCTGCTTGCAGGACAACGGAATCAACCAGCATGGTATTATTCAACATGGTACTGACAAGTATCCTGTTACCTGCCTTGTTGATCAGTACATTGTCATTGTGATTTAAGACTATGGATTGGCCTCCCGCCACTATCTCATACTCACCTTCACAAACCGCTACAGTCAACGACAACGTATTGTCCAGGCTAAGCAGACCGACCCTTATAATATCACCGGCATAACTATGTACATTTGCTGCAAGCAGCATCACAAGGATTATGAGCACTTTATGCTTAATTAACATTATCGACCAGTTTAAGCGAATGGTACATATCCTGTGCTATCCGTGATGCAGCGCCGCTGCCAGACAGTTTCTTTCTTAATACAGAATAATTATCAAGCATAATGACTCTTTTCCATCCTCCGGGAAGAATAATATTCAGCTCCGACACCAGGTTTTTTTCATTAAGTTTATGCTGAATAAGTTCTCTCACTATCTCTTTGTCCATTATCAGGTTAACCAGTGAGATAAATCGTATGTCAACAAAGAGCCGTGCAATTATATAAGACAGGCAACTCGTCCTGTAACATACTACCTGTGGTATTCCTGCAATTGCTGTCTCCAGGGTAGCCGTTCCTGATGTAACGAGTTCTGCATCGGAGTTTAACAGCAGGCTGTAGGTATCATCATATATGATCCTTATATTGCTGTTTTTCAATATATTTTCATAAACTGACCTTTCAACGGTACTAACACCGGCAACCACCAACTGGTAGTCGGGGTAGTATTTTTCAACTTTGGCCATAATGGGAAGGACTTTCTTTATCTCCTGTAGCCTGCTCCCTGCAAGCAATGATATAATTGGTTTATCTTCAAGACCGTATTCAGCCAATAACTTATCCCTGCCATAAGATCCTTCCATCCCCTTTTGAACTGTATCAACCAGTGGGTTACCAAAATAATGCACCCTGTAACCATGTTCTGCAAAGAAGTCGGCTTCGAAAGGAAAAATAACATACATCCTGTTAATGTACTGTTTTATCTTTTTAATCCTCGACTTCTTCCATGCCCATACCTTTGGAGCTATATAATAGTAAGTATTAATATTTTTACTTTTCAGGTATTTAGCGATCCTGAGGTTAAAGCCGGGGTAATCTATAAGTATAACCAGGTCAGGCTTAATTTCAATTATCTGCTGTTTGCATTTCCTCAGGTTTTTGAATATTTTACCAAGTTTGAGTATTACTTCCCAGAAACCCATCACAGCCAGTTCCCGGTAATGAACAAGTAGCCTGGCACCGGCTTTTTCCATCTTATCTCCTCCCCAACAATATATATCTGCATCGGAGTCAACGTTTATTAGGCCTTTAATAAGGCCTGACCCATGTAAATCGCCGCTGGCTTCACCTGCAATAATAAAATATCTCACTATTCAATTATTTCTTTAAGAACTAAAAATGATTTTTTGAAAGGCCTCACTCATTATGAATCTGCTTTTTCAAATCATCTATGAAACCGTGAGCGGTCATATTAACTGCTACGGGAACAACCGAAACATAATTATTTGCCAGTGCCCATTCATCGGTATCTGTTGCTTCCGGCTCATGATTTTTGAATATTCCCGTTAACCAATAATATGTTTTTCCCATTGGGTCCTTACGTTTCTCAAATTCCTCCTGCCAGTTACCTCTTGCCTGCCTGCAAATCTTAATACCTTTTATTTCATGCTCGGGGCATGCCGGTATATTAACATTGAGGCATACACCCTGTGGCAACCTTTTCTTATTCAGGCTGTTCATTATGTGCCTGACATATTTCTTTGTAGGACCAAAATCAGCATCTGCTGAGAAATTATTAAGCGAAAAACCCACGGAATCGAAACCATATAAACACCCTTCTATTGCTCCTGCCATTGTCCCTGAATAAATAACGCTCACAGAAGCGTTGGCTCCATGATTTATTCCGGAGACCACCCAGTCGGGTCTTCTTTCAAGTAATTGGTTAACTGATATTTTAACACCATCAGCGGGAGTACCGCTGCATGCATATACCCGTTTTGTATCTGTTTCTTTTAGTAATTTAACCCTTATCGGCATTTTAACTGTCAGGGCCTGTGATATTCCCGAACGGCTATCAATAGTTGATACTACCACTACTTTACCAAACTCCTCCATAACCTCAGTGAGTGTAATGAGACCCGAAGCATAAAGACCATCATCATTTGTAAGTAATATCAGCTTGTCGTCCTTTTCAACCTTCATATCAATAATTCTTTTTTCTTTATGTACCAAAATAAAAAAGTATTATGCAAAGATAGGTAAATACCCTTAGTTAAATAAAGTAAATTTTCACCTCAATACTTTTCTAAAAATCCTTACTTTTGCCAGAGCCAGGATACTGATACCTAAACATTATTATGAAATAAATTTGAACTTTCTCAATATTGTCTTATACACATGAAGATTTCATATAACTGGATACTTGATTACCTTAAAACTGATAAGAAACCCGAAGAACTCAGCACCATTCTCACAAATATAGGGCTGGAGGTTGAGGGGATAGAAGACTGGATTTCTATAAAAGGTGGTCTGAAAAATATTGTAACAGGTGAAGTAAAGATATGTAAGAAACATCCTAATGCTGACAAGCTTTTTCTTACAACAGTAGATACAGGTACAGGTGATCACTTACGAATTGTATGCGGGGCTCCGAATGTTGAAGCAGGTCAGAAAGTCCTTGTTGCTACCCCCGGTGCTGTTCTTGATTATAAAGGTGAAGGCCTGGAAATAAAAAAGTCCAAAATAAGAGGAGAAGTATCGGAAGGAATGATATGTGCTGAAGATGAATTAGGACTGGGTGATTCACATGAAGGTATTATGGTATTGCCGGAAGATACTCCCCCTGGTGTTCCCGCACATGAAATATTCCATGTTGAGTATGATACAATTTTTGAAATTGGCCTTACACCAAACAGGATTGACGGAGGCTCTCACTTTGGGGTGGCGAGAGACCTGAATGCATATTTTAACCTCTTTAAACCATCATATGTCTCCCTTCCCTCAGTAGCTGACTTTAAAGTTGATAACAACTCCAGGCATATACCTGTTATTATCGAGAATGAATCGGATTGCCTCAGGTATTCAGGATTGACAATAAGTGGAGTAGATGTTAAAGAATCACCCGAATGGTTAAAGAACAGGCTAAAGGCAATAGGACTGAGCCCGGTAAATAATATAGTGGATATAACCAATTTTGTACTGCATGAATCGGGCCAGCCCCTGCATGCTTTTGATGCAGATAAGATAGCGGGCAACAGGGTAATTGTAAAAAATCTTCCGGATAAAACAAGGTTCATAACTCTTGATGAAACAGAAAGAGAACTGTCAGAAAACGATCTTATGATCTGTGACGAGGGAAAGGGTATGTGCATAGCCGGTGTTTATGGTGGAATGGGTACGGGAGTAAACGGTCATTCTCATAACATTTTTCTTGAAAGTGCCTGCTTCAATCCTGTAGCCATAAGAAAAACCGCCCGCCGTCATGATCTTCATACCGATGCCTCATTCAGATTTGAAAGAGGATCAGATCCGAATATCACTGTTTGGGCATTGAAAAGAGCTGCCATACTGATGAAAGAGCTGGCAGGAGGAAAAATAAGTTCCGAAATTGTCGATGTATACCCCAGGAAAATAAAAGAGAAAGTGGTTGAGGTCGGCTATGAGAATATTACAAGGTTAACCGGTAAGGAGATTAAAAGGAAGGAAATAAAGAAGATACTTTCTGCACTTGACATAAATATAAGCCATTCGTCAAGGGATTCTTTTACCTGTACAGTACCTACATACAGGGTGGATGTCACCAGGGAAGCTGATGTTATTGAAGAGATACTGCGTATTTATGGCTATAATAATATTGAAATACCGAACAAGGTTAATTCAACACTCAGCTTCTATGACAAGCCAAATAAAGAAAAAGTAATCAATAATATCTCCGACATGTTATCAGGAGCAGGCTTTACAGAGATAATGTCAAACTCGCTTAATCCGGCCAACTGGTATCGTGAAAGTCCCGACTTTGACAATAACAGCCTGGTTATGCTGGCCAATCCCCTGAGCTCCGATCTTGACTGTATGAGACAATCATTATTATATGGCGGATTGAACTCCATATCAAGAAATATTAACAGGCAGAACCCCAATCTCAGGTTTTATGAATTCGGGACATGTTACTTCCTTAAAAGTGCACCGCACCCTGATAAAACAGTGGATAATTATCTTGAAAAACTTGATCTTGACCTTTTTATAACAGGAAATAAGAACCCTGAAAACTGGAATAACCCAACAGGAGAAACCGATTTTTACAGTATCAAGTCAGTTATTGAAATAATAATAAAGAAACTGGGCTTTGATTACAATTCCCTTAATATTAGGGAAAGGAAGGAGGATTATTATGCCGAAAGCCTGGAGATCAGTGTAAACGATAATTTAATAGCACACTTCGGAAAGATTAAAAAACCCTACCTGGAGAAACAGGAGATAAAGCAGGATGTT
>JAYEGY010000011.1:0-24102 GCA_034659275.1 Bacteroidota bacterium | reverse complement strand
AAGGGCTAATGCTGTCAAGATAACTGTCATCCTGCTGAATACCATTTTATTATTTCTATTTGCTCCAAATACCTATGCACAAAAGAAAGTAAAAGAAGGTTTTCTGGATCTCAGGAATGAACAATTAAGGAACAAAATAATTAAACTTAACGGCGAGTGGGAATTTTACTGGAATAAGCATCTGCTACCCTCTGACTTCACCGGCGGTGACCTGCCATCTCCTGACACATGGGGAATAGTCCCCTCTTACTGGATTAGTTATTCGAACGAAATACCCGAAATAGAAAATACAGGATATGCCACATACCGGATGAATATTCTTTTTCCCGAAAACATCAGGACAATAATGTTTGACATTCCTGTTTTTGATGCAGCCTTCCGGATATATATTGACGGGAATTACGCCGGTGGCAATGGGCTGGCCGGTGAAAGTGAAGAAGAAACAAAGCCCGGGTATGATCCCTTTACCTATGAACACACTATTACGGATGCTTTAGTCGAAGTTATAGTTAATGTATCCAATTACCATCATCGCAGAGGTGGATTCTGGATGCCTATGAAAATAGGGACCCCGGAAGTTATGACAAAAAACCTTGAAAGCCATAAAATTCTTTCCGGCGTATCAGCCGGCATTCTTTTGTCATTCATAGTATTTTTCCTCTTGTTTTACCTTATCTTCAGGGGTGATTACTCAATGCTCTTTTTCTCACTGGGAACTCTGGGAATACTGTTGCGAAGTATAAGCACAGGTTCCTTCCTCATTATGACTTTTACAAATATTGACTGGTCAGGACTTATCAGGCTTGAATATACAGGTTCATTCCTTGCCCTGATTTTTGCAGCCTGGTATTTCTACAGGATCTTTCCCGACAAATACTTTAAGGTAATTAGTACTATTGTTACCGTCCTATTCTTATCAGGCCTAATACTGGTACTTGCCAGTCCGGTGAGTATTTTCTCAAATTCAATCAGGATCTTTACACCAGCTGTAATCCTGATATTGCTATATTATGGTGTCAAGAGCATTATTTCTCTACTCAAAGCCAGGAGTGAAGGTATTCTTAACACTATTGGTTTTGTTGCGCTGCTAACAGGTGCAGTTAATGATATAGCACTTTCAGGATCAGATATACTGATTTTTGGCAGCTATATCCTCCCCTATGCTACCATTATATTCATATTCATGCAGGTGATCATTCTAATAAGCAGATGGGTTAACTCCTTTAACGAAGAAAAACGGCTCCTGACCGAAGTCGAATACGTGAACCAGAACCTGGAAAAAATTGTAAGTGAAAGGACATCTGAACTGACAAACCAGAAAAGTGAGCTGCAGGAGCAAAAAGAAGAAATTGAAGCAAAGAACAAAGAGCTTGAAAAGAGTATTCATACTAAAAACCGTGTATTTTCAATAATTGGCCACGATCTCAAAACGCCCCTTGTTAACCTGGCCATTTTAATTGAGAACATGAAGAATATATCTGATGAGAAAAAACATGAAAGTCTCACAGAAGAAATTAGCAAACAGGTCGATTTCACCATAAATCTTATTGATAATCTTATTACCTGGGGCCAGAGCCAGCAGAACCAGATAGACTACAGGCCGGGAAAGTGGAACATCACTGATATAGTACTTGAATGCTTTAACCTCTTAAATGCCCGGGCCGAGCTAAAAGATATTCAGTTGAGCTATTCACACAGGGGCTCCCCCGTGGCCCTTTGTGACCGGACCCTCCTTTTCATTGTTTTAAGAAACCTTATGACAAACGCCATAAAGTTTACTCCTGACAGGGGCAAAATATATGTATCTGTAGAAGAAGTTGTTGATGTTGATCCCCACTTAAGGATATCTGTGAAAGATACAGGGGTGGGAATGGATCATGAAACCATGGAGAACCTGGAAAGAAATAAGATAACGAAAAGCACCGCCGGCACACGGGATGAAAAGGGTACAGGCCTGGGCCTTCAATTATGTTATGACCTCGTGAAAGTTAACAATGGTGAGATGTTCATAGAAAGCACCAAAGGGGAGGGAACAACCGTAAGCTTTACCCTCCCATCCCCAAGCTAAAAAGACCTGCTTGTCTTATACAGGTTACACAGGCTTGTAATCAATATATTATATTATTCCACAAGTGTCATTTCTTCAAGTAGATACTCTGCACCGGCAAACTTATCTATAATGAATAAGGCATACCGGATATCAAGACTGATATTACGACTCTGTTCAGGATTAAACATAAGGTCACTCATTACGCCTTCCCAGGCGCGGTCGAAATTAACACCAATCAGATGTCCTTCAGCGTTTATAACCGGGCTTCCTGAATTACCTCCCGTGGTATGGTTGTCAGCAATAAAGCAAACCGGCATTTCCCCGTTCTTGCCATACTTGCCATAATCTTTGGCGTAATATAATTCCTTGAGCTTATCAGGTACATCATAATCATATATTTCAGGATTATCTTTCTCCATTATTCCTTCAAGCGTGGTATAATGAGTATAATATACTGCATCCCTGGGCTCATAACCACCAACCTCACCATAGGCTACCCTGAGGGTAAAGTTGGCATCAGGCCACAATACCTCATCGTCGGCAAATTCCATCTGTGCTTTCATGTATAGCCGGTCAAGATCTGCTATTTCACCCGATACTTTAAGGTACTTATCCCTTACTTGCTCGTCAAGAAAAGCGTTTACTCCCTTAGCAAGAACATACAGGGGGTCAGCCTCAAGTTCACTGATGAGGCGACGGTCAAAATTAGACACAAACTGGGCTGCTTTTTCATGGTTTGTAAATACACTTTGCCTGTAAATATCGTCAGCAATTGTTCCAAAATTACCATTGCATGAGCTGTATAAATCTTTGTATTCAGGTATCTGCCACCGTGGATCAAGGTTTTCACCGTAGAGTTTGAGCATTGCCACAAATATTTTCTTATCCGTAGGCATATTATAATTATGAAAGAAACCATCGACACGTGAAGAGAGCCTATCCAGGATTTCCTCTATCTCATCGTCATCCGCTTCATTGTTCACTGCCTCTATTAAAGGCATAAACGAGGAAGCCATGCCTATAGCCTCTACACCACGGCGGCCGAGTGTTTCTGAAGTGTATGAATTTACCAGGTAATATTCCTCCATCTCTTCATAGAGTGATTTATAAGAACTCAGGAGGTGGCCATACTCTCTTTCCCTTCTTCTTCTATCATGAAGCCAGTTTGTGAATTCCCTTTCAAACTCTTTTTTCTTTTCAATCGTGCCCAGTCTTTCCATGCCAGCCTTCTCGCCTATCCATCTCTTCCATGAATTTGAAATGCCTGCAGCCTTACTTGCATACTTTATCCTTACCTCCGGATCAGCCTCCATGTCTTCCTTTATTATATCTAATTTGACACCCCTCAGTTCAATCATCTTGGGATATACATAATCGATCAACATTGAAATATGGTATGAAGGAACATATTGAGCGGTACCACCGGGATAACCAAACACCATTGTAAAATCATCTTCCTCCACACCCTTCAGGGATATCGGGAAATGGAATGCAGGTTCGTAAGGAACATTATCTTCAGAATAATCTGCAGGCATGTTATCCTTGTCCGCATATATCCTGAATAAAGAGAAATCTCCTGTATGCCTCGGCCACATCCAGTTATCGGTATCCCCTCCAAACTTACCAATTGCTGAGGGCGGCGCACCTACCAGCCTTACATCCCTGTATGTCTCATTCACAAAAAGGAAAAACTGGTTACCCATATAAAATGGCCGTACAAAAGCTGAATAATGATTCCCTTCACTTGCCTGAGCAACTATTTCAGAGATATTAGACTCAATTATTTTATCTCTCTCTTCTTCTGACATCCTTCTCTTTACTCCCTTCAAAACCCTGTCAGTGACATCTTCCATGTATTTTAAAAAAGTAACCGTAAGACCCGGATTGGGTAGTTCTTCTTCAGGTGACATAGCCCAGAACCCGTCAGTGAGATAATCATGCTCCAGGCTTGAGTGTGCCTGGATACGACCATAACCACAGTGGTGATTGGTAATTAATAAGCCTTCAGGGCTTATCAGCTCAGCGGTGCATCCACCTCCAAATATCATTACACCGTCTTTCATGCATGCCCTGTTTACACTGTATATATCCTCTGCTGTAAGCTTGAATCCCTTTTCCTGCATTATCTCAATATTGAATTTTTCTATCAGCAAAGGGATCCACATCCCTTCATCACTTCTGGCTATAGGAAAAGCTAATATCACAAATAATAGTACACCAACTATTTTTTTCATAACTGCATAATTTAATTGTTGTCTTATTTCTTAATAAAATTCTTCAATTCGGTATACAATTTCTGCACGGGCAGGCCCATGACATTAAAATATGATCCCTCAATTCTTTCTATCCCAATATACCCTATCCATTCCTGTATGCCATATGACCCTGCTTTATCATAGGGCCTATGACTGTCAACATAATATTCTATCTCTTCATCATGCAATTTAGTAAAATATACTTTTGTTTCTGAATAGAATCTATGTTGCCTGTCAAAATCTGTAATGCACACCGCTGTTATTACATCATGACATTTACCGGAAAGCACCTTCAGCATCTTAATCGCTTCTGTCCTGTTCGGAGGTTTATTAAGAATTGTTTCATCCATGCAAACAATTGTATCTGAGGCTATCACAATTCTATCACCACCCCCGGGCCCTTCTTTATTAATAATTGATTCGGCTTTCCTGCCAGCGAGGTACAAGGCTATTTCTTCCCGTTTAAGTTCAGGAGGATAATTTTCAGAAAGGGTGGGTTCGATGACTCTGAATCTGATACCCAGAGCGGAAAGTAGTTGTTTCCTTCTCGGCGAACGGGAAGCAAGTATTACATCTTTACCTTTAATCTCCTCTTTCAGCATATTAAAATGAGAGACCTTTCTCAGAGATAAGCCAGTACAATACTGTGTATAAAATACCTGTAAGCATCACACCTTTAATAATTGTACTCACAGAATTGAACTGTTCGGCGCTTTGCGCTTTTATAAGTGCCAGGATACTAAACACTAATGGGGTAACCAATGCCAGCAAAATATACAGAAGTGAAATAATATTATTTATATATAATGCCCACATAATTATCATAAGTATTATCGTTATGGATATTATTGCTGACACAATAATCTTTGATGGCCTAATTCCGGCTACTACCGGCAGTGAACGGTTGCCATAAGCCCTGTCGCCTTCAAAATCCTCCATATCCTTAACAATTTCCCTGGCGAGAGTAGTCAGGAAAGCAAAGCCTGAAAAACCGGTAACCCAGTAAAATATTATTTTAACTGAGTATGGGCTAAGCAATTGGGAACCATAATAATTATGCATTGCCAGCAGTTCGTATACTACTACCAGGAGGGGAACAAGAGAAGTGAGCAGTGCAACAATGATATTGCCTACCAGGAATTGTCTCTTATAAGTTACTGAATAAAAGTATAACAAACCTGACACCACAAGGAATAATGACCCGAGCCAGAAATAGCCTATTCGGTATGAGACCCAGAAACCGGCAACTACACCCAGCCCACTCAGTATATTATGCCACATCATTGCTCTGCGCCTTGGAATTTTTGTCCCCACAATTACTTCCCCCTTGTTCACAAGATCAGTTCTTATATCAAAATAATCGTTAATGACATAGCCCCCGGCTGTAATAAGGACTGTAGCAAGAACCAGGATCAAAAAATCAATAAAAGGAAGTTGTAACGTCATATAACTATGAGGCCCTCCGGGCATCATACCTTCCAGAAGCATATTACCTGCAACTGTATTTATCAGGGCATACCTTATTAGAAACTGTGTGGCTATTACTATGAGCAGGTTCTGCCACCTGATGAGTTTTAAGAATGCTATCATAATTTACCAAATAAATGCGTCATTATTCATCCATTTACCATGTAGTCTCATTACCTGCTCTATCACATCCCTGACACAACCATCCCCTCCTGTTTTGTCAGATATATACATGGATATTTGCTTTATTTCATTATCTGCATCAACCGGACACGCTGTCACACCTGCCTTATTCATCACCCGGTAATCGGTAATATCATCGCCCATGTAGAGCACTTCCTCAGATGTGAGCTTCAAATTCTTCATAAATTCATCCAGGACAGCAACTTTTTCAGACACCCCGATATAAACATGTTCAACACCCAGTGAATTGAGCCTTTTCCTGTAAGAACCTGAATTATTACCTGATATAATACATATTTTATAATTATTCTTCACTGCTAATTGCAGAGCATAACCATCTCTAAGGTTTATTGTCCGCAGAGGATTGCCATTCATATCAAGGGGAATGGTCTGGTTTGATAATACACCGTCAATATCAAAGACAAATGCTTTTATTTTCTGTAGGTCTTCTGTGAAATTTCTCATGAAATCAGCCGGTATACTTGTGAATTATTGAATCAGTTATTACCTGGTAAATTTTCTGCAAATCAGGGGAGAAAGATAATAAATCCAAATGCTTTTCAATAGTTTTTTTTTCATTTCTTACAGCAGGTCCTGTTTGTGAATTTTCAGGTCCCAACTCCCCGGCTTTATCCAGGGTTTCCCTGAGCAGTGGCAATAAAACATTAAATTCCATCCCGGCCTGTCCCGATATTTCCCTGCCGGCAGAATACATATGATTCACAAAATTAGACGAGAACACTGCTGCCAGATGGAGATATCTTCGTTTATCGCTGTCCAGGTAAAACACGTTTTCGCTTAATGTCAGGGCAAGTGACTTCAGCACCATGTGTGAATGTTTATTATTAGCCTCAAGGAAAAGAGGTATTGTGTTGAAATCGTATTTCCTGCCATGTGTAAATGTTTGCAGTGGATAGAAGACTCCATGGTTAAATGCCTTCTCACCAAAGACATCAAGGCCCACACTTCCTGCAGTATGAGCAATAACAGCATCCCTGCCTACCGAGATATTTTTCAGTACGTCGCTAAGAGCATCATCTTTCACTGCAACGATAACTACTTCTGATTCCCCGGGTATGACTGGTTCATCACCATATTCGCATTCCAGGATATCAGCCAGGCCTGCTGCCTTATCTACCGAACGGGATATTATTTTCAGTATCCTGTGTCCCCTTTTGTTAAAAGCTATTGACAGGGCTGAACCTACCCTGCCAGCACCGATAATAACTATATTCATATCAATCAGCTTAATATTTTCAACTGAAAGATATAAAAAATTAGTTTAAGGCTCCACCTTCGCTAAAGCTTCGGTGGACAGGGAACGTCGGGGTAACCAGAAACCAGCAACAGATACCTAGTTACCCTGTCTCATCTTACCCTGAGCTCTGTACCCTGTGCTCTGTGCCCTGTGCTCTGTGCTCTACTTCCCGTACAGATCCTCGTAAAGATCTATTACATCAATCTGGTATGTCTTATAGTAATAGGAGTAATATGAATTATTACTTACCTGCATAAGATAATTACATTCCCAGTAAACATGACCGTCAACAAGCAAATATGCCCCTTGATCAAAGCCCTTCAAATAACTCATATAATCAGAAGGATTGCAGAAATAATAGGTTGATGTCGGGCTTGTTATTGGGTTTAACCATGCTGCTACATTGCTTGTGTCATAATAAACATACACCGGGAAACCAACCAGCTCATTTATTATATCACCGTCGCAGCCACACTTTGGTTGTTTCTTACATGATCCTATAAAAAATGCAGAAATGATTAATACGGAGAATAATATTTTTAGAAAAGTCCTCATTTATTAGTAATGTAGTATTGTAATGCAAAGTTATAAAACATAATTATAATCACAATAATTATTATTTCGCTGCCATTTGCCTGACCTCTGCAATGAACACACTCTTGACGAACAAAAAACCTGCCAGATTGATACTTCCGGCAGGTTTATTTTCAAACAGTTTATTAAGCCTGGGCAGTGGGGCCACCAAAATTCATTGGCATTACGGGCCCCGACCCTTTTACTTCTTTAATAGGCCCGTGAACCGACTCATACTTCTTTATATTATCAGTAAGAGCACCAAGCAATCGCTTGGCATGCTCGGGTGTAAGTATGACCCTGGATTTTACCTGGGCTTTCTTTATACCGGGCATTATTCTTACAAAGTCGATCACAAACTCGGAAGATGAATGGGTAATAACGGCCAGGTTTGAATATATACCCTGGGCTACTTCCTCGTTAAGCTCAATATTAATCTGGTTTTTATTTTTACCTTTCTCATCCATAATTATTTATTACTTTTCTTCTTCTACTTCTTCTTCCACTTCTTTTTCGGTTGCACGTACAAGTGCATCATACTCTTCCTTGGAACCTACAACAATATTATTATACAACCTGTCGCCTGTTCCTGCAGGTATGAGATGACCCACTATAACATTTTCTTTCAGGCCTTCAAGAGTATCAACTTTACCAAGTATTGCTGCTTCATTAAGCACCTTGGTAGTTTCCTGGAATGATGCTGCCGAGAAGAAACTGTTTGTCTGTAATGCTGCCTTGGTAATACCCTGTAATACCTGGCTGGAGGTAGCAGGGATAGCATCTCGTACTTCTACCACCTTGAGGTCTCTTCTCTTAAGCATTGAGTTTTCGTCCCTCAATTTACGTGCTGAAACAATCTGACCTGATTTGAATGTCTGGGAATCACCCTTATCCATGACAACTTTCTTATCATATATCCAGTCATTCTCACCCATGAATTCTATTTTGTCAACAATTTGTCTCTCAAGGAACTTGGTATCACCCGGATCAATGATCTCAACTTTGCGCATCATCTGTCTTACGATAATTTCAAAATGCTTATCATTGATCTTCACTCCCTGGAGCCTGTAAACTTCCTGGATCTCGTTAACAATGTATTCCTGTACCTTGGTTGGTCCCTTGATAGCAAGTATATCAGCAGGGGTAATAGCACCGTCAGAAAGTGGTATACCGGCTCTCACATAGTCGTTTTCCTGGACCAGGATTTGCTTCGAGAGGGGAACAAGGTATTTCTTGGTCTCACCGGCTTTTGATGTAATAATTATCTCGCGGTTACCTCTCTTTATTTTACCAAAACTAACTTCCCCGTTTATTTCTGATACTACTGCTGGATTTGACGGATTTCGTGCCTCAAACAATTCCGTCACACGCGGCAGACCACCCGTTATGTCTCCTGATTTACCTACGGCACGCGGCATCTTAACAAGCACATCACCGGCTTTAACCCTGTTACCTTCTGTGGATGCAAGATGGGCTCCAACGGGAAGGTTGTAAATCTTGCTTACTTCTTTTTTATCACCCTCTATCTTTATTGTAGGGTTCTTGGTCTTATCCCTGGTTTCAGTAATTACCATTTCCTTGAAACCTGTCTGCTCATCAGACTCTTCCATGAAAGTGACACCTTCAATAAGGTTCTCAAACTTTATCTTACCTGATATTTCAGAAATAATTACAGCATTGAAAGGATCCCATTCACATATCAGGTCTCCCTTTTTGATCTCATCACCGGGATTTATATACAGTTTAGAGCCGTAAGGTATGGTATGAGTTGTAAGGACAATACCTGTGTTCTTATCCACGATCCTCAATTCCCCCAGTCGGCCTATAACAATATTAATTTTACCCAGGTCGGGGTCGTCTTTTTCAACCATCCTCAGTTCATCTATCTCGGCAACGCCGTCATAGCGTGCAATTATACTGGATTCGGCTGTTATGTTTGAAGCGGTACCTCCCACATGGAAAGTACGCAGGGTAAGCTGGGTCCCCGGTTCACCTATACTCTGGGCAGCTATTACACCAACAGCCTCTCCTTTTTGCACCATATGGCCTGTCGCCAGGTTACGTCCATAACACTTGGCACAAACACCTTTTTTAGATTCACATGTAAGAACGGATCTTATCTCGACGTGTTCAATGGGTGATTCATCTATTTTCTTTGCCAGATCTTCTGTTAGCTCAACACCTGCTGGTACCAGCAGGTCACCCGTAAGAGGATGGTAAATATCGTGTACCGTGGTACGTCCCAGTATTCTATCATAAAGTGATTCAACCACTTCTTCGTTTTTCTTTATAGCCGTGGCAACAAGTCCCCTGAGTGTTCCACAATCTTCCTCAGCGATAATAACATCCTGTGAGACATCAACAAGACGACGTGTAAGATAACCGGCATCTGCTGTCTTGAGTGCGGTGTCGGCCAGACCTTTACGTGCACCGTGAGTTGATATAAAATACTCAAGGACTGATAAACCTTCCTTAAAGTTTGATAAGATTGGGTTCTCAATGATCTCACTGCCCGATGATCCTGACTTCTGGGGTTTCGCCATAAGCCCTCTCATACCGGATAACTGCCGTATCTGTTCTTTTGAGCCCCTGGCACCTGAATCAAGCATCATATACACGGAATTGAATCCCTGCTTGTCACTTGATAACTGCCTCATAAGGGTTTGCGTGAGCTTGGCATTAATATGGGTCCATATATCAATTATCTGGTTATACCTTTCATTGTTGGTAATGAAACCCATATTATAATTAGCAAGTACATCCTCAACCTGTCTGTAACCCTCGTCTACATATTGTGCTTTCTCATCCGGTACTATAACATCTTCCAGGTTGAAAGACAGGCCGCCCCTGAAAGCCATCGTATACCCAAGGTCCTTGATAGCATCGAGGAAAGCAGCTGTTTTGGCCGTTCCTGATTTCTTAAGAACACTACCGATTATATCCCTCAGCGATTTTTTTGTCAGTAGTTCATTGATGAAGCCCCCCTCTTCAGGAACATATTCGTTGAAAATAACACGGCCCACTGTAGTCTCAATAAGGTGATTAACCTTTTTGCCTTCTACAATATCATCAACCTTAACCTTTATCACGGCATGAAGATCCACTCTACCTTCATTATAGGCTATTGTAGCTTCTTCAAGGGAATAAAATAACAATCCTTCCCCTTTAACCTTAATATTCTCGGTACTATTCCTTGCCTTGGTGATATAATATAGTCCCAGCACCATATCCTGAGATGGCACTGCTATGGGAGCGCCATTGGCAGGGTTAAGTATATTATGCGAAGCAAGCATCAGTATTTGTGCTTCCAGAATGGCTGCATTGCCCAATGGCAGGTGCACAGCCATCTGGTCACCATCAAAGTCTGCATTGAAAGCAGTACAGACAAGCGGGTGAAACTGAATTGCTTTACCCTCTATCAGCTTTGGCTGGAAAGCCTGTATGCCAAGCCTGTGAAGTGTCGGTGCCCTGTTAAGCAGCACAGGATGACCCTTGAGAACATTTTCCAGGATATCCCACACCACCGGGTCTTTCCTGTCAACAATCTTCTTAGCCGATTTGACTGTTTTTACTATACCCCTCTCTATCAATTTCCTTATAATAAAAGGCTTATATAGTTCTGCTGCCATGTCTTTAGGCAGACCACACTCATGGAGGTTCAGCTCGGGACCTACAACTATAACTGAACGTGCCGAATAGTCTACCCTCTTACCAAGAAGGTTCTGACGGAAACGACCCTGTTTACCCTTCAAGCTGTCGCTCAGCGACTTAAGTGGGCGATTGGCATCTGTCTTTACTGCATTCACCTTTCGTGAATTATCAAATAAAGAATCTACAGCTTCCTGTAACATCCTTTTCTCGTTTCTCAGGATAACATCAGGAGCCTTGATCTCAATAAGTCTTTTAAGCCTGTTATTTCTTATTATAACCCTGCGGTAAAGATCATTCAGATCGCTTGTGGCAAACCTGCCCCCGTCAAGGGGAACCAATGGTCGCAGTTCAGGTGGTATAACGGGAACCACTTTGATTACCATCCACTCGGGCTTGTTTATTTTCTTTGAAGCCCTGAACGCCTCTACCACCTGGAGTCTTTTAAGTGCCTCATTCTTCCTTTGTTGAGATGTTTCTGTACTTGCTTTATGACGCAATGTATATGAAAGATCATCAAGATCAAGGCGGCTTAAAAGCATATGCAGTGCCTCGGCTCCCATTTCTGCAATAAATTTATCGGGGTCATCGTCTTCCATGTACTGGTTCTCCTTGGGAAGGCTCTCGATAATATCAAGATATTCTTCCTCAGTAAGAAAATCAAGGTAATTAATGCCATCTGCCTGTTTAATACCCGGCTTAATTACCACGTAACGCTCATAATAAATTATTGAATCAAGCTTCTTGGTGGGTAAGCCTAGCAGGTAACCTATTTTATTGGGCAATGATTTGAAGTACCATATGTGAGCTACCGGAACAACGAGTGATATGTGCCCCATTCGCTCACGCCGTACTTTCTTTTCAGTTACCTCAACACCACAGCGGTCGCATACAATACCTTTATACCGTATCCTTTTATATTTACCACAGTGGCATTCATAGTCTTTAACAGGCCCGAAAATCCTCTCACAGAACAGGCCATCGCGTTCAGGCTTGTACGTCCTGTAGTTGATAGTTTCGGGCTTAAGTACTTCACCGCTTGAGCGATCCAATATTTCCTCAGGCGAAGCCAGCCCGATGGTGATCTTCGAATAGTTTGTTTTTGCTTTATTGTCTTTCCTGAATGACATATATTGTATTTATATTATTATCAAAAATATTAAAACATAAAACACTAACTCTGACATCAGTCAAGGTTAAGGCTCAATCCCAATCCCCTGAGCTCATGCAAAAGCACGTTGAGTGATTCAGGGATTCCCGGCTGTGGCATAGGTTCTCCTTTCACTATAACCTCGTATGCCTTTGCCCTGCCTATGACGTCATCAGATTTAATAGTAAGTATCTCCTGCAAAATATGTGCAGCACCAAATGCTTCCAGTGCCCACACTTCCATTTCACCAAAACGCTGTCCTCCGAATTGCGCCTTACCTCCAAGTGGTTGCTGTGTAATAAGTGAATATGGACCTATTGAACGGGCATGCATCTTATCATCCACCATATGGCCCAGCTTAAGCATGTATATCACTCCCACTGTAGCAGGCTGATGAAATCTCTCACCTGTTCCACCGTCATACAGATAGGTAGTACCAAACCTGGGCAAACCTGCTTTATCGGTATGTTTAGCTATCTCATCTATGGAAGCCCCGTCAAATATCGGGGTTGAGAATTTTAAGCCCAGCTTTTGTCCTGCCCATCCGAGAACAGTCTCATATATCTGGCCAAGGTTCATCCTTGACGGTACACCAAGTGGATTAAGCACAATATCAACAGGTGTTCCGTCCTCAAGGAAAGGCATATCTTCGGAACGGACTATTTTTGCAACTATACCCTTGTTACCGTGTCGACCCGCCATCTTATCACCAACCTTTACCTTGCGTTTTTTGGCAACATACACTTTGGCCAGCCTTACGATACCTGCAGGCAGTTCATCACCTATGCTGATATTATATTTCTTTCTCTTATATATACCGTCAATCTCCTTATGCTTGATAAGATAATTATGAAGCAACTGTTTTATTGTATCATTTTTCTTCTTATCTGTAGTCCACTTGTTGGGATTAACATTAAGATAATCAATCTCCTGGAGTTGCTTAAGGGTAAACTTGGTGCCCTTGGGGATGATGTCAACATTGAGATAATCTTTTACACCCTGTGATGTTTTACCGTTAACAAGTATGAAAAGTTTATCTACCAGTCTCATCTTCAAATCCTCGGCACTCTTTTCAAACTCCGCATCGATCTTTTCTATTAATGGTTTTTCAACGGTTTTCGATCTGCGGTCTTTTACTGCCCTGGAGAACAATTTCTTGTTAATGACAACACCAGTAAGTGATGGGCCTGCTTTAAGTGAAGCATCTTTTACATCACCCGCCTTATCACCGAAGATAGCTCTCAGGAGTTTCTCTTCAGGAGAAGGATCCGACTCCCCTTTCGGTGTTATTTTTCCTATTAGTATATCACCGGGTTTAATATGTGCTCCTATTCGTATCAGTCCGTTTTCATCCAGATCCCTGGTGGCTTCTTCACTTACATTGGGTATATCAGATGTGAGCTCCTCAATACCTCTTTTTGTATCCCTTACTTCAAGAAGGTATTCATCGATATGAATTGATGTGAATACATCGTCCTGTACTACTTTGTCAGAAATGACAATAGCATCCTCAAAGTTGTACCCCTTCCAGGGCATGAATGCTACTTTGAGGTTACGGCCCAATGCAAGTTCGCCTTCCTTGGTACCGTATCCTTCAGTAAGGACCTGCCCGTTCTTTACCTTATCTCCCTTTTTAACTACCGGAATGAGGTTAATGCAGGTATTCTGGTTTGTCTTCTGGTATTTTGGGAGTTTATACCTTTTAATATCATCATCAAAACTCACAAACTTCTCTTCATCAGTCCGTGAATACCTGATGACAATTTCCTCTGCGTCAACATATTCAACAACACCATCACCTTCAGCCACTATAAGGATACGGGAATCCCTTACCATCTGTGTTTCGAGTCCTGTACCCACAATCGGGGCTTCAGGTCTCATCAGTGGGACAGCCTGCCTCATCATGTTGGAACCCATCAGAGCCCTGTTGGCGTCGTCATGTTCAAGGAAAGGAATCAAAGATGCTGCAATGGAAGCTATCTGGTTAGGTGCCACATCCATGAGGTGCACCTTATCGCCCTCTTCATGAGGATAGTCAGCTTCGAAACGTGCCTTTACCTTGGGATTGACAAACTTACCGTCATCATCCAGAAGCGCATTGGCCTGGGCAATGATTTTCTCTTCTTCTTCTTCGGCACTCAGCCATACCACCCCGTTATTTGTAAGATCGACCTTTGCACCTTCAACTTTCCGGTATGGTGTTTCTATAAATCCAAGGTCATTGATCTTGGAATATACACAGAGTGATGAAATCAAACCGATATTCGGTCCTTCAGGGGTTTCAATTGGACAGAGGCGTCCATAATGAGTGTAATGAACGTCCCTCACTTCAAAACCTGCCCTTTCGCGTGAGAGTCCACCCGGACCCAGTGCCGACATACGCCTTTTATGAGTCATCTCGGCCAGTGGGTTGGTCTGATCCATAAACTGTGACAGCTGGTTTGTTCCAAAGAAGGAATTAATAACAGATGACAGCGTTTTCGAATTGATCAGGTCAACCGGGGTAAACACCTCGTTATCCCTTACATTCATCCTTTCCCTTATAGTCCTTGCCATACGGGCCAGTCCCACACCAAACTGGTTAAAAAGCTGTTCCCCTACTGTTCTTACACGACGGTTACTGAGATGATCAATATCGTCAATATCCGTCTTCGAGTTAATAAGTTCAATAAGGTATTTTATTATTTCTATAATATCTTCTTTTGTGAGCACCTTAGTATCAGAGTCGGTACTAAGGCCCAGTTTGGTATTAATCCTGTAACGGCCAACCTCACCCAGGTCGTATCTCTTATCAGAAAAGAACAGTTTATCGATCACATCCCTTGCTGTTGCCACATCGGGAGGCTCAGCATTCCTCAACTGCCTGTAGATATAAAGTACTGCCTCTTCTTCAGAGTTACAGGGATCTTTATGCAGGGTATTATAAATAATTGCATAGTCGGAAAGATTCTGATCTTCCCTGTGCAATAATATATCCTTGGCACCTGAATCAACAATCAGGTCAATATGTTCATTTTCGATAACTGTTTCACGGTCCTGCACTATTTCATTTCTTTCTATTGACACCAGCTCGCCCGTGTCCTCATCAACAAAATCTTCGAACCATGACTTAAGCACTCTGGCAGCCAATTTTCTACCTACCAGTCGCTTAAGATTTGTTTTGGAAACTTTCTGCTCCTCAGCAAGATTGAATATCTCGAGTATTTCCTTATCGCTTTCATAACCGATGGCACGCAGGAGTGTTGTTACGGGAAGCTTTTTCTTCCTGTCAATATATGCGTACATCACGTTATTTATATCGGTGGCGAATTCTATCCATGATCCCTTGAATGGTATTATCCGTGCCGAGTACAGTTTTGTACCGTTGGCATGAATACTCTGACCAAAGAATACGCCGGGTGAACGGTGCAGCTGCGACACCACTATCCTTTCAGCACCGTTAATAACGAAAGTACCTCTCTCCGTCATATAAGGGACCCTACCCAGGTAGACATCCTGGATAACGGTATCAAAATCCTCATGCTCCGGATCGGTACAATATAATTTTAGTTTTGCCTTGAGGGGAACACTGAATGTCAATCCTCTTTCGATACACTCTTCTATGGTGTATCGTGGAGGGTCAACAGAGTAATCAAGAAATTCAAGAATAAAGTTATTCCTGGTATCACTGATAGGGAAATTTTCATTGAATACCCTGTATAATCCCTCATTCTTCCTGTTTTCAGGTGTTGTTCCCATCTGGAAAAAATCCCTGAACGACTTCAATTGAACCTCCAGGAAATCAGGATATTCCAACTGATTTTTAATGCTTGCAAAACTGATTCTATTATTACTTTTTGAGGTCATGTATTATGGAATTATATGAGCTTATTATTTAACGACAAAAAGGCTTGATCCCGATTTGAACCGGGATCAAACCTATAAACCTTCACCAGGTTAATTTTATTTAAGTTCAACTTCGGCTCCTGCTTCTTCCAGTTGCTTTTTGACGTTTTCAGCCTCATCTTTAGGTATACCTTCCTTAATAGGTGAGGGTGCAGCATCAACCACAGCTTTTGCTTCTTTCAGTCCCAGACCGGTAAGTTCTTTTACAAGTTTAACGATCTGCAGTTTCTGTCCGCCAGGAGCATTCAGCACAACATCAAATTCTGTTTTTTCTTCAGCGGCGGCTGTTTCGCCTCCGGCGGCAGGACCAGCTACAGCAACTGCAGCAGCAGCCGGTTCGATGCCATGTTCGTCTTTAAGTATGTCTGTAAGTTCATTAACTTCTTTTACAGTTAGGCCTACTAATTCTTCTGCTAACTTTTTAAGATCTGCCATCTCTCAGATTATTTTAAAATGATTATTACTATTCTAATTATCTCTCTTGGAGAGTGTTTCAAGCACTCCGTGAATATTATTTGAACCCGACTGCAATGCTGACATTACATTTTGTATCGGTGCACGCAGCAGGGCAATCAAATCGGCAAGAAGTTCATCTTTAGACTTGAGTGCAGCCAGTGTGTCGAGCTGAGCGTCGCCTATATAGACTGACTCTTCAACAAATGCACCTTTCAGTGCGGGTTTATCATGTTTCTTACGGAAGTCCTTCAGCATTTTTGCCGGGACATTTCCTGTATTGCTAAACATGACAGACGTAGAACCTTTCAGAACATCATACAGTTCTTCGAAGTTCCTCTCAGATTTATCCAGGGCCCTTTTGAGGAGAGTGTTTTTCACGACAATCATTTTGATGTCTTTTTTAAAACAGGCTCTTCTCAGGTCCGATGTATTTGCAGCATTAAGCTCAGCAATATCGGTCAGGTAAAAGTGGCTGTATTCTTCGAATTGTTCAGCCAGGCTGTCTATTATCGCTTGTTTTTCTTCACGTTTCATTTTTCCTCCTTATTTTCAGATTTTATCCTCCAGACCTTTGGGGTCTACCTTTATTCCCGGGCTCATTGTACTGGAAAGGAAAATACTTCTTATATAAGTACCTTTAGCAGCAGCCGGTTTGAGTTTATTAATTGTTGAAATAAACTCTTTTGCATTTTCAACAATCTTCTGAGGTTCGAATGAAACCTTTCCTATGGGTGAATGAATGATTCCGTATTTATCTACTTTAAAATCAATCTTACCCTGTTTTACTTCAGATACAGCCTTACCTATATCCATTGTTACAGTACCACTCTTTGGGTTAGGCATCAACCCTCTGGGGCCGAGTATTCTACCCAACGGACCGATCTTACCCATAACGCTTGGCATGGTAATCACCACATCAACATCAGTCCAGCCTCCCTTGATTTTTTCAATGTAATCATCAAGTCCGACATAGTCGGCTCCGGCTTCTTTCGCTTCTGCTTCCTTATCAGGGGTACATAAGACCAGCACCCTGGTTTCTTTACCCGTTCCATGGGGCAAGGAAACAACTCCGCGAACCATCTGGTTTGATTTACGTGGATCAATACCTAACCTTACATCCATATCAACCGATGCATCAAACTTTGAGAAAGTAACTTCCTTCACCAGCTTGGCTGCTTCGGTCAGTGTATAAAGTCTGTCCCTTTCGATTTTCTCAAAGGCCGACTCTTTGTTCTTGGTAAGTTTAGTCATTTTATCCTTTTATAATTTTTAGTTACTACCGGGGTAATCCCCTTTCACGGTTATACCCATACTTCTGGCAGTACCTGCTACCATCTTCATGGCTGATTCAACTGTAAAACAGTTTAAATCCTCCATTTTTTCTTCAGCAATCTTACGCACCTGGACCCAGGTAACTGATGCAACCTTGGTGATATTGGATTCGGATGAACCTTTCTTCACCTTGGTCGACTCCAGGAGCTGAACAGCTACCGGTGGCGTTTTGGTAACAAAATCAAATGATTTATCACCATAAACGGTAATAATAACCGGGATAACCTTCCCCGCCTTATCCTGGGTCCTCGCATTAAACTGCTTGCAGAATTCCATTATATTCACACCTTTTGCACCCAGTGCAGGGCCAACAGGTGGTGATGGATTAGCTGCACCGCCACGTATTTGTAACTTGATAATTCCAGCAATTTTTTTTGCCATAATTCACATTTTGCTTAGTTTACGCGAGAGCTTGGCCGTTACTCAGGAAGCATTATAATTATTGTAACCACCAATATCTTTATTTAAAAATTCCTTAATTTTCTTTTTCAACTTGCATAAAGCTCAATTCCAGTGGTGTCTTCCTACCGAAGATCTTAACCATCACCTTGAGCTTCTTTTTCTCATCATTCACTTCTTCAATGATACCGGTAAAGCTGTTAAATGGCCCGTCAACGACCTTTACTGACTCACCAACATAAAAAGGAACATTTATTTCCTCATCGCTGGCAGCCAGTTCATCAACCTTACCCAGTATCCTGTTAATCTCGGATTTCCTCAGGGGCACAGGTTCACCTTCCTTTGACCCCAGGAAGCCTATTACATTTGGTATATTTTTCAGTATATGTGGTATTTCACCAACCAGGGCGGCTTCAACCAGGACATAACCCGGAAAGAAGTTCCTTTCCTTGCTGATCTTTTTACCTGCCCTTATCTGGTAAACTTTTTCCTGTGGTATAAGTACCTGTGAAATGTAATCCTGGAGTTCAAGACGGTTAATCTCGCTTTCTATATATTCCTTTACCTTTTTTTCCTTTCCACCTATTGCACGCAATACATACCAATTCTTTACATTCTCACTCATCTGAACACCCCTCTTTTAATATAAAAACCTGTATACAAATGACATAACATTGTCAAAGGCATAATCCATTACCCATATTGCCAGGGCAATAATGAGCGATGCAATCATCACTACCGACGTGCTGTTCTGCAATTCACTCCATGTAGGCCATGTAACCTTATGAACAAGTTCAGTAAATGACTCCTTTATATATTTCCTGATTTTTTTCATTTCATAAACAGTTTGCACGGGAGGAGAGACTCGAACTCCCGACACCTGGTTTTGGAGACCAGTGCTCTACCAACTGAGCTACACCCGTATACCTACTGGCAGGGAGCGTATAAGCACTCCCTGCTTTAAGCCCTGCAAAAATTATGCTATTCAATAATCTCAGTTACCTGGCCTGCTCCAACCGTTCTTCCGCCCTCACGGATTGCAAAACGTAATCCCTGGTTAATGGCAACAGGAGTAATAAGCTGTACTTCTATTGTCACCCTGTCACCCGGCATAACCATTTCAGTTCCTTCAGGAAGCTTAACTTCACCTGTAACATCCAGTGTTCTAAGGTAAAATTGAGGACGGTAATTGGTATGGAAAGGAGTATGGCGTCCGCCTTCTTCTTTTTTGAGGACATAAACCTCTGCTTTGAACTTGGTATGAGGTGTGATTGATCCAGGCTTGGCCAGTACCATTCCTCTCTTGATCTCCTTCTTGTCAACACCACGCAGCAATAAACCAACATTGTCACCTGCTTCACCACGGTCGAGAATTTTACGGAACATTTCAACACCTGTACAAACAGTTTTTCTCTTCTGAGCACCCAGGCCGATCATTTCAATTTCATCACCTGTATTTACAACACCTGTTTCAATACGGCCGGTAGCAACTGTTCCACGTCCTGTGATAGAGAAAATATCCTCTACGGGCATCAGGAAGGGTTTTTCAACATCCCTGGGAGGTATTGGAATATACTCATCTACTGCCTTCATAAGCTCCAGTACCTTTTCTTCCTCCTTGGCATCGCCATTGAGTGCAGAAAGTGCCGAGCCAAGAATGACGGGTGTATTTTCGCCATCAAATTCGTAAAAATCAAGAAGTTCACGTACTTCCATTTCAACGAGCTCGAGCAGCTCCGGGTCATCCACCATGTCAACCTTGTTCAGGTATACAACGATCTTAGGCACGTTCACCTGGCGGGCGAGCAGGATGTGCTCACGCGTCTGGGGCATTGGTCCATCGGTTGCAGCAACCACGAGAATTGCACCATCCATCTGGGCAGCACCTGTAACCATGTTCTTTACATAGTCGGCGTGACCAGGGCAATCGACGTGCGCATAGTGACGATTTTCTGTCTGATATTCAACATGGGCTGTATTGATTGTAATACCCCTTTCTTTTTCCTCGGGAGCATTATCAATTGAATCGAAGTCTCTTATTTCCGAGAGATCCGCCTTTGCAAGCACCATGGTGATAGCAGCAGTCAATGTGGTCTTTCCATGGTCAACATGACCAATGGTTCCGATATTTACGTGCGGTTTCGACCTGTCAAATTTTTCTTTAGCCATAACTCCAACGTATTAGTATTAAAAAATTTATTCATTTATATTTATAAAAATTCATTTCGAGCCGATGACGGGAATTGAACCCGTGACCTCTTCCTTACCAAGGAAACGCTCTACCCCTGAGCTACATCGGCAAAAATAGAGCGGGAGACGGAACTCGAATCCGCGACCCTCAGCTTGGAAGGCTGATGCTCTACCAACTGAGCTACTCCCGCTTATTTCCCCCTGATAGAGGCCATGATCAACATCCGTCTGCGAAAGTGCCGGCCCTCCCAATCATCGTTTCGTGGGGAGAGCAGGATTCGAACCTACGAAGTCATTCGACAGCAGATTTACAGTCTGCCCCAGTTGGCCACTTTGGTATCTCCCCCAGTCATACGCAGATGCCTTACTAAGACATTCACTTGCATCGTTTCCAGTGAGCCGATGAAGGGATTCGAACCCCCGGCCTGCTGATTACAAATCAGCTGCTCTGACCAGCTGAGCTACATCGGCAATTTGAAAGAACGCTAATTATTAAGGATTTCCACCCTTGAAAATCGGTTTGCAAATGTAGAAATATTTAATTTAATCAACAAACTATAAGTGTATTATTTTTCAGCCGGAAAATCTACACCCCCCTCATCTTTTCTTTTTGCTTTGTAACCTGCTTCTTTAAGGCCTCAATGACATTATCTGTTGCCTCTTCAAAAGTCTTGCTCTGTTTTTTCGCAAATAAAGGGCCACGAGGATATTCGACCCTCATTTCTACAATCTTATTCTCCTTCTCCTGATCCTTAGTCAAACGTAAAAATACATCAACAGCAATTATATCATTGCTGAACTGACTCAATTTATTCACCTTCTGATTTACAAAATCCAATAATTTACTGTCTGCGTCAAATTTTACCGAATGGATCTGGATATTCATTTTTTGTCCTCCTCAATTTTTATTAGCTCTGGGATGAGCCTGTTTATATACTGTTTTTAATTTTTCAAAGGTATTATGGGTGTATACCTGGGTGGCCGAAAGATTCGCATGCCCCAGTATCTCCTTTACTGAATTAAGATCAGCACCGTGATTCAGCATATGAGTGGCAAATGTATGCCTCAGTACATGCGGGCTCTTTTTTTCAATGGTGGTTACCATATCCAGGTATCTTTTCACTGTATTATAGACAAATTTGTCATATAACTTGTTCCCCTTGTTAGTAAGAAATAACCAATCTTCCCTGTTGCCGGGAAAATTCTCATTTCGTATACCAATGTAATCCATTAGATTATCCCAAAAACTGCTTAAAAGAGGGATTAATCTTTCCTTATTCCGCTTGCCCAACACTCTTACTGTCTTACTGCCTGCATCTACATCATCAAGGCGGAGTCCGATAAGCTCAGCCTTCCGCATCCCCGTGGTATACAACATTTCTATTATGGTACGGTCACGAAAACCACTGTACCCCTCACCAAAATTGTAATAATCAAGCAATTTATCCAGCGAAGCCTCCTCAACAAAAACAGGCAGGCGCTTACTCCTTTTCGGCAACACAAGGTTTTCAACAGGATTGGCCCTGATTACCCCGGCCCGTATATTATACCTGAAAAACGTCCTCAATGATGAAATTTTCCTGTGAACAGTTGCTACCGAATACCCCTTATCAAGCATAGAGATCATCCATGAACGTATATCCGTCGAATTAATATCGCTCAGTTCATCAGAGCCTTTATGCATGTTTATGAATGAAAAAAACTGCCCGATATCGTTGTCATACGAACGCACAGTATGTTGAGAATAATGCTTCTCAAATCGCAGGTAATCAAGAAATGATTCCTTATTAACCATAAAAGGAACCCTCAAGTTTTAAAAATAGAATTAATCTTCTCCCTCCTGTAGTTTCTGTATGTATACAGCTTTCTTCACTTCTTCCCTGCGACGCTCAGAAGGTTTGATATAGGCCTGACGGTTCCTGAGCTCACGCACTACGCCTGTTTTTTCAAACTTGCGCTTGAACTTCTTCAGTGCCCTGTCAATGTTTTCACCTTCTTTTACCGGAATAATTATCATAATCTAATTATTGGTTTTTTTTAAATTGAGCCGCAAAGATAACATGTGTAATCATTTTTTCAAAAAAATATTACACAATATTGTCCCTCATTTCTAAATCTCCCAAAGCAACAATATAAATTTAATCAAATAATACTATAAAGCAAAATAATAATAACGGCGGCAATGGTCCCTGTCATTTTAATTCGAGGTAGGGCCTGAGCCTGATTAATTCACCGGGTGTAAAAATCCTGTTAAGCCTGAGTTCAGAAATATCATTAAATGAACCTGACAGGCGCCTGTAAGTGATTATTGACTCGACCTGGCTACGATTTATATAGGGATGTCTCAACAGGTCGCGGTAATCTGCCGTGTTAATATTTATTTTACGTACCAGTGTGCTATCACATGTAAACCTGTGACGGTTCATCTCAATAACAGCTGTATCCAGTCCGTATACATCATTCAGCTGGTCAATTTCGTAATAGTAACCAAGCAAATATCGATATTTTATTATCCTCACTGATAATACCGGACCGATACCGGGCAAAGCCTCCAGCTCAGCCGAATCCGCCCTGTTTATATCAATGTCATCCTGAGCGAAGTCCGCAGGACGAAGCGAAGGATCTAAGGGGGATGTCTTCCCCTGTGAAGAACCTTTGTTGGCTCTGTTGGTGTGGCTTCCTTTGCTGGTGTGGGTCTCCCTCTGCCCACCGAAGCCCCGATCATCCGGGGCGAAGGTAGGTGACCCACGCCCTAACTGCTGCATCGAGTCTCCCTTTACCTGCTGGTGTGGGTCTCCAGCTGCGTCCGCCGTAGCTCTGCGAAGGCGGGACCCACGCCCCTCTCCGGACCCACGCCTCCCTTCATCAGTCCCTACCGTCCTCACCACCAGCACCACCAAAAGAATAACTATCAACACCATCGACCCGGTTCTTTCCCTTCTTGTATAGCCAAGCCATTGTTTCAGGAATTTTCTGAATGTCATAACGTATTTTTTTGCAGTGAGACACTGCAATATACGAAAAAATTATTACTCCGGCATTCAGATTCTGTGTCGAGTTTCAAACATTCTAATTTGCCTGACGGCAAAAGTTGAAAAAGTTGAGAGTGCCTGCCTGCCGGCAGGCAGGAGTTGAGATCGTATGTTTGAAAAAGCATAGGTCTTCGAAATAGATTAAATTTGAAGTAACAAACATATTAATAACTTAATCTATAGACCTATGCTAACACAAAGTAACAAACTAGATTTCAGTGGAC
>JAYEGY010000010.1:0-5100 GCA_034659275.1 Bacteroidota bacterium | reverse complement strand
CATAATTTTAATATAACTAGTTGTATAACTAGATATAAAAGTCCAAAAAAATCAGCAATTAATCAAATATTTAATGCTGTTTTTATTAACAAATAGTAAATTTATCTAGTAAAAGGCCAAACTCCAGGATCCCCGGAGGGGATAAATAATAATAGCCCCGGTAAAACCCGGGGATAAAAACATTTACCCCACGCTGCGCGCTGGCCGGGTGGGGAGGGGTTGATCCCTTTATCCACAGGTGTGACTGTGGCTATTATTTTTATGCCCTTCCAGGGCATTATAAATGTGCAAGGCTCAGTTTGAGGGGATTAGAATTATTAATATTGTATTGTTGATTTTCGCAGGGCTTTCGCAATTGTTTTTTCAAGCAGTGGTTCCATTACTTTATAGCCTGCCTCATTGGGATGTACGCAATCATAGGTGTATGCATCTTTTAAGGCGTTGCCTTCATCAACCATTGAAGAGAAATAGTCCAGGTAGATGAAGTCATTCTTACGGGCATAAACCTTTATCATTTCATTCAAAGCGGGGATCTTTTTGTCAGGATTAAGTCCCGGATTCCATGGATAATCGTAGGCTGGTAAAACAGAACATAGGATGACCTTAATATCATTTGCCTTCGCCAGTTCAGCCATGGATTTCAGGTTGTTCATTATCATCTCCAGGCTTGAAGGGCCTGTATTGCCGGCAATATCATTTGTGCCAGCGAGAATAACTACCACTTCCGGCTTCAGATTGATGACATCGGCCCTGAACCTGACCAGCATCTGGGGTGTTGCCTGGCCGCTTATACCCCGGTTGATATAGGTTTTTCTTTCGAAAAAGCCTGGTGAATGCCGGCTCCATTCCTCGGTTATTGAATTGCCCATGAACACGACACGTTTTTCGCCGGGAGCGGGTGGACCAAGTTCAGCGTTTTCTTCCCTGAAACGGTCCAGGTTGGCCCAGTCCTGGGCCTGTATTTCATCTCCCATAAAAATAAACAAGGTTAAAGCTGCTATTAAAATTCCTGGCTTTATCATAGCCTGATATTTTATTATTCGGTAATGGCAATCAAGTTAGCGGTTTTATTTAAGTGTACTGCTAAGGTAGGGAAATATCTTGTATTAATGGAATGATGGAACCGAGCCCCGAGAAATCGGGACGAGCTCGACGAGCATCGCGGCACGGTTCGGAGAACCGCGCCAGCGGGGTGAGTCAATGGTGGATTAATGGAATACTGGTATATTTATTTGATCCCTGCAGGATCTTTTATATCAACCAACAATCCTCCTTAGCTGATCCCTGCTTTAGCATGGACTACGGCCTCAGAAGACAAAGCGAGTAACAAGCAAAGTAACGAGCAACCAGCAACCCTTGCCCAGTTACCCAGCTAACTAGAACCTAGCACCTATCTTACCGGTCCCCACTCAACGAGGATATCATCATCAAATATAACGTATGATTCAGTGTAGATCCATCTTTCCTGTATGTTCGATCCCTTGATGATCCTGTCGACCCTGAGGGGCTTACCCCAGCTGTCAAACACCATGTCGTTGCTCATGCTTTTCCATATCTTATGCTCAAAGATGGCCTGGCTCACTTTTGAGCCATACTTGTTGATAAGCATTTCTTTCCTGTCAACAGGTTGCTCCTGTTGTATGGCTTGTTCAGTCTGTTCCCCAACCTGCAGTATCTCGCCTTCTGTGTTCCTGAGAGTTACTTTTTCTGTAGGAATCCATCCCTCAGATTCACCATAAATGACTTTAAGATATTCTTCTTCCACAACCAGTACATTAAGAGTGGTGTCTGCTTTGATATAGGCTATAACGGAGCTGGCATTTCCCTTATCGCCGTAAAGCCTTGTTACTGATTTGGTGGTTGCCTTATAATATTGAGCTGATAAGCCTGATGTTATGATAAGTGCCATAGATGCAAGCACCAATATCCTGCATATTTTTTTTATCTCCATAATTGATAATTTTTGATTAACAGGACAGGAAAAAGCAAGTAATAAAAAATCCTGACCCCTCTGTTTAGGGTGGAGCAAAAACTGTACCACAGGGGAAACTGGAATACTGGAAAACTGGAATACTGGAATATTGGAATATTGCATGAACCAAATCCCATTATTCCAATACACCATTATTCCATCATTCCATTCCTTTTAGTATATTGTATTATATTTGCAGGCCGTACTTTTTGAGGACCTAAAAAAACTTAAAAATGTCTACCGAGAACATTAAGCAGTTTGAAACAAGTGAGAACCTTCAGAAGATGGTACTCAACATCATGTATACAATGAGGGAGAAATATAATAAGTATCCTGAATACAAGACCATTATGATGAATCTTACAACTGTATCAAAGGAGCTCAATGCCATCAGGATAAAAGAGATCACCGGGGAGATGGAATCGCCCGAGCCTGAGAAGAAATAGTTTACTGATATTTGCGGATTATCATAAGGCCGTCCCTTGCAGGGATTATTATTTTTTCAACACGCTGATCTTCCTTTACCAGCCGGTTGAATTTCCGGATACCTTTTGTCATGGGATCATTATCAGAGGGATCGACCACTTTACCATCCCATAATACATTGTCGGCAAGTATATAACCACCTTTAGGCAGCATTTCAACTGCAAGCTTGTAGTATTGCGGATATTGTCTTTTATCACCATCAATAAATATAAGATCGAACGACAGGTTCAGGTCTTTCATTATATCGAGTGCATCACCTGTATGAAGCACTATTTTCTCTTCCAGGCCTGCTTTGCGTATATACTTCCTGCAGATATCTTCCAGTTCATCATTGATCTCTATTGTGTGGAGGACGGCTCCGTTCGGCAGACCCCTGGCCATGCTTATTGCGGAATAACCTGTATATGTACCTATCTCGAGCACGAGTGAAGGTCTGACCATCCTGACTATCATTTCGAGTAACTTACCCTGTATGTGGCCCGAGATCATATTGGGATTAAGCACAGAGGTATGTGTTCGCCTGTACAGTTCATTCAGGATATCATCTTCAGGAGAGCTGATCTCAAGTATATATTTCTCGATATCGATGTCCATTATTTGCTGTAAATAAGTGAAGAAAGCATATTTTCGGCAAATACCTCGTTAGCTATTTCTAGAAGGTCTGATGATGAGAGCAGGTCAATTTTCGAATATAGTGTTTTTAGTGACTCCATCCTGTCGAAAAGGAGTATGTTTTTCCCTAATGCGAGCATCAGGTTTTCGTGTATTTCCCTGCCCCTGGCTATATTTCCTTTGATCTGGTTTTTTGCTTTCTGCAGCTGTGCTTTGCCCAGCTTTTGTTCCCGCAAGCGTTTTAGTTCTTTCATGGCTGTACTAATGCTCTTCTCACGGTTCTTTATATCTGTGCCGAAGTATATCATAAAGACACCGCTGTCACAATAGGGTACATAGTTAGATTCCACATTATAGGCAAAGCTGTTCTTTTCCCTCATCGACATGTTAAGGCGTGAGTTCAGTCCCTGGCCTCCCAGTATATTGTTCAACAGGAACATTGCCAGGCGTCTTTTATCTTTCACGTCATATGCCAGGTTGCCAATTATGCAATGGTCCTGCCATGTATTTTTACTCACGATTTTTTGTTCAGGTGTATAATCACTGAATGCTATTCTTTCTTTTTCTGTCTCTTTCTCTGGTATGTCACCGAAATATTTCTCAAACAGTTTTACCAGTTGTTTTTCCCTTATATTACCTACAGAGCAGACCACCATTTCAGACGGATCATAATTATCATTTATAAAACCATTGATCATGTTTCGGTTAAAATTCCGGAGTGATTTTTCCGATCCCAGAATACTTCTTCCAATCGGGGCGCCGGCATAAATCATTTCTTCAAAATCGTCAAAGATAAGTTCAGAGGGTGTGTCTTTGTAAGAATTGATCTCTTCTATTATTACTTCTTTTTCCTTCAGTAATTCTTTTTCTGGGAATGTTGAATTAAAGATTATATCGCTTATAATATCAAAGGCCTTGTTATAGTCATGTTTAAGGAATGATCCGTATATGGCTGTTTCTTCTTTTGTGGTATATGCATTCAGCTCACCGCCGCGATCTTCCAGGCTGCTCAGGATATGGAATGTTTTTCTTTTGCGCGTACCCTTGAACATCATATGTTCCACGAAATGGGCCATCCCGTGTTCCTCTTCCTTTTCGTCCCTTGAACCGGTATTCATTATCACGCCGGAATGGGCTATCATATTGGGAACGGCCTTATGGACCAGTCTTATACCATTGGGGAGTGTATAGTGTAATAAATTCATATATAACTAAATATGTTTGCAAAGTTAGTGTATGGCGGGGATATGATAAAACCTTTGTCAAAATTATTTTAAGTATATTGCACTAAGGCGGTTAAAAAAGGTGAATTATTTTTTTGCCATAATGAAAAATGCGGATTATATTTGCAATCCGAAAAGTAGGTGCCATAGCTCAGTTGGTAGAGCACAGGACTGAAAATCCTGGTGTCCCTGGTTCAATTCCAGGTGGCACCACCACTCTAAATCGCAAAGTTTTCACGACCGCTTATAATCAAGAATTATAGGCGGTTTTGTTTTTATACCTATCTCAAAATCTTCATAAATTCTCCTAAATAAGGGGTAAAAATCGAGACCCTATCATATTTTTCAATAATGGTCTCGGCAATCTCTATAACTGATTCATTACTCTGCATTTGATTGCTGTGTTTTGCATGATGAACTAATAATTATATGGGTGAAATTTGAACTATATAACTAAAATAAGATACCATGAAGAATAAAATTGTTAATCACTTTTACGTAAAGACTGCTAAGACAAATAATAAAGGCTTAGCACCTATATATCTCAGAATTACAGTTAACGGTCAGAGATCTGAAATATCAACCAGTATAATGGTAATCCCAGAAACTTGGAATAAAATATCAGAGAGAGTCACTGGGAGATCAGAACATGCCAGGACAATCAATTCAAAATTATCGAATCTATTAACTAAGGTTGAACGTGCATTCCTCATCTTGGATAACAATGATGAGAAAATGACGGCTAGAATGCTAATTCAGCAGATTAAAGGGAGTAAAGAAAGAAAACATGGTATTATTGAGGTATTT
>JAYEGY010000009.1:0-25693 GCA_034659275.1 Bacteroidota bacterium | reverse complement strand
TCTGAAAAGAATTACTGATCCTGTTTATAGCAGGAATCAGTGAAGCCAGGATTCCAAGGGTGGTAACTCCCAGTATTGCTATCATCATCTGGGATTCTGAAGGTCCGAGTAAACTTAAACCTCCCCCTATGGCAAAAATTAATACTCCAACGCCAAGTGATTTCATGATATCTTTAAACGCTCCCTTAGATACCAGCCTGCTGTAATCCTCGACACTTTCAGCTTCCTTTTCTATCTCCTCCGAATCAAGGTCTTTACCCTGATATTTGAATTTTGGAAGAAAAAGGCCAAATAAACGTGGGGCAAGGGTAATAAAGAAAATTATGACAAGTGCACCTATGACAAGATCACTGGTATGAGTCATAAGGAACAATTCATTGTCGACATTCAGCGCTGCTTTGATCGAAGCTACATTGGGTGTGCCCCCGGTATAGATACCAATGAGCATGCCTGCCACCTTGCCACTGTCATGCACCGAGTCCCGGAAAATATAATAACCTATTACAACGATTATTATTACCGATACCAGCGCCAGCATCATTGACAGGAAGCCTGTACCTGCATAGCGCATCCATTTGCGTATCTTAAGTGAAAAAAGCAGGAGTGGCAGGGCAAGTGGGATAACGATAGTCATTATCATATCCTGTGTGCTGGCTATCTGGTTAACAAAACGATTATCTTCATCCAGTGAGCCCTCTTCAATAAGCATGTTGAGTTCTGTCTTGGGTATGGCAGCCCTGCCCTGCTTGTATCTTATATAATCTTCACTGCCATGAGGCAAGATGCCTATATTTCCGAACAACAAGCCGAAAGTATATGCCATGACAATAGTCCCGATCCTGGAGAAAAATGACCACTTTCGGCAAATAAAAATGACAAAAACAGGAAAAACAAGGTAGAGTAATACAAGAAGGATAATCTTGACCATAACAAGGCTTGTTGGTTAAAGATTACCAAATATAAAAAATCACCCTGTATCTAAATACAAGTCATTTCGAATTAGGTATTTATCCTTACTTTACGGTCACGCCCATAAACATACCCGAAACTTCTTGCAATGGATTCAAGCAGTGCCTTTGCGTCACCCATGTCATTGTATCCTGCCAGTGTGCGCTGAGCAGCAACATATGTCAGCGCCACCACCAAACCCCACTCATTTATTGCATCCATATGATAGGCTGTCTGAAGTATTTTATGAAAACTCAATGCTGAGATGTCCAATGTCTTGCTAAAATTAGGATAATTAATATCGGTATATGGTATTCCTTTACGCACGTTAGGTGACATCCCTATTGAATGAAGCACAAAATCTATCTTACCGTCATAGTGTTCCAATGTTTTTTCAAAAAGTTTTTTCAGATCCTCTGTACTGGTGGCATCAGCCCCAATAACCATACTTTCGGTTGTCTCGGCCAGATTACCAATTGTCCCCATCCTTATGGCCACATCAGTGTTAGAAAGTACGAATTCAGCACCCTGTTCATATGCTTTCTCTGCCACCTTCCATGCTATTGATTTATCATTTAAGGCACCAAAAATAATACCTTTCTTACCTTTTAAGATATTTTCTGCCATGTTACTGATTTTAGGTCATAAATATAAATTATCAAACATGTGAAGCGGGTGACGATGAATCAGACTCCTTCTATAAGTTCCCGTGCATTATCAAGTGAAGCCCTGGTAATTTCATTTCCACTTAACAATCTTGCCACTTCTCTTAACCTTTCTTTCTCGTCTAACAATTTAATACGGGTAATAGTTGAGTCTTTCTGGTCTTCTTTATAAACATAATAATGCATTGTACCATGCGCTGCCACCTGTGGAAGATGCGTAATATTTATTACTTGCATGGTTTCACCCATTGATGAAAGTATATTACCAACCCTGGTAGCTATATCTCCGGATACTCCAGCATCTATTTCATCAAAAAATATGGTGGGTAGGCTTTTATTATCGGTCAGCAATGATTTAAGGCTAAGCATAACCCTTGAAAGTTCCCCTCCCGATGCAACCCTTCCTATATTTTCAGGCAGTGTTTGCTTGTTTGCAGAGAACAGGAATTCAGCATGGTCCCGTCCAAAAATTGAGAAATCATCTTTGGTGGCCAGGTTAATCTCAAAGCGTCCATTGGGGATACCAAGTTGAACAAGTAAGCGGTTCATTTTTTCTTCGATAGCCGGGATTTGATAATTCCTGTTTTCACTTATTTTCTCTGCCAGTTCATTTAGCCTGCTTAATCTCTTATCAAGCATATTCTCAAGCTCCGATAATCTTTCATCACTGGTTTCAATGCCTGCTACGGTATTTCTTATTTCTTCCCTCTTTGCGATAAGTGCTTTTATGTCACCTACCCTGTGCTTTTGCATCAGGGAATTAAGAGTGTCAAGGCGCTGAGTTATGAACTCGAGGCGATCCGGATCACTATCTATATCAAAGGCTCTGTTATTCATTTCATTACCCAGATCATTAAGCTCAATAATAGTACTCTCCAGTCTCTGAAGCAGAGCATCGGAATCCGGGTAGAAAGATATTATTCTCTCAAGCAATCTGCGTACTTCCTGTAACTGGTTCATGGCTGAGTAATCATCACCGTTTATTAACATTGAGGAGCTGGCTAATGCTTCATTTATCTCACCGGCATGTGTCAGCAGTTCCTCTTCAGCTTCAAGATCCTTTTCTTCCCCTTCAATCAGTTTTACCTCATCAAGCTGCTTAAGCTGGAAAGTATAGTAATCGAGGTCTGACATATTCTTATCTCTTACATCTGCCAGAATCCTGTACTCCTTCTCAAGCTCTTTATATTCAGTATAAACTGCCCTGTATTCATTAAGCAGTGCACTATGATCAGCAAATGAATCAATTACGTTTAACTGGAAGTGGTTGGAACTGAGTAGAAGGCTCTGGTGTTGTGAATGAATGTCTATAAGCCTGCTCCCCAGTTCTTTCATTATGTCAAGAGTAACGGGTGTATCATTAATGAAGGCCCTCGACCTTCCCTTTGGTGTAACTTCACGCCTTATCATCACCGGTGATACTTCATCAATATCATTCTCCCTGAAGAAATCACGGTTTTGATCAAGGTCAATATCGAAGATGCCTTCAACAATGCACTTTTTGGATTTATCAAGCAAGGTTGAAGAGTCAGCCCTGCTACCCAGGATAAGTGATAATGCCCCTAATATAATTGACTTACCTGCACCTGTCTCACCGGTCAATACTGTAAAACCCTTATCGAAATTGATCTCGAGCTCCCTGATAAGTGCATAATTACGTACAAGCAATTTTTTCAGCATATTTAAAGAGGTTTATTGCTGTATCTTCTCATATTCTGATTTATTTGCAGGATCAACTTCTGCAAGTATTTGCACCACCCTGCTTTTCTCTTCCGGGAATGCCTCCGTAAATATATTGATTAATTCTTCTTTTTTAGCTTCAAGGACAATAGTTAAATAGTACATAAACGGATCGGGGCGTTTCCTGTATGCCTCCTGCAGAAGCCTCAATGTTTCAACCATTCCTGTCCTTGCCTCGGTTACACTTGATTCAAGACGGTCCAGTCCTTCTATATGATACCGGTAAATAAAATCCCTTACATTTGAATATTCCCTGTTGAGTATATTATTTATGAGCCAGTACCTGTTACGATTACGTGAACCATCATATGGTTTCCATCCCGGCTCAGGTACATTCTGGGCATTGTTGACAATACGCTCACACATCTCAAACATTTCTGTTCCTCCCCGGGGTGAAAAAGAGTCGTAATCGAAGCCCAGTATCAAGAAGGCATAATAACTCAAAACGGAGACGAGATTAGATCTGTGGATGGTGGGATCAAATTCAAGTGGCTGAAACTCCACATAGGTGAACTGGAAGTTATTGTCAACAAAATTAAGCATTGTTGTATTGTAAGTGGTATTATAGACAGGTCGTCGTGAAATTACATGGATGGTACCCCTGAACTCGTCTGCTGAAAGCTGTTCGGTCAGGTTAATCAGTACGCTGCAATCGATGCGCTCACTGTAACTGTAAACATGATTGGCCCATACCGTATTATTCATGAACTCATATATGGACCTCTGCATTGTCTGGAAAACCTGCCTGTTTGAACCCTGTATTTTCTGTGCTGTGATCTGGACAGTGCAGTTCAGTTCCTGTGACTGCAGTTGCACGGTGAACATAAACGGCAGTAAAACCAGGAGAATAATATTTTTTTTTAATATGGTCATTGTACCAGAATAATTACAGCATTGTCTCAATTTTATCAAAAATGTCAACAGCAACACGGGCTTTTGATTTTAACTCAAATTTTTCAATATTATTGTTTTTGTCAATCAGTGTCACCCTGTTTGTATCTGACCAGAAGCCTGCGCCTTCGTCTTTTAATGAATTTAAAACAATAAGGTCAAAATTTTTTCTTTTCAGCTTACTCTTTGCATTCATGTGCTCATTATCCGTTTCAAGGGCAAAGCCTGTGAGCAACTGGCCCTGCTGTTTGATTTCACCCAATTCAGCTGCTATATCCCTTGTAGGTTTAAGTCGGATAATCAGTTCTTCATTCTTCTTCTTAATTTTTGATGTCGACATTGACCGGGGGGTATAGTCAGATACTGCGGCAGCAAGGATAGCTATGTCACACTCCCCGAAATATCGCAGGGTTTCATTAGCCATTTCTTCGGCAGAAACGACATGAATTGTTTCGATCCCATCCGATATGTGTTTTTCTTCCACAGGTCCCAGGACCAGTCTAACCCTGGCACCTCTTTTGAAAGCTTCATTTGCAATGGCAATACCCATCTTACCCGATGAATAGTTACCAATAAAGCGAACGGGGTCAATTCCCTCATGAGTAGGACCTGCGTTAACCAGTACTGTTTTACCCCTTATCACGGACTTTTTTTTTTGAAGAAATCCTTGATTATTTCAATGATCTCTTCAGGCTCGGCCATCCTACCCTTCCCTTCAAGGCCACTGGCCAGCTCACCCGTTCCGGCTTGTATGATATGAATATTCCTTTTTTTAAGAATACTAAGGTTCTCCGCAGTAGCAAGATGCTCATACATATAGACATCCATTGACGGGGCAACAAAAACCGGTGAACGGACTGAAAGATATGTTGTTAACAGAAAATTATCAGCTATGCCGGCAGCCATCTTGGCAAGCGTATTTGCCGATGCTGGTGCAATAATGAAGGCATCGGCCCATGTTCCAATCTCAATATGGTTATTCCATTGGCCGTCTGCAGGATCAAAAAAGTCTACCATCACGGGATTTTTGGAAAGGGTAGCAAGTGTAAGAGGAGTAATAAATTCCTTTGCCATAGGAGTCATAACCACCTTTACTTCGGCTCCTTCCTTAAGGAATAAGCGGGTTAATACTGCAGCTTTATATGCCGCTATACCCCCGGTAATACCAAGTAGTATTTGCTTTCCTTTTAGCATTATATGCTTTCGGCTTTACTTATGTCCTGATCAGGTTTACGATAATAGATTTTATCCTCCTCAAACTCCTTCAGTGCTATAAGAGTTGGCTTCGGAAGCCTTTCATAAAACTTCGAGATCTCTATTTGTTCCCTGTTTTCAAAAACTTCTTCAAGGTTATCAGTATATGAAGCGAACTCTTCAAGTTTCTGGTTTAATTCCTGCTTTATCTCAACTGATATCTGATTTGCTCTTTTGGCACATATCATCACTGTCTCATAAACATTGCCTGTCTTTTTCTCAAAGTCAGTTTTGTCACGGGTAACTGTAGTGAGTGATGCGCTTGTCTTCCTGTAATCCATTATTATTATTTATTCTGTTGTTTCTTCAATATTTAAAAACTCTGCTGTACTATCATATATTCTTTGTACTTCCTTACCGAATTCGGAATCTGGAAACTCCTCAACAAATGAATAATATTCATCAAGTGTTGCCTGATAGCGTTCCTGCTGTTTATCTGCCACACTGTTGAGGGCAAACAGGTAGCTCGACTCCAGCTTGAGGAACATCAATTCTTCCCTGTATTTAGTATTGGGGTAGTCTTTTAGGCTGTTATCAAGTGCCACAATTGCAGCACGGTATTCTTTCAAATCATAATAGAGTTTTGCATTTATATACGACTTCTCCACCAGTTTATCCTCCAGTTCTTTTATCAAGTTTTGTGCATCATCCACCTTATCGCTCGATGGAAAACGCCTCTGGAAATATGTGAAAGCTTCGATAGCACTGTGTGTATAAGCCTGGTCGAGCTCGGGACGTGGCGATAACATATAGTCACAATAAGCCGCCATGAAAGTGGCTTCTTCAGCATGTTCACTATAAGGATATGTTTCAGCGAAATTCTTATACGCACTCCCTGCCATAATATAATCCCTCATATTATAGTAAGTATTGGCATTAAGCCAGTAAAGATCCTCCGCTTCTGCAGTTGCACGGTAACGCGGAAGCACCTGGTTAAGAAGTTCAGATGTACGTACATACTTGCCCTCTTCAAAGTACTCCTTTGCTTTGGTTTTCTTCAACTCAAAGTCGGTACTCTTTAGCAGCTTCTCATATTCACCGCAGGAAGAAGCTAAAACTACCAATATCAATAATATAAAACCCTTTAACCTCATACTAAAAAATGTTTTGCAAAAGTAGTAATTTTTTTAGAAATATATACATTCTTCATCCGAATAGTCAAATGCAGCAAATCCTGTACCAGAATATAACAGTAGGATGAGGTGCCCGCCTTTGCTGGCTGGTATAAATTTTGTGGTATCATAACTCGTGTAATCCAACCCTTAATGAAAAAAATTCAATGCATACAGTTAAGCACAGCTACACAGTTAGATACGACCTCCTTACACTCCTTATTTCATTACTGCTGATGGGATGTGATCCTGACAACTATGAATTTGAATATGATATAATAATTACAGATACGCCCACCAATCTGAGTGAACTGAATTCAGTTTATGATGATTTTAATTCCGATCTGCCATTTCTGTATCACAGAACGGATATCTACTTTTCCTCCAACAGGAACAGCCAGGGCAATGATTTTGATGTAACTGCCGGGGGACTGGATTTTTCGTATCATTCAAGAGATGATATATTGAATCTAAGCATAGTAAATGAGGTATTTCGGCAGCAGGCCGGCCTGCTCTTCAATAAGGTCAATACGGAAAATAACGAATTGGGTCCCTTTTCACTCAGAATAGATGAAGATATGCTGTTCATGTATGCCACTGATAGCGGGGATGCATTCAGCATTAAGCTGGTTGAATATACCAACTGGGAAAATATGAAGGAATCTGTGATTTCTGACCCACTGGACCTTGAAGGGATAAATGGGGTTGCCAATAATTTGTACCCATCAATAGATGAAGCGAATAATACCTTATTATTTTGCAGCGACAGGGAAGATGCGGTTTATAATATCTATACGGCACATTACAGGGATAAGATCTCAAAACAAACCTTAACAGAGGGAGATATTGAATCAATAGAAAAAGAAACCATTTTATCCAGTCCATATGATGATAAATGCCCCTTCATAAAGGACAACTTACTTGTATTTTCCTCTAACAGGGAAGAAGGCTTCGGGGGCTATGACTTATATTACTCTCATTTTAAAAATGGTACATGGAGCGAACCTGAGAATTTTGGAGAAAAAATAAATTCAGAGAATGATGATTACAGGCCAATTATTTTTCAAATGTTTGACTTTGATCTAATAATATTTTCCTCAAACAGGCCCGGGGGTAAGGGAGGATTCGATCTCTACATTGTCAATATCGAACACCTCTAGACTGTGCCCTGCTCCCTGTGCTTTGAGAAGTAAAATCCCGGTTCAACAATTTAACGATTCAATCCCGAATCTTCGATTCGAGGATCCTCGAAAAGCAAAGCTTTTCGGGACAATTCAACAAGCCCAAAACCCCTAAACTCCTAAACCCTTAATCCCATAAACATAAAATTAGGTATAAATAGGTATTTACTAATCAGACCTATTACCTATTTTTGTGACCTGAATAAACTTAAACCAAAAATACTGTGGATATATTTGATAAAATGAGTGCAAACAAAGGTGCACTGGGGCAATACCAGGAAGCCGGACACGGTTATTTTACCTTTCCAAAATTAGAGGGAGAAATTGCTCCAAGGATGAAATTTATGGGACGTGAAGTTCTGACATGGAGTCTCAACAACTATCTGGGACTGGCTAATAATCCTGAAGTCAGAAAAACTGACCGGGAAGCAGCAGATAACTACGGCCTTGCTTACCCTATGGGCGCCAGGATGATGTCGGGACAGACTGCAATGCATGAGAAATTTGAAAGAATGGCTGCCGAATTTGTTGGCAAGGAAGCTGCTTACCTGCTCAACTACGGTTATATGGGCATGGTCTCAATCATTGATGCACTGGTCGACAGAAGGGATATTATAGTGTATGATTCCGAATCACACGCCTGTATCCTTGACGGCCTGCGCCTGCATATGGGTAAAAGATTCGTTTATCCCCATAATGATATGCAAAACTGTGAAAAGCAGCTGCAGCGTGCAAGCAAACTCGCTGAACAGACGGGTGGAGGAGTACTGGTTATTACTGAAGGTGTTTTCGGCATGGCTGGTGATCTGGGTAATTTGCATGGACTTGCTGAATTAAAAAAGAAGTACAATTTCAGGCTTCTCGTAGATGATGCGCATGGATTCGGAACTATGGGAAAGACAGGTGCCGGAACAGGCGAGCACTATGGTGTTCAGAATGATGTGGATGTATATTTTGCAACTTTTGCCAAATCAATGGCCGGCATTGGGGCTTTTGTGGCCAGCTCCAGGGAAGTAGTAAATTACCTGATGTATAATATGAGGTCACAGATCTTCGCAAAGTCATTGCCCATGGCCATGACCATAGGTGCCATAAAGAGACTGGAAATGCTCAGGTCAATGCCCGAGCTGAAGGAAAATCTCTGGAAAATAGTTAACGCCCTGCAAAAAGGATTAAAAAATGCCGGTCTGGATCTCGGAAAAACAGAATCGCCGGTAACACCCGTTTTCCTTAAAGGTGGAGTCACAGAAGCTTCACAGGTGACATTCGATTTAAGACAGAATTATAATATATTCTGCTCAATAGTTATATATCCCGTTGTTCCCAAAGGTGTTATTATGCTTCGGCTTATACCAACTGCAGTACATACACTTAAAGATGTGGAATACACTGTGAGTGCCTTCAGGGAAGTTTCCGAAAAGCTTCGGACCAATGCATATCCAAAAGAGGTACCGGATTTCAGGGCAGCTGTAACCGCTGACACTAATTAGCACGAAGCTAGCAGTGTGAGGTTCCATTATTGACTCACCCTGCTGGCGCGGATCTCCAGATCCGTGCCGCAGGATTTCGTCGAGCTCGTCACCTTCCTTTGTCCACCGTAGCAAGGCACGGGTCTGAGACCCGCGCCAGCGAAGGTGGGTGTTCCATTATTCTATTTTTTCCTTATTTTTACTTCCTGATATGGGAAAGAAGAATAAAGAAATTACCGTATTTAAAACCAGGATTAACCGCAGGAGCTTTATCAAATGGTCCTCACTGGCAGGAGGTGCTTTGCTCGGTCCCGGCGCACTGGTTTCCTGCAATAATCAATCACGTGAGGTAATAGACCCGATAAGGGAAAAAAAGATCATAAGAACCGGTTGCCCTGCTCATAATTGTGGTGGTAAATGCCTTTTGAAAATACATGTGGAAAATGGAATTATTACCCGCATCGAGACTGATGACCGGCAGTCAGATGATATATCTGACCCCCTGCTGAGAGCATGCATCAGGGGAAGGTCATACAGGAAAAGGCAGTACCACCCCGATAGGCTGAAATACCCACTTTTGCGTACAGGAGAAAGAGGCGAAAGAGAGTTAAGGAGGATAAGCTGGGATGAGGCCTATGATATCATGCATTCAAAAATATCAGGGGTAATAGAAAAATATGGCAACTCTGCTATTCATGTACCATACGGTACAGGTTCATATACAAACACTAATGGACGGTGGCCCGCTGCCAGGCTGATGAACCTCCTGGGAGGCAGCCTGGGCTATTATAATAGTTACAGCTGGGCCTGTATTAATATTGCAACCCCAACCGTCTTTGGCACTCTCGAAACAGGTAACCAGCGACAGGACTGGGTGAACAGCCGCTATATACTTATGTGGGGATGGAACCCTGCCGAGATGAAGGACGGAACAAACAGCGATTATTTTATAAGGAAAGTAAGGGAGAATGGTGCCAGGGTTGTCTGCATCGATCCGAGAATGACCCCCAGCGCAATTGCCCTGGCAGATGAATGGATACCCGTACGTCCCGGTACTGATGTTGCTTTTATGAGTGCCATGGCATGGGTAATAATAAATGAAAAGCTAACTGATAATGATTTCATAAAAAGATGCTGCTCTGGATTCAATAAACAAACCATGCCCGAAGGCTATGAAAATGAAGAATCATATACCGACTATATTCTGGGTACAAGGGATGGCATACCCAAAACACCAGATTGGGCTGAAAAGATCACAACCATTCCCGCCTCAACCATCAGGCGTATAGCCATTGAATATGCAAGCACAAAACCTGCAATCCTGTACCAGGGCTATGGCATGCAGCGCAGGGCCTATGGCGAACAGGTAGTGAGGGCAGGTGCCACCCTGGCAGCAATAACGGGCAATATAGGTATATCAGGTGGCTGGGCCAGTGGCCTGGCCAACCAGGCAGGGGGAGGGCCCTTCTGGACTGTCTTTCCCTCGGGCACAAACCCGGTAAAAGTAAGAATACCTGTATACCTCTGGACAGAAGCTGTTCTCAGGGGGAAAGAACTCGGACCGGAACATGGATTGAGGGGAGGTGATAAAATTGATAACAATATTAAACTTATATGGTCCGTAGCAAGTAATATACTCGTTAACCAGCACGGTAATATTAACCGCACAATAGAAATACTGAAAAACCCTGACCTCCTTGAATTCATAATAGTACAGGATAATTTCCTGACACCGTCAGCCAGGTATGCAGATCTTGTACTGCCTGCCTGCACCCAGTTTGAGACCTGGGGCGTTGAAGACGGCTGGAAATACGGTGAAGAAGTGTTTCTCACTCCTAAAATCGTCGAACCCCCTTTTGAAACAAAAAGTGATTACCGGATTTGCGCTGACCTGTCTCAAAGGTTCGGAGTATACGATGAATTCACTGAAGGAGGACGTGATGCAAAAGACTGGGTTGCCTGGTTCGTGGATGAGATTTACAGGAAAACAAGATTCCCTGATATGCCTCCTGTCAGGAAATTTGCATCAAGCAATGCCGGGGTGTATACCAAAGCTGTTTATAAACCGAAAATTGCCCTCCAGGAATTTGCCCGAAACCCGGCCAAATATCCACTTAATACTCCCTCAGGTAAAATAGAAATATTCTCCATTGAACTGTTCAAGTCCGGGCAGCCTGAGGAAATACCGCCGGTGGCAAAATACATACAGGAATGGGATAACACCTTTGACGAAAAAGCAGAAAAATATCCCCTGCAGGCTATGGGCCATCATTATAATCCAAGAGTACACTCAACACATTATAATAATGAATGGACCATGAGCGCATTCCCCCAGAGAGTATTCATTAACCCGGCTGATGCTTCAGAGAGAGGAATAAAGAATGGAGACATGGTTAGGATATGGAATGAAAGAGGTGCCATGATACTTCAGTGCAGGATCACCAAAAGGATTATGCCCAGCGTAATTGATATACCACAGGGCGCATGGTATAATCCTGATAAAGAGGGTGTTGACAGAGGTGGCAATGTTAATATACTGACATCCGAAAGATGGACACCTTTTGCCAAAGGCAATGCACAGCATACAATAATGGTAGAGATTAAAAAAGCGTGATGAAAAGATACGGATTTTATATTGATACGGTTAATTGTTCAGGTTGTAAAACCTGCCAGGTGGCCTGCCAGGATAAAAATGACCTGGAACCCGGTCTTTTGTGGAGAAAGATAATTAACATAGAGGGAGGCGAATGGCTGGATGCCGATGGTGTTTTTTCAGAATACCCTTTTTCTTATTATATCTCGCTTGCTTGTAATCACTGCAGCAATCCTTTGTGTGTACAGGCATGCCCGACCCAGGCAATGCATATCACAGATATAGGTACTGTTGATATTGACCAGGATAAATGCATCGGCTGCGGTTACTGTACCTGGGCCTGTCCCTATGACGCACCGCGATTGAATCCCCGAAGCGGCAGAATGTCAAAATGTGACATGTGCTATGATAAAATAATTAATAATGAAAAACCAGCTTGTGTTGAAGCATGCCCCATGCGTGCCCTGGACTTTGGAGATATTGATGACCTGAAAGGAAAATATGGGAACACAAAATCAATATTTCCACTGGCCCCAGCTGAACTCACTGAGCCTAACATAATAATCAGACCCCATAAAGACAGCATGCAGGCATCCGTCGAAAATTCATCAATAGCTAACAGGGAGGAACTGTAATGGAAAAATACAATATCTCACTTGTTGTTTTTACCTGGCTAACACAGGCATCTGTCGGACTTATTTTTCTGAGGGCAATTTATATGAGAAAATCATCAGCAAGTGACGGTAAAATATATATCACGGGAAGATATATCTTATTAACCGCATTCATTCTCCTGCTCACAGGCTTGCTGTTCTCATTTGCTCATTTAAATTACCCAGGGCATTCCTATAATGCTCTTAATAATGTAAGCAGCAGCTGGATGAGCAGGGAGATACTTGCGGAAATAGTATTTCTGGTAATCATATTCTCCTGGTACATAATTATAGGTTTCAGGATAACAAAGGTACCACTGATTATACCGGAAGTACTTGCAGTCCTTTCAGGTATAGCTCTTATATACTTCATGATAAGAACATATATGCTCCCATCACTGCCGGAACTAAATCATCCGTCTTTTACGCTGTCTTTTATCATAACACCCTTATTAGCAGGGGCAGTTATCATTTACCTTTTTCTCAAAAAAAATGAACCCGGCCTGGCTGTTAAATTTAAAATGTTTTTCACCATACTTTTCATTTTCTCACTCATAAACCATATTATTTTTATATCATTCCACCGTGATTTTACTCTGGTTAGCATATACACTGCCTTCTACCTGGCCGGATTCATATTCTCTTTTCCCTCCCTTAATGCAACAATGAAGAACAAAAATGTCATTTCGGATGTTATATTTTTGGCCCTCGCACTAATATGTGACTTTCTAAACAGGGTTTATGCTTTAACGTTTACCGATCCGGCTTTATGACAAAAGGATATAATGAAATTGACAATAACTTTTTTACTGCTTATAATATGCTGCTATCATTTGCAGGCAGCTTCATTCTCTATGAACCCCAGAGAGGTTGCATAAGTGAACTTATAGAAGAGGACCTGTTCAAAAAATTGCCCGTGGAAAGTGATAATCCAAGGTTTATTAAAGCTGCTTCATACCTCAGAAAAATAAATCACGAACACCCACTGAATTATGATGAGATAATTAATGATCATCTTGAATTGTTCGGTGGCAAAGGTAAAGGCCTGGCCCCGCCCTACAGTTCAGTTTATATATCAAAAGACTATATCCTTAACGAACCCGTCAGCCTTGAAGTAAGAAAAATATATCATTCCTACGGATGGAAGTCAGAATTTGAAGGCAAAATACCCGACGATCACCTCGGAATAGAAATTCAATTTATAAGCCTCCTCCTGCAGAAATACCCTGAATTGGAAGATGATATATGCAGGAACGAGATAAGAAAAGATCTTATAAAATTTATTGGGACTTATATGAAACCCTGGATAAATGAGTGGAACAGATATGTCCAGGAGAATGCCAGGAGTGACCTCTATAAGGGAATTGGCTATTTAATTGCATCAGGACTGGAAGATATTTATGCATGCCTGACTGAAAATGGTTGAGAATGGTCTGTTTCTAAGATTTTAAAAATTTGGATTGAAAAATTTGTCAATGGCACCAATATAGTACTCAGACCATCCCTCTGCTATATTCTCATATGAATCATCAGGAATATTGGTGTGTTCAACAGTAAGCTGTGTCTTACCAAAATCCCTTATTAATATTATTGTCGCGATAGACCGCTCTTCCTGTTCTCCAAAAAACCATTCCTGCACTATTTTCTTGTTTTCCTTCACTTCAAGTATCATGCCCTCAATATCTCCACCCCACATAGAAAACAAAGCTCCCGGCCTGGCTTCCATCACAGCAGGATAACCTGACCATAATTCAATTGTTACAGGATTGGTAAGCGCAGCATATACATCTTCAACACCCACATTTAAAGAGAAAGTCTTTTTGAAAGTCTTCATATTATTATATTATTACCTGGCTGTATCAAAAATACCTATTTTAATATTAAATCCTGCCATTTCGACCTTATGAAGTCAGAGTTTTTATCATTCACGGCTTTAATTTGTCCGGGATATGGATTATTTATTTTAAAAGAATCAGTAGGTTTGTAAAAAGCATTAAAAAAGACAATAACCATGTTAAGAATAGTTTTCAGCCTGGTGATTTTACTTGCTCTCTCCCTCTCCTTAAACGCACAGGAAGATTCACCGGAAAAGATAACACTACTATTTTATAATTCTGATAATTTATTTGATATTACTGATGACCCCGGTAATGCTGATAATGATTACCTGCCGGGCAGCATAAGGGCATGGGACAGGTCAAGGTATGAAACAAAAGTAAATGGCATTGCACAGCACCTCACCCAGGCAGGTGATTTTAAACAACCTGATATTATCGGACTGTGCGGTATTGAAAACAAAAAAGTTATAAACGATATTATCAGTGAGAGAAGACTGCGGAGGGCTGATTACTCTGTGCATATTACAGATCTGGAAGGAATAAATGCAGCACTTGTTGCAAAAAAGGACCTGGTGTCAGTGGATGATATGAGATTGATTACCATTGATTCAACATTCATTGGAGAGAATGGCGGCTTTGATTATATTATTGTATATATGAAGGGTGATGTAAAGGGTTTGGGCAAATGCCATTTTTTCATAAATGACTGGCCCGGCATTGAAAATAATACCAGGGCACCTGAAAATCTCAGGATAGGTGCTGCAGTTGCTCTCAGGAAAAAAATAGATGAAATATTCAACTTTCAAAGAAATGCAAAAATAATTATAATGGGGACCTTCTATGACGAGCCCACCAGCAAGAGTTTGATGACAGTCCTCAATGCCACCAATAAGAGAAAAAACCTTGACCACAGGGATCTTTACAACCTCTTCTATGATGCTCATAATATACATAACCTGGGTACCGTTTTCCTGAACGATACCTGGCAGATGTGGGACCAGATAATAGTTTCTTCATCCCTGGTAAACGAAGGGAATAAATATCATATTGAACACGGATCAGGTATGGTATTTGTACCCGAAGAAATAAATCAAGAAAAGAGTAAACTGGTAAGCACTTATATGAGAGGTGAGTACACCGGTGGTATATCTTCTCACCTCCCTGTATATTGTATCATTGGAAAGAGCAAACAATAATAATGGATTTCAAACTGGTCTCGGGATATGTACCCACGGGCGACCAGCCTGAAGCAATAAAACAGCTTGTTGACGGACTAAAAAGCGGCACACCCTACCAGACTCTTCTCGGCGTCACGGGTAGCGGTAAGACCTTTACCATAGCCAATGTCATTGAGCAGGTTAAGAGGCCTGTGCTGGTATTGAGCCATAATAAAACACTTGCGGCACAGCTTTACGGGGAATTCAGGCAGTTCTTTCCCGACAATGCAGTTGAATATTTCGTTTCTTACTATGATTACTACCAGCCGGAGGCCTACATACCGGTTACTGATACCTATATAGAAAAAGACCTCTCCATAAATGACGAAATAGAGAAACTAAGGCTCAGTGCCACTTCATCACTGCTCTCAGGCCGAAGGGATGTGATTGTTGTGTCATCAGTTTCTTGCCTTTACGGAATAGGCAACCCTGAGGACTTCCACAGCAATACCGTCCACATCAGGAAAGGAGATATCATTACCAGGAATGTTTTCCTCCGTAAACTCGTTGACAGCCTTTATGCCAGGAACGAGATGGAGTTTAAAAGAGGAACTTTCAGGGTTAAGGGCGATACAGTGGATATATTCCCGGCCTATGCCGACATAGCCGTGAGGCTTATATTCTGGGGCGATGAGATAGACGAGATCGAATTGTATGAGCCACTGTCCGGTAATACTATTGAGAAACTTGATGAATATATTATATACCCGGCAAATATTTTTGTAACCACCAGGCAAAGGATTAACCAGGCAATACACCAGATACAGGAAGACCTGGTTAAACAGTCGGCTTATTACAGGGAAATCGGTAAAATACCGGAGGCACAGAGGCTGGAGCAACGTGTATCCTATGACCTTGAAATGATAAAGGAACTTGGCTATTGCAGCGGTATAGAAAACTATTCACGCTATTTTGACGGCCGGCCACCGGGAACACGCCCCTTCTGCCTGTTAGACTATTTCCCTGATGATTTCATAACCGTGGTGGACGAAAGCCACGTCAGCATGCCACAGATAAGGGCTATGTACGGCGGGGACCATTCGCGTAAGCAAACCCTTGTTGACTATGGGTTCAGATTGCCTGCAGCCCTGGATAACAGGCCACTGAAACTGGAGGAGTTTGAATCGCTGGTCGGGCAGGTGATATTTGTGAGTGCTACCCCGGCTGATTATGAACTGGAAAAAAGTGAAGGTGTTTTTGTGGACCAGGTTATAAGGCCGACAGGATTGCTGGATCCACCCGTTGAGGTAAGACCAAGCATTAACCAGGTCGATAACCTGATGGATGAGATAAGGGGGCGTGCCTCACGGAATGAAAGGACACTGGTAACCACCCTTACTAAAAGAATGGCTGAGGAGCTTACTGCTTACCTGAGCAGGTTTGAGATTAAGTGCCGGTACATACATTCAGATATTGACACACTTGAGAGAGTCGAGATAATGGAAGGCCTGCGTGCCGGTGAGTTTGATTTGCTCGTGGGTGTTAACCTGCTGAGGGAAGGCCTTGACCTGCCGGAGGTATCACTGGTGGCTGTCCTGGATGCCGATAAGGAAGGATTCCTGAGATCGTCACGTTCACTGACACAGACTGCCGGGCGGGCTGCGCGTAACCTTAACGGCAAAGTTATAATGTATGCTGACAATATTACCAACAGCATGCAGATGACAATAGATGAAACAAACAGGCGCAGGGAAAAGCAGCTTAAGTATAATGAAAAAATGGGTATCACCCCCGCACAGATAGTTAAAGCCACGGGGTCAATACTTAAGGAACTGCAAAAAAAGGGTATCGAATCCAGGGCTTATATTGAACCTGAAAAGCCAGATGTGGCAGCTGACCCTGTGGTTAAATACATGTCGGCCGAAGCCCTTGAAAAAGCCATTAAAAAGGCCCGTAAATCAATGGAAAAAGCCGCCGCACAGCTCGATTTCATCGAAGCCGCCCGCTACCGCGACGAGGTGGCAGAGCTGGAAGCTATGTTGAGGAAGAAGAGGTAGACCCCTCCCGCCAGCGGACCCCTACCTCTCCGCCAGCCACCTCTCGGCATCTATAGCTGCCATACAACCGCTGCCGGCTGCTGTTACCGCCTGGCGGTAATAAGAATCCTGGAGATCACCACAGGCAAACACACCCGGAACATTTGTTTTCGTTGAACCGGGAACAGTTTTGACATACCCGACAGCGTCAGTTTCCAGATATTCTTTGAACACATCCGAATTAGGCTTATGTCCTATCGCAAGGAAGAAACCATCGATCTTAATCCTTACTTCTTCCTCATTCTTTTCACCTTTATTTTTAATGAGTACAGCTCCTTCAACACCATCTTCACCAAACAGGTCCACTGCCTGGTGCTTCCAGAGTATCTCAATATTATCGGTTTTGAACACCCTCTCCTGCATGGCCTTTGAAGCCCTGAAAACATTCCTCCTGACTATCATGTACACCTTACGTGCCAGACCTGCAAGGTAGGTTGCCTCTTCACATGCGTTATCCCCACCTCCGACTACAGCAACATCCTTACCCTTGTAGAAGAAACCATCGCAGGTAGCACAGGCCGATACACCCATACCCGCATATTTTTTTTCAGCTGCAAGACCAAGGTATTTGGCTGTTGCTCCCGTGGCAAGTATTACGATATCAGTCTCTATAGTCTTCTGGTCATCAATAATAACCTTGTGCGGAGGACCGGAAAAATCAACCTTTGTGGCAATACCAAACCGAACATCGGTACCAAAGCGCTCGGCCTGCTTCTTGAAATCTTCCATCATCTGCGGACCTGTGACTCCATCAGGATAGCCAGGAAAATTTTCAACATCAGTGGTAGTGGTGAGCTGACCTCCCATCTCCATCCCTGTGTAAAGTACAGGTTTCAGGTTAGCCCTTGCCGCATATATAGCTGCCGTATAGCCTGCAGGACCGGATCCTACTATAAGACATTTTACTTTCTCAGAATCCTGTGAGCCTCCTGTTGAAGAGGCATCATCAGTAATATTCATTGTTTTTATCGGCTCCATATTTCAAAAATTTGACTGCAAAATTATAATTTTTAGTTAAAAGACATAAAAGACTTTTATCGATATGATCACCTTAGTCGGTGGATCATAACCACCACATCACTAATAACAGTCAAAGTCGTATTTTGATCAATATTCACCTCTTGATTTTTTTCAGGACGGGATCTTATGCCCACTGTTTCAAGAAATTGAGTCTGAGAAAAAATATCTTTGAATTTGAGAATAATATCAGATTTATCCTGTTTCTCAAGCACGAGTCCCATGTAATTATCTACACCTTCCAGGATATCATACCAATCATAAGCCCCGTTATACAATCCAAGCTCACATTTAATCAGGGTAGCTTTTGTTATGTCCTCTTTGGCAGGTAAATCCTCTATAAAAGCACTTATCTTAAATGAATCACCCTGTATTAATGTTTGCAGTTTCTCAGCCAGCTTAATACTTTGCCCGGCAGCTTCAGGCTTCCCGGAATCATTGACAATGCTTATATAATATTTTCCTTTGCACACCTGGAGCTGGTAATCAGTCTGGCAGGAATAATCATTTATCAATCCTGATGTATCGCAACGGAAAACCGATACTGAATAAATGCCGAATGCTGCCTCAGGGTCATCCATCCTGTAAACTTCAACCTTATATTCATTACCATCAATGTCTATTTCATATACCACCAGCCTGTCAAAACCGTATTCCAGGTACAGCTCGGCTCCGCCGTTCATATATCCGAAGAGGGATTCGGCAGTATATGTTCTTTCTGATTCTATCGAGCTATTTTCAAGATTATCTTCTGTTAACCGGGGAAAATCGTCCGGGATTTGCCCAAAGGCAGGAAGACAATACAGGGTTATTAATAGTTGAATAATATATTTCATGAATTATAATATTACATCAGGTCAAGCAGTCAAGCGTTTAAGCGGTCTAGCAGTTGAGCAGTCCAGCGGTCTTGCTAACTGCTTATATCCCTTCCATTACTTGTATCTTTAAGGCGCAGCATGCTTTGCCTTACTTTTATCTTTTTACTTTTATCTTCTATCTTTTTTAGGCGCCAGGCCTGGCGCCTCTACATTATTAACTTTATAAACTGTATCAACTCTATCAACTTAAATCAATTTCACTCAAATTAATCATCTCCCTCCTGCTGATGCCCAGTTCCAGGCTTTCTGCTATATCGAGGAAGGCCGCTGCACGCGGATTATCGGCCTTCTGTATACCTTCGTCAATCCTTTTCGCAACAACTATCTCATGGGCTATCCTGTCTATTGCCACCGGGTCGGTACCAACCAGCATGGTGTTATAATTACAAAAAAACTGGGGATTGGCTCCCGGACCACCATTAAAGCAACCTTTAAGCCCATCGACAATATTCAGAACTACCTTATCCCTTATAGGTGCAAAGGTACAAACATGTGCACATGTCTCATGCCATAATTGTGCATGAAGTCGACCAGTATTGGTAACTGAACCGAAAGCGAGGTTCTTCATGGCATTGGTTACCGTAGCCCCCGCGTTTTTAAGGATTGGTACGTTAATAATCTTATCTAGCTCCTGTGTCACAATCTTTGTGAAGTAGGAATATTTACCGCCATTCACCATAAAAGGAATGGTATACTCGTCATATTCACCTTCCACATCGGCCCAGTAATACCAGTCTCTGTCAATCATTTTTTCCCCATAAAGCTTTCCATCAGAACCGTAGTACGACCCTGCCTCATCCTGCTGTTCCGTTCCCATTACCTTGATTCCTGGATAATTCTCTTCCGTGTAACCGGTCTCATGCAACTGCATAAGTCTCCGGTCCCAGATAATGATATTACTTCTGTCGATTCCACTATCCTCCAGTTGCCTGATTATTGATCTTGTTACAGCATGACTGGTTGTCAGGGTCTTGCCAGCCACCGGGTTTACCTTCAACCCGATTGTTTCTCCGGGCGAAACAAATTGCTTCCATGCTTTATTGAGTTTTTTTTCTCCTGTCAGCTGGAGCATCGCTTTTTCGAGCATTATATATGCCTGGTCCTCGACAATTTCATTATCCACTATTGCACCGGGATGATTTACACGGCTTACCTTCCCGGGATATTTTCCCGGCAGTGAATTTTCATTGCGAGGCACCTTTGCTGCATCAGCAATATTCGTTTCCGGTTTTTCCTGCTGTTGACCGAGTATATTAGCCGGTGCTGCTGCTACCGGGGCACCTGCAACAACCAGGCTGCCTGTTCCCAGAACCTTAAAGAACCTGCGGCGTGAAAATGGGATTTTTGACATGATTTGATTTTTTAGAAATTATTGCTAAAAATAGGAAAAATTCCTTTCTGTCATTCTGAGCGAAGCGAAGAATCTTAATATTAGGCTAAGGCTAAAAGGTTGATAGAATTGATAATGTTTATAGAGTTTACAATTGACTGCCGACTGAAGACTGAAGACTGAAGACTGCCGACTGCCGACTGCCGACTGAAGACTGAAGACTGCCGACTGAAGACTGCCGACTGAAGACTGAAGACTGCCGACTGAAGACTGAAGACTGAAGACTGCCGACTGATTTAAAGTTTATGCATCAATTTCTGATTGATCATGTCTTTATAAAAACACACCGGGGAGAGTGATTAATAAGCAGCTTCCAATGAAAAATCTGTTGTTAATAATATCCATAACCATTGCTCTGACAGGCTTTGATGAGGCAGATACAATAGACCATCCCCATTATAAAATAAAGCTGTCAATAGACCCTGCAGACCAGTATATTGATGTAGAATGTACCTGGGATATACCACATGACGAGAGGGAAAAAGCAATATATTTTTACTTGCACAAACAGCTTCAGATTGAAGAATTGTTCATTAATGATAATGAACAGGTAACCATCAGCCGGGATTCAAGTGATATTCGTTACATGCCATGTGCAATCAGGTATACCTGGAATACACAGGGACTTAAGTATGAAACAGTAACTCTTCATCTAAAATACTCAGGCAGGATAACAGAATGGCCCGAATGGAGCACAAGCGTGATTGGTGAAAATTGGACTGAGATGGGCACAGGGCTAATTCCAATACATGGGAAGACTGGCTGAACGAAGGTTTTGCAGAATATAGGGCCTTAATGGTAATCAGGGAATTACACGGAAATGAATATTTTGAGGAATGGATTGAAAGAAAGAGAGAGCAGTCTGAGGGAACTGATCCTGTGTGGCAATATGACCGTAACGGGGAACAGGCATATACAATACTTTATAATAAGACGCCTCTTCTTCTATATGAACTGGAAAGCAGGATAGGTATTGATCAATTCAGGCAACTTATGTGGGATCTTCTCATTAACAGGGTATCCACAACATATGAATTTAAGCGTATCCTCGAGAACCTGGAAGGTAAGGAAACGGCGGACTGGTTTCTTGGCAGGCTTAAGAATTATTAAACGCGCTGAAGTGCGTCTCTACGTTTTCCCAGGCTTTAGCATCCGGATCTATGAATAAGGGACGCAGCATGCTGCGTCTCTACTTTTATCTTTTTACTTTTATCTTTTGTCTTTTCTTATTATTTTTGCGAGGCTAATAATAGCAACCCTCCAACGCCAAGGCTACGGCGGATACAACGGGATGTAGCTCAGTCCGGTTAGAGTACTCGTCTGGGGGGCGAGGGGCCGGGAGTTCAAATCTCCCCATCCCGACAAACGAAGCAGAAGACCGTTTTGCCGAAGGCAAAGCGGTTTTTCTTTTTAGGTGATTGTCAAAAACTTGTTTTTGTAAGATTAACTAAAAAGAAAAACCAGGTGCTTCGCACCGAGGTCTTCTGCTTCTTTTAGTTACACCCTCAAGGAGATCACGGCTGCGACGAAGGAGCAGACGTAATCTCCCTAAGCTCGCTCTTATAAGCGAATAAAACTTAAAACCCTTCGGCAAACTTTGTTTGCCGTAAGGCTTTTTGCTTTTAGTTACCTCCCCAAGGAGATCGCTGAGCGAAGCGAGGCAATCTCCTGTATTGTAAGTAGGCCTTTTTGTGTTTGAATCAACCCCAAGGAGATCGCCGAGCTCCGCTTCGCTCCGGTTCAAAGGGGAAACTTATTTATCAGAAGAAGCTTGCATCTGCAGGACTATCACAGACATTGAAACGCCTTACACCCCTGTACCACCTGCCATCATTATCAAAACCGTAGATAGATATGATATGATCACACGTGTAATCATTCAATTTAACAGTTACAGAGTTCTCCGATGATGATTGCAGCTTATCCCAGGTAATGACATTATCTAACTGAGGATATCCCTTTCCTGTCACATAACTATCGAAGTCAATACCAGTTACTGTATCCGGCAGGTATATGCTTGAGATTAGAGCAGTTTGAGGTATTGTCAAACCTGCGAAATCCCTCTTTCCCGAAAGTATATTAACTATGCCTGATAATACGACATTACCATGAACATAAAAATCGTTTATGCCTTCTATTCTTGTTATCCTGTCAGGAGGAAGGTTTAACAAATCATCATATTCATACAGGGGCATTCCGTCAAGTAATACAAGGGCAGGAAAATTACTGGTGAGAAGATTGTTACCTGTTAAAAACAGCCTGTTGCGTCCTTCCCGTTGCCTGACGGCAACAAAGGGTACAACCTCAAGAAATATTTCCCTTAAATTGGGGAGTTTGATGTATTCATCGACCTCGATACTGAAATCAGGCTTACCATAAAACGAATATTCACCGGGCTTTGAGTCATTCCCCGCTTGCTCATAGACTGAATCTGTTTCGTAATAAATATTTTTCAATTGCAAAAAGAGGCTTTGATTTTCAAGAAATTCCATTTCCTCGGCAGTAAAAGAAACCTTTCCTTTTTCCGGTACACCGGTAAAATCGGCAAAAGTTCCTTCAATCTTAAGATCCCAAGAAGAATCATATTCGTTATAATAATTCAGGAAAAAATCTTTTTTGCCATGCAGCCCGGGAAAGTTAAAGGCAAAGAAACCAGTTTCGTCAGTTCTTGCTGCACAGAATAAATTACCATTCAGTACGGTCATCGCGACATCCTTCAGGACCAATGGTTTGCCCTGACCATCATATATCCATCCACGTATTGTGCCTGACCTGGTATCGGGATAATGGTTTATTCCTTTACCCCCGCTCTTAGTGAAAGAAGGAGAAGAAGGATATCCGGGGTCGTTTTTGAAGAAAGCAGCAGCGGTAACGGGTTTATAGGAGTTTGACATTAGCCATGCTCTGTAGGCATCATCGGAAACCGGTATCTCTGATAATGCAGGCCATCCCGGCAAACCCGGCAAATAATTATAGATATCTTGCCGGGGAGTAGCTGGGTGGACAATGATGTTTAATTGGTTACTATCCCTGCCTGCAGAATTAAAAGGTGCAAGGAAATTGAATGATTGTTCTGATCCTATAGTAAAATCGTTATCCTCGGCTTCAATTTTTATTGAAGACAGTGATTCTGAATAGTCTGACCATAAGCTCCGGAATATTTCATTATTCGCTTCGTCAAGTATTGCTACCTGGGAAATACCTGCAGGAATATCCTTCAACGGGACACGGAAAACAAGTTGACCGCCTCTGGATTTTCCACTGTTAAACCACGACCATGAATAGAGCCGGTGAACAAGTACTTTATATTCTGAATCATCTTCTGCCTTCTGAATATCAATGTTGAGATATCCGTATTTTTCAGTTAGTGTTATCTGCGGCCCGTTCCCTTTAATTTTTGTATCTCGTATTGCGAATCTAATACTGTCCTTCGGGTAATTCTCAGCGAAAGCCTGGTAACGGTTAGGTTGAGCGGCATTATAATATGAGCATGTCCATCCCGTGCTCCCGGTCATAAAATACAGTACCGTGTCACTGGGCCCGCTCAGGATGAAACCATGGGCTTCAATACCCGACCCATAACTATCGGTGGCGTGTATAGAACACATGCTCTTTCCGCTGGCAGGATCGGTATAGGGAGTGATATCAAGGTTGAGAAGTGATCTTTCCGGACCAGTTTGAATATTTACATCACCCGGCTTGAGAATCCTTATAGCGTGAGTAGTAAAATACTTTTTATCAAAATTTCTCATCCAGTTTGTATATGCACAAATAAAATACCATCCCGTTTCAATATTCTGAGGGATGTCAATACTACCTGCGAGCTCTGAACCTGTAAGTTCCAGGTTAAGTGTTTTAATCTTATTGCCCTGTGAATCCGCCAATTCTATACGCAAGCTATTGCTTAGTACTGATGGTTGGTACGTATCATTTTCCAATAGTACTGCCCCAGGTATTTAATGACATGATCAGCGCCTGCCAGGGACGGTTCACAATGGACTACCCACCTGTCAGCGTAAGCCTGTTGCACTTTGTCATTGAACAGGGATAACTCATTTTGCTTTCCCAAAGCACGTTTTAAGCTGTCCAAAAACCGGCCTTTAAAGGCTTCACTTAACTGATGGACAGAATAGAGGTATTTCCCGGAATGACCGATGTTTTTCCACCTGCCATCGAGGGTATAACCGGCAGCCGGAACAATACAATGGATATGTGGGTGCAGTGAGAGGTTTTGCCCCCAGGTGTGCAGTACAGCTACGGCACCGCTTTCCACTCCATGATGCGTATACCCAAAGGATCGAAGTGTACTCCATACAGATGAGAAGAAGAGTTTGTAGTACATCCTTTGGTTATGCAAACAGACTGTATTCAATTGATGAGGGACCGTGAATACAATATGAAAATGTTTCACGGGCAAGGTGCTTTGCACCAGCTCGTCAATCCAGAACGCCTGTTTGGCGGCCTGACATTTTGGACAATGTCTGTCCCCACAGCTATTATAACTGTAACGAACAGAGCCACAATTGTCACATTCCTCTTCATGCCCACCGAGTGCAGCCGTGCGACAACTTGCAATCTTCCCCAGTACCTTTTGTTGCAGAGGTGTCAACTTTCCCTGTTTAAGGAGACCGGTACTAAATAAGCTTACCGCGTCTGCCAACTCATACCTTGTCCGCATCAGCAATGTAGTTATAGAGTGTATCGAGCGGACTGTGAGGTTTTATCAGCGGGCATTGTGCCACATGAATATAGATCATGGTAGTAGTGATCTGTGAATGGCCCAGTAGTTCTTTGAGGGTAACAATGTTTAC
>JAYEGY010000008.1:0-26115 GCA_034659275.1 Bacteroidota bacterium | reverse complement strand
ACCCCTTACCTCAATATTATTTTCTGACAGTTTTTCTTTTAGCTCCCTTGCAAATGTTGTTTTTCCTTCTCCCTTGCCTCCGGTAAGGATTAATACTTTCCGGGAGCTTATTTTTTTATTCTCTAATTGCTGCAGGCGGTATGTAGCCTGTGCCACAACATTGTGCAGGGCAGTTACGGGATTCTTTAGAATGGTCTTAAAGCCGGGGATGCTCCTGATGAAAAGCGGAAGGCTCTCGGCTGACAGTTCAAGTGCAAGTGGTAAATTCCTGTAAGAGGATCTGGCAAAGAAATTTCTTATTACGGGGTTATAAAGTTCGGTGCCGGTAACAGAAAGTCCGATGATAATCACAGCAGCCCTGAAATTCATTCTTAATCCTTCCTTCAAACCAATCCATAATGCACCTTCACCTGCCTGACCCCTGGTGAAGACGAATGAAGTAAGCAGTGTAACAAGTACAAAAAGTATCCAGAACTTAGGATTCATTAATTGGCGAAGAGCTCTTTTATATCTTACAGACCATATTGTTATCACCAGGGGTATGAGTATGCTCCATTTGAACCAGTCAAGGTAATTCAGTACCAGCATTGAACCAATCAGGAGTATAAGGTTAAAAAATAACCACGGTATTGAATAGGGGAATTTATGGCCCGGATCATTAAACCTTTTTGTAAATTCAGAAGATTGGCCGTTGATTATTTTCACATCTGGTTTCTGTACAATTTTGCGTCCCAGCCTTATACCCGCAAGGGCCGTCAAAATACACACTATGGCATCAATAATCAATAATAGTAGTATTGGCAGCCAGGCCAGGTCAGCCTCAATCCCTGTTTGTTTTTCTGCCATACCGGCAAGGTCAGTATATACTTCAATAATGCTTGTTCCATAAAATATTACAAGGGTTAAAACCCTTTGAAAAAGGCTCCATGACATTGCCAGTATTGCACCGCTTATATATCCCACGTAGTTCCGTCCCAGTAAGCTGACAGAAAATTCAATCAGGAAAGCTTCGCTGAGTATGGCAATCATTGGCCCGAAGATAACAGCACTTGGCGAGAGGGTTTTCATTAATGCACAGATAAGCCCGGCCCTCCAGAATAAACCTTTCTCATTCCATTTATAACTGATGGAAATAAGTAAAATTATCCCTATGGCTGTCAGTATGTTGCCGCTGAATGGCACCCTCAGATTGTGCAGGAAACTGCCTATGACAATTTCGGATGCAGCCCACATGCTTCCCGCTATTGATGCTTTAATCCACCTCTTATCTATTTCGTCTTTTTTTGTGCTAAAATATGCAATTGCCATATGCTGTATAAATCAGGGCACAAATGTAATGTTAATTTACCAGCCAGGGAGCTGTAAAATCTTCGGGAAAACTCTTTATTACGGGAGTGTCAGGTATAAATGTTATATCCAGCTCTTCGGCAATCCCCTCGTGGAGCCTGAACATAAGGGAGGAATATGGTTCAAAACGCAGGTCAATATCATATTTCATGTTACCATAATTGATCCTCACCGTCATTTGAGTGCCTTCTTCGGTAAATGACTGGCCGTAGCTTACGGGAAACTTTATGTTTTCTGATTTCGGATTAGCAAAGAAGATATACAATCCTTCATCTGTTTCCCTGGCCCTGTAGGGAGGTATATCACTTCCCTCTACGAGCGGAACCCTGTACGGCCGGAGACGGGAATAAACATTATGGAGGTTCTTCAGGGCCCTTATTTTTTCATTCCAATCAGCATGTTTGAGTGTGCCGGGTTCTGAAGGTTCCTGTTTAAATGTCATGGGCATTCCCTGCTTTGCCAGTTTGTTAATTATTTGCAATGACTCATAATCAAGATATGAGACGTCGACATACAGGTAATTGAAGGTAGCATCTCCAACTTTAAGTTTATCGTCTTCATATACCGCTTTTCCCAGGAATTCTTTATTTATCCAGGTGGGCTGGTGTCCTTTCAGTATTTCAGGGAAATAAACATATCGCATTTCGTAATGGCCCCATGCCCAGATAAACTGTTTTTCTTCAGGCATTATTCCTTTAGTCCATGCATCCTCTGTTGGAATGTACACTGCCACATCAGTATATGGTTTTCCTTTTTTCATTGCTTTTGATACCGATGCCAGGTAGTTATTGAAGGCAGGCAATTCTGTGGCAAGACTACCGCTATTCCCGAGGTGTACACTTGCGTAAAAATTCACGCTATCCTGGCCTGCAGGGTTATGAGCCTTGCCGTGCCATACGATATGGTTCACCCCATTGGCAAAAAGAGCATCAGCAAGCATCTTAAGGTCGGCTGTTTGTTCTTCCCTCATATAGTACCGAGGCCAGCCGTAAAGGCAGGTGAACGTTTCGGAACTCACGATATTCTTGCCACTCAGTGTGGCTGCCGAAGCTGGGATATTGTTAAATTCGGGCTCGTAAAGCAAGGCTTCTCCTTCAGGTATATCCATTCGTGCATAGGCGGAGATTATATCGCATGGTGCACCGGAACACTGTCCCCGTGAGTTGATATTGTATTCGTCAAGGACACTGTCATAATTTTCATAGAAGGATATGACTTTTTCTGAGATAATCTTCATATAATCGTACAGTTGATTTTTGTATCCGGTATGGTAAAGTGAATCCATGAGGGGTGTGATGTCATAATCATATTTCTTAATGAAATCATCCTTTAAGCCGTCATACCAGAGTCCTTTTGTTTCCACTTCCCAGCTGTCAATGAAATATGATTGTGGCAATCTTGTTTCCGGATGGGGGAATGAGTCAAGCATCCTTTTAAAATATTTCATGTATTTGTCAGGATCCAGGTGGTCGACCACGTATCCTGTATCAGGGTACTCCCATGACCTTGTTATTACCTGGCGCTCTTTAGTGCCAAATAACTGTGACGCATCCTCATATTTTATGTGGGAATCACCAAAAGGCCAGAGGGTACCCATTGTGAGGTCGCAGGCAAGACCGATGCTGTCGGCGTAAAGCATTGCATAATTCACTGCTTCCTGCCATTGGGGACCCAGCCACTTATATCTTGGAGTGTACTGTTGGTCCAGTGTTGCGTCCATTGCATTGAGAGGGTACACCCAGGCAAGCTCAACACCGCCGAAACCATTCTCTTTGAGCCAGTTAAGATTATATATTACATCTTCCTTCTTTATTTCAGATGCAAACCACCAGTAACGTGCGAAGGGATTGTTTATTTGTTCCATTGAGGTCCCGTAGCCCTGGCTTGTGCTGTCCCTGTTTTGTACTTGTGTACAGGACACCACAATGAATACAAGAATTAAATTGATGAGGTTTTTCATAATTTGTATTTTTAACACAGATCAATTAAACACCAGCCAATCTATTTCAAACAAATCTCCCTCTCCGCCGTAACACTGAATCCATAAGGCATGGATCCCTTCAATATTCTCTGCCGGCAATTCTATCACCAGCCATTGGCCAGTCTGCAATCCTTCCGGAGCTTCATATTCACAGATTCTTCTCTCCCATGGTTTGCCTGCTGATAAAACAATTTTACCACCGTTTATGGCTTTTAGAGGCATTCCGGAGCCCTGTGAGGTCATTTTTACCTCGGGGATGGTGCCATTATCCAGAAAAGTTATTTTTTCAATACAGGCCTTCCTCATTGTTTTACAGCCATGTGTTGACCTGTGGTAGAATACATACCATTGGCCTTTGAATTCCGCTATTGAGCCATGATTGTTCCAATTACCGGAATTGCATACGTCGTTATAAATAAAAACGCCGGGGTCAATCTGCTTATAAGGGCCCGTATCTATTGGTTCTCCTGGTGAAAAAGGCCCTGTCGGACTGTCAGATACGGTGACTCCTTCAGCATTGTCACGATCGGGCTGGCAATAATACAGGTAGTAACGTCCGTTCTTTTCAGCACAGTCGGGGGCGAATAAGAGACTGTTATTGTAAGGTACTTTATCATTTTCCCCATTGGATGCAAAAACATTTTTTTCCAGTTGCCATTTCTCCATATCCCGGGTATAGATTATGTCATGCTGCCTGGAACAATAATAGTCACAGCTCTCGTCGCTTGAGCCATAGATATACAGATTGCTATCGTTCCAAACACGAGCTGACGGATCAGCAATATATATCCCCGGCGGGCAGATGGGATTCTGGGCCGTGCAAACCAGGAAAACCGGCAAAAAAAATATAAGAGCAAGAATGTGCCTATTCATTGGAAATAAATATACAGATACAAATGTAAAGGTGCAAGATTTTGCGCCTCCTTTAAAAATCGGCCCTGAGCGAAATAACAAAATTTCTGCCCGGTCCTGATATGCCTGAGCTGTATGGCCGGTATCGCCGGTCAGTCAGGTTTTCTATACCTGCAGTTACAGTAAGCATATCCGATAGCTCATACATAGCTTTGACATTTAGAGTATACCATGAAGGTGCATAATTATTACCAATGTCATCTTTGGCATAAATTTCATCTTTATCCACCTCCTCTTCAGGCATATCTTCATTCTTTCTTTCCCCCTGGTAGTTCATGTATAATTGAATGTTAAGCCTGCTGGCTTTGTAATTCAGACGGGTAATACCAAAGAGGGGTGCTGAATGGCGTGAAGGACTGGTGCTTCCATCATCCAGTTCTTCTGTCCCTTTCTGGTAATTGAGGTCTGATGAAAGGCTGAAGCCGGCAGGCATCTTTACTTCCAGGCCTGCCTGTATGCCGTAGACCCTGGCTACAGCAGCATTTTGTATTGCCTGTACCTGGCTCAATACACCGTCGTACATAATGCTGTCCTGGCCGTTTAGCTGATAATCCCTTCTGACCAGGGCATTTTTGAGGATGGTATAATAGCCTGTGAGGTCAATTTTTACAACATCGTCAAATACTTTGGTAATGCCAAGGTCAATATTATATGCATATTCTGCCTCCAGGTCAGGATTGGGTACAACTACCGAGCCCGGCTCAGAGTCAAATACCTTACCCACATCATCAACATTGGGAGAGCGAAAAGCGGTCCCTAAATTTACACTGAGCACCAATGATTCTGACGGGCGGTATACTCCCCCCAGGCTTCCCGTCACTGCACCGTTATTAATATTGGCAGTTGAGAATGGGAAGGGATAAAAGGTATTATCGAATTCAGCGTTAAGGATAAAATGATTATACCTCAAGCCTGACTGAAAGGTGAATTTGTCTGATAGCCTGTATTCATCATTGATATAAGCTGCAATTGAACTCCATTCAGACTGGGGGTACCTTGTGGGGCCGGGCACACTGGTGCCGGTCAAGATATTTTCATCTATTCCCCTGGAAGTAACATCATTAAACACGTATTCAATACCATAATAGGCTGTATTTCTTTTGCCTGTTGACTTTACAAAGTCGAGGTTGGCGGAATAAGCCTTCACTTCTTCAATTCGTCTGCTACGGATATCACTGTTGAAGGCCCGGTCGATACGGCTCTCTTCAAATGTTTGATGCGCCAGCCGCAGTGTAACCTGGTCATAAACGGGATTATTGGCGATATTGGTAATGGTCAGGTTGTTCATCATCCACTTCTGGGGGCCATAGTACCATTCAGCATATCTTGCAGTGCCGTTACGGATCCTGTTATGCCTGTCATACCGTCCATAGGGTGATGTTGCAGAATAATGAAAACCATACTGGAAATCCCATTTTTCATCCGGTTTGAACCGCACTTTCTGCATCAGGTTAACCTGGGAATAGGCGGAAGGGATTTGCAAGAGAGGATTGTCCTGTGTAATGATCCTGTCAACACTGTCCTGTCGTTGCACATAATACGGTTTGAGGTAATCATCGGGGCCATGGCTGCCCTGTCGCAGATGATCATAATCCCAGCTGCTTAAACTGGTGACCAGGGCCCATTTATCCCAACCAATGTTAACATTAAAGTGCCCTGTATTTTCATTATTGGCCGATGAGTAACGTGTAACAACCTTACCCGTTATCAAGGGATCCTCATTCAGGCTCATTACCGGACTGAGTGTATGAAAGCTCATCACACCGCCAATGGCATCACTGCCGTAAATTACCGAACCCGGACCAAAAACAACTTCTGTGTTTTCCATGGCAAAGGGATCGAGGTTGATAACATTCTGAATATTGCCGCCTCTGAAGATTGCAGTGTTCATTCTCACTCCATCAATGGTGTATAATAACCTGTTGGTGGCAAATCCCCTGATCATAGGGCTGCCTCCGCCCTGCTGGCTCTTTTGAATGTAAACCTTTCCAGATATGCCCAGGAGATCTGCAGCCGTTTGGGTATTCTGCAATGATACCTCCCTGGGTGCAATGGAGATAACCTTTGAGGGTACATTGTTCGTTGTTTGCCTCCAGCGAGTTGCAGAGACAACTATCTCATCAATGTTGATGTTAGACATCTCGAGAAAAACTTCAAATGATGACTCCTCTAATTCGGCATAACTTTTAACTACTGTTTTATAACCGAGTGATCTTATTTCAATTTTATTGGCTCCCTTGAAGGCTGACAGATCAGCCTGACCTTTTGCGTTCGTAGTGGCAAATACCTCTGGACTTTCGCTTATCAGGGTTGCCAGTTCAATGGGTTTCTGACTTTCCCGGTCCATGATGGTTACAGTCTGGGGCCGGGCAAAAATACCAATACCCAGAAATAACCATAATAAGAATATATTTTTCATGGTGAAATAATTCTTTGTTAAATCATTGTTTTCCTGCGAATAACAGCAGGGAATAATTATTTTTTAAAAAACAAACAGCTTTAAGTTAAACGGGGTGGAGGCGACGGAGGTGGAAAATCAAGTGAACGATACAAATCAATATAGATAACAAATTTGTTTTCAGTGGACTCAGCTGATCTGGCTACCCAGTTAAAAGATTCTTTAATATAATTAACCTTAAACCAGGGATTGATATGGTCACTCTTTTCCTGTTTCTGAGCATCAGTATCCATGGAAAATTTCCCCAGCTCACTTATATTGTTGTTCACCAGGGTTTCTTCAATATCCCACCAGCACCAGTAATAAATACTGTCGCCGACTATTTCTGATTCAACAATGTCATACATCTGGTGCTTATACTCAAATTCCCTTGAATGCTCCCATCTCAGTTTTTCTTCCGTCTCTGTTTTGGTAAATTTGAGTAAGACCAATTCATCCCTGTCTATCCCCTTTTTAATATGTTCACTGACCTGCTTCCTGACGGTATTCTTTCTATGCAAAAGCCAGAAATATGTGCCCGTGGTCGGGGCAATAAGAACAAGTATTAATAATATGGAATAGATTTTATTCTTCAAAGCCTACAATGTTTAGTTGCAAATTTATGAAAAAATAAAGGCTTAAAGGAGGTTCTTTAACATAGCACAAAGCTTTTAAGTTTTTGCTTTTATGTTGCATACTCCATCCGGTGTGGGTCATGGATCAGATTTGGATGTCAATATAATTCTTAGGAGAGCAGTTTTATTATTCCCTGTAACCATATTTATATTGTACTCATAAGTTCTTTATATCATTTAGAAATTGTAACTTGCAGTATTAAATTTAGATTAGATTATATGTTAAGTCATATATTTCTATTAATCTTATCCTTTGTAATTACCTTCCATATCTGTCCTGCTTCTACTAATCAAATGGTGCAAATAGTGGAAGATGATGCCTATTTACAATTTAATGATACCTTAAATTATGAAGAAGTCTATAAAAGGGCTCTCCAAATGATTGAAAAGATGGAGAAAGCTGATTCATTGCAGAACCATCTTGAAATCGCAAGAATTTATAAATCAATAGGATATTTAGATAAGTCCATTTATTCTTTGTATAAAGCCTTAAAAAATACCGGTAAACAACCAGGGGATGACAACAGGGCTGATATTCTTAACAAGATAGGTATAATATATCGCCTGCAAGGACTTTATCCTAAAGCAATAAAGCAGCATCAGGAAGCCCAGAGAATCGCACAGGAAGGGAATCTTTACAACACAGCCCAGGAAAGCCGGTATTATATTGGACTTGTACATCGAGAGTTGGGAAATTTCGACAAAGCATTTGATTTATTTTATGAAAGCCTGAAATGGTTTAAAGAAATTGATGATCAGGAGAAAACAGCAAAAGTTCTCAACAGTATTGCGAATGGATACAGGAATTTTGGAGATAACCAAAAAGCCCTGGAACTGTATAAGGAAAGCCTTGGTATTTACAGGGAATTAAATGATAGCGATCATATTGCTATGATACTTAACAATATGGGGATTGCCTATAAAAACACCCAGAATTATCAAAAGGCTCTTGATTGTTACTACGAGGGTCTAAAGCTGGATATAGACAACTTGCAATTATTAAGAATGTCCAGGAAATTAAATAACATTGGTGCTGTTTACATTGAAATGGGTAATTACGAGGAAGCCCTGGAATATCTCAATAGCTCAATGGCCATAAAAATCATGATGAATTCTGAGGGGGATATTGCTCTTACAAATTATAATCTTGGGATTAGCTATATGCGACAGAGAGAATATATAAAGGCATTGGAATGTTTATTAAAAGCATATAACACCAGCAAAAACCTGGGGAAAGCTAATCTTACACGCTTATCCGCAGAGAAAATAGCAAAATTGTACTATAGTAAAAATAATTATCAGGAAGCATACAATTATATTATGGTTGCCCATGAAATAAAAGATTCTCTCTATAGCTTCAATAAGGCCTTACAAATAGGAAAAATTGTAAACAAATACAATTCAGAGGAAGAGAATAACGATTACTTTCTGCAAAGAGCTATAAAACAACCACTTTTCTGGTTTTTACTGATCTTCAATTTATTAATGATTCTTATACTATCGGGTATTGTGGTCAGTCAACGAAAGAAACTTTCAGCAAACCATTCCATACAACAACGCCTGAAAGAGGAAAGGAAACAAATGGAAAAAACCCTTGACAGGGCACAAAGACAGCTACAATCACATACCCTGCAATTGTATAGTAAAGCCCGTTTATTAAATGATCTTCATGCAAAACTTGAAGAATTGCAGCATCATGTAAATAGTTCACAAAGGGCTTCTATTCAAAAGCTGATTAATAATCTAACACTTGGATCTGATGAGCAACTTTACAAAGAAATTGAGATCCTGAATAGCGAAACTAATAACCTATTTAAAAAACTGGGAGAAAAATATTCAAGGCTCACTCCCAATGAAAGAAAGATATGTGAATTGCTAAAGTTAAATCTTTCCACCAAGGAGATATCTAAAATCACCCAACAATCTCCTCAAAGTATATTAATGTCCAGAAGTAGGATTCGAAAAAAACTACAGATAGACAGAAAGATTAACCTCACCAATTTCCTGATGGATTTATAATCTGATCTTATCACTTTAATTATAAGGCATATAACCTTTAGTGTATAAATATTGTTATATGACCTTCCCAACAATGTTATGGTGTAAACCTCGTATTTTTTCCAGTTATTGTTACATTAAAAAATTGTCACTTAATGTATTAAACCTAAATCAATTTTATTATGAAAAGAGTACTAATTACTTTTCTGCCATTGTTAATGTTTTTTACAACAGCAATGGCGCAAATAACAGTGACCGGTTATGTGACCTCGGAGGAGGATGGACTTCCCTTGCCCGGTGTAACTGTTGTTTTGCAAGGAACAACGACTGGTACGACTACGGATCAGGACGGCCATTACACAATTGAAGTTCCCGATGAAGATGCTATCCTTGAGTTCTCCTTTGTAGGTATGAGAACCCAGGATATCAGAGTTGGGGACCGGGCAAATATTGACGTGGAAATGGTTTCTGACATTGTTGGTCTTGACGAGGTAGTGGTAACCGGTTATGGGGTTCAACGGCGAAGAGACCTAACAGGTTCTGTTTCATCAGTGCGTGTTGACGAAATTGAAGGTATGAATGTTGAAAGCATTCAGAAAGCCATCCAGGGAAGGGCTGCAGGAGTACAGGTAACGGCTTCTAGTGGTGTTCCGGGAGGTGATGTATCAATAATTGTTCGCGGAATAGGTTCTTTTTCAGCCAACAGACCCATATGGATAGTAGACGGTGTTGAGATACAGACCTCACACCTGGGGTACAGATCTCCCTCGGCAAGTATTTTGTCAACACTGGATTTTGATGATGTAGAATCTATAGACATACTTAAGGATGCTGCAGCAACAGCTATTTATGGTGCAAGGGGCGCAAGAGGTGTTGTGGTGGTAGAAACCAGGAAAGGTTCAGCAAAGGAAACTGAGTTCAACCTGGAGCTGAGCAATGGTTATACATCACCTATCAGGGTTAACCCGGTAATGAATGGTCCACAGTGGGCCGAATGGGATTACGAGCGCTATGTAAACAGGTACGGCGAAGGATCTTTCAGGGTTGAGGAACGTTTACAAACAGGTGTTGACAGGGGTTGGTATGAACTCAAACCTGATGGGACGCCTGATTTTAGTACCACTCCTGATTATGACTGGCAGGATGTAGCTTACAGAACGGGAAACGTATTAAAAGCCCGCTTGTCTGCCAGTGGGGGCGATGAAAAAACACAGTTTTTTGCATCACTTGCCTATAATAAAACGCAAGGACACGTTATTGCATATGATTTCAGCAGGACAAACTTCCGCTTAAACCTTGATCATCAAGCTACTGATAAACTGAGTTTTTCCACGCAACTGAGTGCAAACATGTCAAATCAGAATGCCACCCGCCTGGGAGGAGCATGGTCAAGCCCGGTAAGAGCCTCAGCCGGTATACCTCCGGTAGAGCCAATATACGACGAGGATGGTTTCAGGGGTTATGCAGGAGCTCCCCGTAGTGTTTACGGAGCTTACAGAACACATATTCTGAACAGTGCTGACCTGGATCACAATATTACAAAGAATATCAAACCGATTATCAATCTTTCGGCAAGGTACGAGTTAATCGATAATCTCTTCCTGCGTACACAGGTGGGTATTGATTACAACCTTACAGAAGAGGAACAGTGGTATGATCCGAGGGCAGGTGACGGTCAATCGGATAATGGTACACTTAGAAGCTATGTGCACAGGGCATACTCAATACAGACTACACATACTGCTAATTACAGCAATACATTTGCTGGTGTTCATAAGGTGGATGGTGTTGTTGGTTTTGAAACATGGGAACGCACTTACCGGGAAACATCGGTAAGGGGTGTGAACTTTGCCAATCCCAATATGAATGTTCTTGATAATGCCGGGGCTGTAGAATGGTATGCCGGTACAGAAACAGAACGAGCCACCATGGGAACTTTCGGACGTATTAATTATACCTTCGATGACAGATATCTGCTTACCCTCACAGGTCGTTACGATGCCAGCTCCAGGTTTGGATCTGAGAGAAGGTGGGGATTTTTCCCTGCAGCAGCCATTGGCTGGAGACTGTCAGGAGAATCGTTCATGGCTAGCATGGAAAAACTGGATAACCTGCTGGTTAAACTTAGTTATGGTAAAGCAGGATCAGATGCGGCGGGTACTTATGCTGCTCTGGGATTATGGAGTGGAGGAACAAATTACATGGGAACGACAGGTCTGTATCCTACACAGCTTCCAAACAGCTTCCTGACATGGGAAGAAGCCAAGACTCTTAATCTTGCAGTTAACTATGCGGGGTTCAGATCGAGACTTATGATGGATCTTGAAATATACAGGAGATGGACAAGTGCTTTGTTGCTGAGCAGACCACTTCCACGCAGTACGGGTTGGTCAAGCATAACAGAAAATGTTGGAAAAACAATGAACCAGGGGATTGAGTTAACACTACGTACTGTTAATCTGGAATACAATAAATTCCGTTGGATGACAGAGCTCAATTTCTCTATTGCTGAAAATGAAATACTTGAACTGCTTCCGGGTCAGGATTTCTTTGATAGCCGAACAGCAGTCGGGCATGCTATAAATGACAGGTACATAGAAACCTGGGCAGGAGTAAATCCGGCTGATGGCAGACCTATGTATTATGACAAAGATGGTAATATAACCTATAACCCGGTTTATGACGACAGGAAATGGATAGGCCCTGAACAACCCACACGCTTTGGTGGTATAACCAACAACTTCGTTTATGGCAATTTTACCATGTCAGTATTTTTCCAGTACTCAGGAGGAAGCTACAGGTATAACTCTGATGCACGTTACTGGTTCTGTGGTACGGGTGACAGGAATCAGTTTGTATGGGTGTACGAAGACAGATGGCAGGAGCCGGGTGATATAACCTATGTCCCAATACCGGCTTATGGTAATAGATACCCTGGTGATGTCCAGTCACCAAATAGATATGCTTCACACATGTACGAAAGGGTTGATTACATAAGATTGAAAGAACTTCACTTATCATACAGGCTGCCTCGTAAATTCACTCAGCGCTTTGGGATAAATAATTTTGAATTATTCTTACGTGGCACTAACCTGTTAACATGGACTGACTACTCAGGTGCCGATCCGGAGTTTACCGGTAGTGATTTCGGGACGTATCCTATAGGTAAAACCATTACGATGGGGATAAACACGAGTTTTTAACAAGCAAAAAAGGATTACTATGAAAAAATATAAATACATATCGTTTCTCTTCATTATAGCAGTAATATTGTCATTAACAAGCTGTGAAGATTTTGTGGAAAGATACCCGCGCTCAGCAGTGGCCAGTGAAGAGGCATTGTCAACTATGGACGGAATAGATGGTGCTCTGGCAGGCTTATACAGCCGTATGACAAATGGCGATTACAATCAGCGTGAAATGAACATAGCAGGGGAAATCCTGTCGGATCAGATGGATATAGCACAACAAAATGCCGGCCGTATGATTTATCATGCCACTAACCAGGAAGATGCACCATTCGGTGTTTGGAGTGATCTTTATAATAACATAAATAGATGCAATATGATATTGCATTACATTGATGAAATAGATGCAAGCGAAAGCAGGATAAACCAGGCTAAAGGTGAGACATATGCTTTACGTGCACATATTTACTTTGATCTGCTCAGGATATATGCGCGTCCGTATATGTACCGGGAGCCACTGGTACAGGGAGAGCCTCTCGGAGTGATAATCAAAACGGAACCATTCCTGGGAATAGACGAAAATACATTCCAGTCCAGGGCAACAATTGAAGAAGGTTATCAACAGGTATTGGATGACTTGTCCATGGCATTGAATTATCTGGAGGGTGACGAAGGTCTTCCCTACAGGTATAATGAAGTATCAGCTAAAGCTATGCTTGCACGGGTTCACCTCTATATGGGTAATTGGAGTGAAGCTGCAGGTTATGCTGAAGACGTAATTGCTGAAGCTCCTATCGGATTGGTAGATGCTGCCGACGGAGTGGATTACATTGTCCGTGTCTTTGCAAACCGCCCCGGAGAAGAATCTGTACTGGAACTTGGATTTGCCAATGAGACTGTTTCACCATCCATGAATACCAGCGTAGCCGGTATGGCAACCTATTATGATGAACAGGTTTTTGCTGACAGAGGTATTGTGATGCCCCATATGGTAATAGACTATGAAGCCTATGGTGATGTTATCCTGCGTCGCGACCTGGTGGAAAATGTACTGCAGCCTTACGCAGCCTTGGGTGATGTCAGGGGGGAAGAAAATGCTACTTATTATGAAAGAGATAAAGGAGGCCAATGGTGTGCTTTCCAGGCAAAATATCATAGTTACAGGGGTGTGGCTAACTGGGATGATATTAAAGTTATCCGCATTAGTGAAATGTATTTTATCGCAGCGGAAGCATATGCTGAAATGGATCAACTAGGCCCCGCAGGAGATATGCTTATGGCGGTGCGTGAACACCGGGGAATTGGTAGTGTCCCTATCACCGCTACTACAAAAGAAGAATTTCTAGATCTGCTATTAACTGAAAAAAGACTGGAATTTTTCAGCGAGATGTCTCACCGCTGGTTCGACCTGCGGAGACGTGGCATGGATATTCCAAAAGGCATAGACGGAGTAGATCAGGGAACTACAGTTGATTTTGAAGATTATAGGATAGTGGAACGAATACCCGTTAATGAAATAGAGGCAAATGAAAATTGTATCCAGAATCCAGGTTATTAATCACATTAAAATCGAATTAAAATGTCACAGTTAAAAAGATACATAATATTAATAGTGGTGTTACCGGTACTGGCTCTTATGAACCACTCATGTTTTGAAGGTTTGAACGATTTTACATACGACGGATCGACCGTCGTTGAATTCTCACATCTTTCATATATACCAGATGGGGCTGACTGGGTATCTGTCGGCTCATATTGGTCTGCTACTATAACAGGTAATGTTGATGATGCTCCTTTGCAGGTATCTCTTGTTGGGCCCCAGCGAACAGAGCCTGTCGAAATAGGCTATTATATAGCTGACCAGGTATATCGAGACAAAGAGGAAAATAAACTTAAGCTCGAACAACCTGCTCATGATGAATGGGAGCTGTACGAAACCACCGCAGTAGCAGGAACTGATTATAACATACTCGATGGTGGCATTATCATAATACCAGCAAAGAGCAGTTTTGGGCTCTTGAGCATTGAATTGACACCAACTGCAGAACGCACTTTATATATTGTGCTTGAAGCAGGTGACGTCGCACCAAGTGAGAATTATAAAATATTTCGGCTCAACATAGAACCATAGAGAAAACATGCAATCTTATTTCATCTCAGAAGCCCTATGAAATAATGAGGGTGAAAAAGATAAAAATAGAGTTGCATGTGATTCGGTTATATTGAGGCTGTCTCAAAAGTGATGATTATCCCGGATTCTCGGGATTTGGTTCTTCGCTGACGCAGATCCTTCGCATTGCTCAGGATGTCACTTTTGAGACAGCCCTTTTTAATGTTGCTAAAATGATATCAATTAATAATTACCTCGTCGCAGAAAATCCATGCCGGTAATCCTGAGGAATTATGCCACGGGGGAGCCTTTTTCATATTGCGGGCATAAATCTTTACATACCTTGTCTCAACTGGTTTAAAAGAGAAATTGAAATATTCAATATCATTTACTTTACTACCCGGATCAAGTGGTCTGCTGGTACTGATCCTTAATCCATCACCGTGGGGACGCCCAACCTGGGCGTCCCTCCCTGCCACTCTCCGGTCATCACCGTCGTCCAAATCCTCCGGAAATGATATCTCAACAAATTCAGGAAAGAAGACTATATGGTTGGTCACCTGGAGGAAAGCAGTCTGAACGGTGTCTATTGTCTGTTTTTCCCCGAGGTCAATTACCACTTCCATATCATTGCCCTCGAAGCCCAGCCAGTTAGAGTAAAAACTGGAGCCCCCGTATGCACCATCGGTGAGTGCCTGTGGATCTTCATCAGCATATTTCTTTGGAGCGGTAAGGGCTATGACCTTTTTGCCGCCAGCGATATTCGGCATTTCTGATCTTTTAATAGTCTTTTTATATGAGTCGATGTACTCATCCACCGTATACCCCATTTCATTCATGAATGTAATACCTGCATCATTGCATATCTTTTCAAATTCATTGAGCCTGATTTTAGCCAGGGAATCGAGTTTGAATTCTTCAGATAAGCCTGCTCTTGATGCTTCCAGGCTTGCATAACGAACACCGAGTGAAGCCACGTTGATACGCCTGGCAAGATCCGGTTTACCCGCCACTGCATCCCCGGCCAGTGAGAAAAGGTGATTGTATTGCTTGAGCATCTCGGGCCTGAGGAAGGAATCAAAAGCCTGAGAAGGATCTCCATAAAGGAAAAGGAAGAAGTCAGGGACTTTATTTATTTCATCATGTATTGTATTTATATATTCCTCAATATATTCTCCTCCTTCCCCGTAATAGGCTTCGCAAAATTCATGAATAATATCACTCGCATTCCTGTCAGGGTCCCATAAAAGTTTTGCCATAAGGTATGATCTTAGTTCAAACAACTCACTGGGATTATGGCTATGCTGTTCAAATATCCATTTTGCATTGTTATCACGGAAGAACCTGATATTTGGTCCCAGTGTATGTATATTCGGGAAGGGGGCAAGAAAATTCGTAAACTGTGTTGTATAATCCCATATGCGTATGTTTTCGGTTAGCTGCTTCCAGCCTTTGAGATCCCCCGCAAAGTCAGAACACCCTTCTTCAATGGCTTTGCTGCGATCGCACTCTATAGAGCAGAGAGTTACCAGTACATTATCGGCAGGTTTTGTTTTGCACGGTTGCCTTGTGTACTGGTATGCAAGCGTTGATATCGTTTTATCTGGAAACTGCCCGGCTACCTTGTTCACAAACCTGATCATGGTACCGCTGGCCGAGCCTTCTTCTTGATCAATGGCTGCACATTCGTCACACTGGCAATAGAGGGTATTGTCATCCTGGCTTACAGATATTATATCCGATTCAGGATAACGGTCAAAATAAGCAGTCACCGAATCTGTTACAATCCTCAGCACATCCGGGTTGCTAAGGCACAATTGTGTGGTAAGCCTTTTCCCCTTCCTCAGGGCATAATATTCGGGGTGACTGTCAAAAAAAACACTTTCAGGCATAAACCTGTGGAAGGTATGCACCCTGGCTACAGGGACATAGCCGGGGAAAGCCTCATATGTCACTTTCAGTTTATCCGCAAAATCGTGGTTATCATAAAACAATTTTGAGTGGACCGTGCGGGTTTCAATATCAGGTGTGTACTCATAGTCAATTTTTGCATGTATAGTGATTTTATCCGATTCAGGAACAATTTCCACATCAGGGCTGAGCCACATGCAAGCGAGCTCATTTTGCAGGAAAGTATATACTGCATAAAGAACGCTTTTCGGGCTTCCCCCGCCAATTAGAAGATTATCACCGTTAACCCTGTAAAAAATCATATGGGGCTTATATGATTCATTCCCAGGGTAGTCACCGATAAAAATTTTATGCATGCCTTTTTCGTGCTGTCCGGCTGTTACCACGGGTATTTTAACTCCTGAGATTTTCAAGAGGTATTCCTGGAGTTCTGTTGCGGCATCTTTAATAAGGCTATCGGTTTCTTGCGGTATAAGTATTTCGTAATCCGATACTTCATTGTTAACGATTTTGATCCTGCCACCGTTGCAGGATGAGATCAGGGTAATAAGGATAAGAAAAGGAATAATATTTTTCATGGGGTTAATATATAAAGATTCTTACTTAAGCCGGGGCTGTTGAATTTCGAACCCTGAACCCTGAACCCTGAACCCTGAACCCTGAACCTTGAACCCTGAGCACTTAAGACTGAACCCTACCATGTATAACGTACACCAAGTGCTGCTCCCCAGCCCAGTCCGGCATCGTGACCGAGAAAATCCCACATTGGGCGGACATCAACACTCAATAAAAAAGGAACATTCATCGTATTGAAATCAAATTCAATTCCTGCCTGTCCCCCCAGGGCCACATTAATATAATTAACAGCATCCTCGAAAGCATAGAAGCCCGCGCCTACACCGGGTCCGATATACCAGTTTAATCCCCTGCTGATTATCCAATCCCAGTGATAGATACCGATAACAAATAAACGGGTTTGAGTGGAACTGGCTCCGAAACCCAGGTCCAGTTCCATCCTGTTGGCATCAGTTAATCCATGCTGATAGGATATTTCAGCACTGTTAATGTTACCGTTACCACCAAAACGAAGACCCAATGCATGTGGATTAACCTGGGCACTGGCAATGTAAGCAAGGCCGAAAAAAACAATTATGAATATTAATGGCTTTTTCATAATATAAATTTTTAATTCTTATAAATCTTTCTGGTAAATCCTGAACTTCTTGATTACTTTACAACCTATCCTCTCATATTCACCTCTCATCCTGAGGTTGTCTTCAAGCACCAGGTGGCTGTCAATGGTTTTCATCCTGCTGTTTATACCGTCCTGGAGGATCTTGGCACCCAGCAGTACATCAATTCCCTTGCCCCTGAATTCCTTCTTAATACCACCAAGCATCATTATCAGCTTTGTTGTCCTCTTGGATTCACGTAGCACCTTGAATATGCCGAAAGGTAACAACCTTCCCCTGCAGGCCTTTATACCGGGGCTCAGGTCCGGGATACCTACGGCAAAGCCGATAAGCTCAGCGTCCTTTTCAACCACCTTGACAAATTTCGGGTCAAGGATAGGGAAGTACTGTGCGGCAAGGTCCATCTTTTCTTTGTCGGTAAGTGGCACAAAAGCATATATATCCGTAAAAGTGTCATTCATTAGTTCAAGAACAGGGATGATATAGGGTTTAAGCTTCTTTTTACTCGGGAATTCGATTATCTTATATTCCCGGGTCGCTTTAATTCTTCTCAAAACCCTTTCATATACAAGAGGGAATTTCTCAGGTATTTTACCTACGTAATTGACCAGGTCTACTTTTTTTGAATACCCTTCATTATCAATTAGTTCAATCATGTAAGGGGAGTTGGTGGGACTGGTAATGAATCGGGGATGCTCAAATCCTTCGATCTGGAAACCCTGGGGATCCTTGTCTGAAAAGCCAAGAGGACCAACTATCTTTTCCATCCCTTGCCGCCTTGCCCATTCTTCAACACGGCTAATGAGAGCATGAAAGACTTCCCTGGCGTCAAAACACTCAAAAAAACAAAACCTGCCATGCTGCTCATTGGTAATGGACTTATGCCTTTTGTTGATTATTCCCATTATCCTGCCCACGGCTTTATGATCTCTGTAAGCCAGCAAAAGGATAGCATCGGCATAGCCAAAGGATTTGTTTTTCTTCCTGTCAAAAAACTTCCACTCGTCCATATAGATTGGCGGCAGCCAGCCGGGATCATCCCTGTGAACTTTCTCAGGGAGGTAAATAAAATCTTTCAGGTCCTTCCTGGTAACAACTTCTTTAATGGCTATTTTTTGCATGCAAGCAGGTTTGGATATATGCAAATATAGTTTATGATTTGTCTTTTAACTCTTTTTTATCAATTTCTTCAGCCACACGCAAGACTTTTATTGTGTCGAAGATATTGATCAGAAAGAGGACAATAACCACGAGACCTGCCGAATAGATCAGTGAGCCGGGGAGGAGAACCTCTGCAATCATGATGATGCCAATGATGATCCTGACTTCCGTAGGGCCCAAAAAACCAGAATCAATAGTATACTGTCCGGTGACCCTGTACCTTATGAGAGCAATGATCATTTCCCAGCCATACATTACCACGAAGCCATAACCAAAGAGCTTCCATATACCGTCTGCATATATGATGTAGCCAAGTCCAATAAAAATTATGCTTATCCAGTCGATTGTGATGTCAAGCGTAAAGCCGTACTTTTTCATCGGTATTTTGCGGTAATAGGCGAGCCTTCCGTCCAGGGAATCGCCGAACCAGCTTATTATGAAACCCAGAAGCCCCAGCAGGAGATATGCCCTGTGAAAAAAGGCTGCCAGTACAAAGCTTCCGGCTACAATAATATTCCCGAAAAAACCAATTCCCGTTAGTATATCAGAAGTAATCCAGGAGGGTATGCGCTGAACAAGCCAGGTGATAGCTGTCTGCTCCTGTTTTTTGAGGAGGTTTGTCCTTTGCCTGTCACTGAAAATAGATTTGATAATATCGTCGTGTTTATGCGATTTCGCGCGCTTTTTATTCATTTTATTTTCGGTCATATAATTACGTGTAATATTAGCTGAAGTTAAGGTTTTTTGCTGGAATGAACCTGGAAGGCAGCGGCATTGTATACACTACTTTTCGCAGAAAAACACCAAGTGCCTCGGGGCTTTTAAACTGAGCTTGTTCATCAACCGATATTATGTTACCGATGGCGATACGGATCTGCTTGCCCTTCTTATTGAAAACTTCAGAGGGCAGCCTTAACAAACGTATTCTCCAGTTAATAAGACCCAGAAAATAAAAAAACGGGGAATTCTTGTCGAAAAAACGTAATGGCAGTATTGAAACTTTTGCAGAATGGATTACGTGAAGAATACTCTGCTGCCACTTACGGTCTCTCACACGCAGGTCTATAAGCCTGAAGTCTGAAACTGCACCTGACGGGAAAAAACCAACCGGATGGCCCTTACGAATATGCTCGATTGTATTACGTATGCCCCTGAGACTCGCGTTTGTTACACCACTATTTTTATTGCCAGTGGGCGTGACTGATATGAAATTCCCGTTCAATGTCTTTATCATAGAAAGTATTTTGTTGACCATGAACCTGTAGTCGGGGCGTATTGATGCAAAAAGGTCAATGGATATAATACCGTCAAGATGGCCGTAGGGATGGTTCGACACGGTGATGAAAGGTCCTTCAGGCAGGGATCTGAGGCGGTCGGCATTTCCAACTACGTATTTGATACCTACGTCATCGAGGATCTTTGATGTGAACGAGGGCCCTGTATATTGGCCAAAACGGTTATATAGGCTGTTCACTTTGTCCATTGCGAGTAATCGCATGACAAATTCAGCGCGGCGATGACCGCTTTTACCTTTGAAAAAGGATGAGAAAGCTTCAAAGTCTCCTACATCAACAAGCTTCATAACGGTATTCAAAGTTAATAATGTTTATAAGCCCTCTTATTTGGGCTTGTTTTTAGTAAAATAACCTGTCTTATCGGACTTAAAGTGTAAATCCACCTGTGGAAAGGGTATGGTAATATTGTTTTCAATGAATTTCCTGTTTATTACTTTCCTGATCTCAGACTTTACGTTTTCTATCCTGAAAATATTGCCTCTTTCAAGTTTATTCTGGTCTTTCCTACGGAATAATGCTTTTCTTATGATCCATAACACCAGCAAAGTGATTAAAACGGTAAACAGTGCAGATATTATTTTGCCGGTTGTGAATGCATATTCCCCTGCGCGGAATATTTCAAATTCTAAAAAATCTTTAATCGTTTCCATAGTTTTTTGATACAGGCAATTTTGTGTGATCTGAATAATTATTAAAACGCTGTTGTATTATTTTCAATTTGCCTCGTCAATAACTCGTATTGCTTCTATGGGAATATCATACTTCCTGTCGCCTTCGTCGGGGCGATCCAGGTGCCAGACATGATCAATATTTACTATTCCCTTACATAATTCATCAACAGAGGAAATAATACCTCTGTTCCACCTTGCTGTGGCCAGATCTTCATCGAGAGATTTTCTGGTATAGAGAACTTTCATGCCGGCTTCTAGTTCGTCTTTTTGAGCCGGATGTGATTCTGTAATTACATTCTTTGTCCAGCGCTCTTCTCCTGTTGCTACATCAAAATCACCTACCAGTGAGCGTACCAGGTATTCTCCCTTAGTGTTGTCGCTGGCCGGTGTAACAATTTCTGCTGGATAATACCGTGTTTCGCTAAATCCGCCATCCTCCGCATAAAATGCAGCAAGAACGACCCCTTCACCGAGATAATCCGATGTCTTAGCTTTTTTTACTGAGCTGGTGGTGACCGAAGAACTGCTTCCACATCCTGTAAAAAAAATAATTGTAAAAAGTGATACGATCGATAAAATACTGAATTTCGTTTTTGAATGTTTCATGAGTTTCCTCCTTAAAAAATATATCACACAAAATTGCCTGTAGCCCATGCCAGGCGCATAAGTTTAATTTATTTTTTAAAGTTAGTATTTCTTTATTTTTTAAAAAATCAAAGATTGGGTCAATATGCACTATACGACCTATTCTGACAACTATTTCTTTAAAGGTATATTCTCCAGCATTATATGGGGTATCATGATGATTATAAACTCAAGAGCTATGGCCAGGTTATAAAGGGATCCCGTAAAAAGTGCTAATCCAATTAAGGCAATCCATAAACCGTAATCCTCCGGGTTTTCAATGTATTTGTACAGTGATGATTTTACAACAGGAACGTTTTCTTCAAAGAAGTTGAGGCACATTGATCTTTTTAAACCCAGGAGGGAGAACCCCCAGGAAGCCAGGATTATACCGGAAACCAGTAAAATTAATCCTATGTACTTTAAAATATCGCTATGGTGAAAAAGTGGATGTTTCTCAAATTGCAATAAAATTATTAAGCAGAATGTAATCAACCAAAAACTTCCTGTGACTAAAATATGGAATTTAAAAGCATTCTTGCCGAACCACACAGTTAATTTTCTGCCTCTCAGTTGTAAGAATAAATTTATTGATTCAGCCAGAATGGTCAGGAGGACAAATATTGAGGTTAAAAGAAATATTGTGTTCATATTCACATTATTGCACATCAGGTAATAAAAAGGCTTTTACTTGAATATTCAGGATCACATGTCAGGTTTATCTTCAACTTTCGCAATCCTGCTTCATCGCCCGGCGTGGGAATATGGGTAAGATGTACTTCGCAATCACCTATACATTTGAGTTTTTCCACTGCCATTTGTCCGGCAGGATTAGACAAAGCGCTTATACCGAGTATAATTAATGTTTCATCCAGATCGAGACTAACCATTTTGCCATTTAATATATCTCTTTTTAAATGGGTTACCGAATCAATTATACTTTCCGGTAAGAGGAACATGTTATCGGGTAGGCCGGCCAGGTATTTGGTTGCATTTAAAATAAGGCTTGAAGATGCATGCATTAGTGGAGAGTTTTTGCCTGTAATAATTGTGCCATCATGCAGTTCAATGGAGGCCCCGCAAAAGATACCGGCATTGCCTTTCCCTTTTTTTTCAGCATTTCTTGCAGCTTCTCTTGCAGGCAATACTACTTTTCGATCTTCAACTTTTGCCCCTGTTTTATTCATAATTTCAACAGCGCGGCCAAGAGTATCTTTATCTACCAGACCCAGAGTATATTCCACAGCACACCTGAAGTACCTCCTGATAACCTCCTGATGAGACGCTTCTGTGATTAAGCGGTCATTCACAATACCTGAACTGGCACGGTTAACTCCCATATCAGTTGGTGATTGATAAATAGACTCGGTGCCGGATATTTTTTCAATAATCCTTTTAACCAAATGAAACGCTTCTATATCACGGTTATAATTCACTGCCTTAACATTATAGGCTCTAAGGTGATGTTCATCGATCATCACTTCATCTTTCAGATCAACCGTGGCAGCTTCATAGGCAATATTAACTTTATGATCTAAAGGCAGGTCCCAGATAGGGAATGTTTCAAATTTTGCATATCCGGCTATACCACCCTTTTTATACTCATGGTATAGATTACAAAGGCAGGTGGCAAGTTTGCCGCTGCCTGGACCCGGTCCTGTAACAATTACAATCGGATTTGTTGTTTCGATATATTCGTTTGCCCCATAACCTTGGTCGCTTACAATTTTTTCAATATCTGTAGGATATCCTTGTATCGGATAATGGATATATACCTTAACTCCCCTTAACTCAAGCTTATTCTTAAAGACCCTGGCGGGGGATTGATTCTCATAACGTGTAATAACAACGGCTTTGATAATTATCCCCCATTCCCTGAAATCATCAATGGTTTTTAATGCATCAACATCATAGGAAATTCCAAAATCGGCCCGGATTTTTTTTCTTTCTATATCACCTGCATTAATACACAAAATTACATCAATCTTGTCTTTTAATAGTTGTAAAAGCCGCATCTTAACATTGGGATCGAATCCCGGCAATACCCTTGCAGCATGATAATCATACAGGATTTTCCCTCCAAATTCCAGGTACAGTTTACCGTTAAACTGGTTCACTCTTTCAAGAATAGCAGACGTCTGCTCCTGAAGATATTTCTCATTGTCAAATCCAATATGATTTGTAACTTCCATTATCCTGCCTTAGAATTTTATTTGCTCGTGACTTGTTTATTGCTCTAAAGTATTCTATACTTTTTTTATATAGAAAATTTGGTCGGTGCCGCTGCCATAGTAGTTTTTAATGGCCTCCCTGTTATTCACATTAATCATTTCCTGATTGCCGGTCCTATACTTTTGAGAATCTATAATAAAGCCGAATTTTTCGAATAGTTTCTGTGAAGGTCTATTATCGGTTTCTACGGTAGCAATTACAGCATTACAATCATTAGCCTTTATTGCATAATCAATGGTGTGCTGCAGTAATTTTGAACCTATGCCTTTCCCTTGTGCATTATCTGAAACTGCAATTTGCCAGACAAATAATTCGCCTTTCATTTTGCGGGACACAAATCCCATCATAAAACCCAGTATCTCAATTTCATTGTCTTCATTTTCTTCTCTGGCTATAAAAAATGTATCGCCAAAATGATCGGCCATAATTTTATACACGTGGCCGGGGTGCTGCACAATACCGTCAATTTCTCCTGCAAGCTGGTGTATTTTCAAAAAATCTGTTCCTTTAAGTGTGTCAATTTTTATCATATTAATCTAATATATATTTATCCAATAATTCCTGAGTGCCAATATCTTTTCTGTGCCAGATATCTTCACCTTTTATATTTTCTCTGATAAGTTTTTCGCACAACTGGTATGCTTCCTCCAGAGTATCACCTTTGGCAGTGACAGCCACACCTCTGGGACTTGGTTTATAAACATTTTCGTTTACTTTAAAACATGAATAGAAAAGATCTCCGCCACCATCTTTTATAGCTTTTTCATCAATTGCCATCCTCATATCATCTTTAGGTTTAGGGAATCCCTTGTTCACAATATATTTGCATACCGTGGCCTTATTTTCATATTCAATATGTATATTACGCAATTCTCTGTCTATCATTGCTTCACAAATATCCACAAAATCTGTTTTTAGAATAGGCACAATATTAAGGATTTCCGAATCACCCGGACGTACATTAAACTCAATTACTTTAATACCCTCACTCGTCTTAATGAATTGTCCTGATAAAAAACCTACAAAAACTTCTCTGTATATTTTGGCAAGATGCCTGATTACATCTGTCATAATATTAAGCGATTCAAGATATTCATCCTTATTTAAAAAAGGCAAAAGATGATCAGGAAAACTAATTGATCCCATTCCAGGTGTATTTAAACCTTTATCACCTTCATATAATAATTTATAATCTCTGGTGGCAGGCATTCCCCAGGCTGTCTCACCGTCAATAAATGCCTGGATCGTGTATTCTCTTCCAACCAATTTTTCTTCGATAATTACCGTTGCTAGCCCGCCAATATTCTTTTTAAAAATTTCATCCACATAATCAATGGCTTCATCCTTATCTTTCAGTTGTATTCCAATCACTTTTACACCATCTCCCTCTGTAACACCGGCAGGTTTTACAGCAAAATCATAGTCAATGCTTTTGATATGATCAATAACATCTTCTTCTGAATTAAACTTATTATGTATTGGCGAAACATCAGGATTTATTTCCTCTAATATTTCTCTTAAGAATGATTTATCTGTTTCCAGGCGACTACATCTTTCAGTAGGCCCCACGCACCTTATTCCATTCTCAATAAAGTCGTTAGTAATGCGGTTGCTTAAAGCCATGTGGGGGACAGCAATTGCAAAATCAATCTTTTTTTCTAAAGCGTATTCCATAATTTTGTCATTATCCATCATATTACCGAGCATATATTCTGTTGCGAGATTTACTATCCCCACATTAGGTTTATCCATATAGCAATACATTTCGGTATCATACTTGCTTTTTTCCATAATTGCCTTGGCGAATGCGTGAGTCTTTCCCCATCGTCCAATAAGTAAAATTTTCTTCTTTCCCATTATTTTTGATTTTTGTTTTTTAATATCTCAATAAGCTCTTATTGCTATTACACTTCTTTCATAATGAACTACCGTGGATTGCCAGGTAGTTGCGCTTTCTTTCAGTTCAATAATTTCATATATACTTTGAAGATGGAGACGCGGTTTTCCCGGTGTCTTTTTTGTCCAGTTCAACCATCTGTCGTTTCGATAGTCAAACCGTTTCCCTGGAGGAGTTTGATCTCCATTAAATATAGGCCAGCCTCAATTTGATAAATATTAATCTCTAAACTGTTAACATGATTATATTTCAAATATACAAATTATCCTGGACTGTCAATTAATCATTGTAGCCGACTATGTCGGTCGAAGCCCGAAGGCTTCTTTGAGAGCCGTAGCTTTCAGTGAAGGCTCTGCCGAAGGAGGAATTGAAACTCCCCGTGTTCACCTATATTGTCTGTTGAACTAAACCGCCTTTAAGGCGGTAGCTTATTTTTCAATGAAAAATCTTATATTACATTATTAATCATTAAATTATATGTTATGAAAAAAAAGTATCCGTGAATTAATGGAACGCGAAATGC
>JAYEGY010000007.1:0-26214 GCA_034659275.1 Bacteroidota bacterium | reverse complement strand
TTTATTTTAATATTAAGAAAGGACTCACAAAAAGTAAGTCGCTGCGTAAAGCAAGAATGGATTATCTGGCAGATGCAGATCAGATGAGATCGCATCCGTATTTCTGGAGCACCCTGGTGATAATGGGCAATGACGACCCGGTATATTTTCCTGTTAAGAGGTTCTTGCTGATAACCTTAGTTGTTGCTGTCCTGCTTCTTGTTGGCTGGTATTATTACAGGTTCAGATCCGTATAATCACTATATTCAGGATCAGTTTTTACTATTTTAATAAGGGCTTCCTTGCAGAGATATTTTTTTCGGCGGGCATAATCTTCTGACTTGTAGTTCATTTTACGTGCTATCTCACTGTAGTCATAACCTTTGATTGCCATATTAAGCACTTCCTGGCATTCGGGCTTGAGTTTAAGAAAAGACCGCTGCACAATTTGTTCCAGGGGGGTATCTAGCAATTTCGAGGGGTCATAATCATCAACAAGTTCTTCAGTTATCTCCACACTTTTCCTGTTCCTGCGGAGATGCTCATGCCATAGATTTCTGGAAATACCAAAGACATAAGCCCTGATATCAGTATTTTCATGAAGGTGGTTAAGCTGTGCCTTTTTGAAAAGTACCATCATGGCATCCTGGAATATATCATATGCATCATCTTCCGTACCTGTATTCTTCAGTACATAAGATTTTATGGTATCGAAAAATGATTCATAGAGGTAATTAACAGATTTATCGTCCCCTTTTCGTATTCCCTCTATTAATTTCTTATCCGAGTGTTTTTTTAACACTTAATAGTAATATTTGAGGCAAATATACTATTTCCAAAGAATTAACTCAATGATTTAGTATCAATAATGAGCAGTAAGAGCACCATGTTTGAATAGAATCAAATAATAGATATATTTACACACTTTAACTATTAATGTGTATGTCGTTTCCTTTCGAAAGGCAAGCAGATGCAATGGATTGTGGCCCATCCTGCCTACAGATGGTTGCACGATTTTATGGTAAAAAGTTCAGTCTCCCTGATCTGAGGGAAAAGAGTTACATTACCAGGGAGGGAGTATCTTTCCTGGGTATATCTGAAGCGGCGGAGTCAATAGGATTCAAAACTATAGGTGTGCGCATTCCTTTCCCCAAGCTGGCTGAAGAAACACCCTTGCCCTGTATCGTACACTGGAGACAAAAGCATTTCGTCGTAGTGTATAAGATCAAGAAAGATACCGTCTATGTTGCCGATCCCGCAAGGGGCCTTGTAAAATATTCAAGGGATGAATTTGAGAAAAACTGGGCCACGACAAAGATCGACGAGGAAAAGGTGGGGCTGGTATTGATACTTCAACCTACTCCCGAATTTTATGAACACGAAGATGCAAAAGAAGGAAAATCAGGATTTGGCTTTCTTTTTCGTTATGTCAAGATGTACAGGAAGTATTTCTTTCAAATCTTCCTTGGCTTGCTTATAGGCAGTCTTATACAATTGATTTTCCCTTTTCTTACCCAATCGATCATAGATATAGGAATAAATACCAACGACCTTGGATTTATTTATCTTATACTATTTGCACAACTTGCACTGGTTATAGGCAGGATGACTGTTGAATTTGTTCGCGGTTGGCTTTTACTGCATATTAGTACCAGGGTTAACGTAGCTATAGTATCAGGGTTCCTTTATAAACTGATGGCATTGCCAATATCTTATTTCGATACCAAATTGAGCGGCGATCTCTTGCAAAGGATAGAAGATAACCAGCGTATTGAATCTTTTCTCAGTAACACATCATTGAATGTACTGTTCTCCTTTGTTAACCTGGTGGTTTTTGGCATTGTCCTGGCGATTTATAATTTAACCATACTGCTTATCTTCATTGCGGGTACAACTATTTACATTGCCTGGGTATCCTTTTTCATGCGCTCGCGTGCCCGGCTTGATCACAGGAGGTTTAAACAGTTGTCTGACAATAATGCCAGGCTTATTGACATAATCACCGGTATGCAGGAGATCAAGCTTACACAAAGTGAAACAAGTAAGAGATGGGATTGGGAGAATGTCCAGGCTTCCTTGTTCAAAACGAGGGTGAAGGCAATGAGCCTTTCACAATACCAGCTTGCAGGGGGTAAGTTTATTAATGAAGCATCAAATGTGCTTATTACAATTATTGCTGCTACTGCTGTATTATCGGGGAGCATGACTCTTGGTATGATGCTGGCCGTTCAATTTATTATCGGACAGCTAAATATTCCTGTAAACCAGATGGTCGTCTTCTTCAGGACAGCCCAGGATGCCAGGATGAGCCTTGACAGGCTATCGGAGGTACATTCCAGTGAACCTGAAGAATCAGAAGATGAAATGAAAGTTAAAAGCCTCCCGGCAAACAAGAGTATATATGTAAATAACCTTTCATTCCAGTATGAAGGCCCCCGTTCACCTTTTGTCCTCAAGGATATCGATATAGTGATACCTGAAAAGAAAGTTACTGCACTGGTTGGCACCAGCGGTAGCGGGAAAACAACATTATTAAAAATAATACTTGGATTCTATAATCCTGTTCTAGGTGATATACTGGTTGGTGATACCAACCTTGGAAACCTCAGTCTCAAAGTATGGAGAAGCAGGGTGGGGGTGGTTATGCAAGACGGGTATATTTTCCCGGATAGCATAGCTAATAATATTGCCCCCGGGGTGGAGGTAATTGACAGGGAGAAACTAAGCAAAGCCATTTCAATAGCTAACATAAGTGATTTTGTTGATACTTTGCCCCTCGGCATAAATACGAGGATAGGTCATACTGGCCATGGATTGAGCCAGGGACAAAAACAAAGGATATTAATAGCAAGGGCAGTGTACAAGAATCCCGATTACCTGTTTTTTGACGAAGCAACAAATTCACTCGATACCGTTAATGAAAAAAAGATAGTTGAAAACCTAAATCAATTTTTCTCGGGTAAGACGGTATTGGTAATCGCTCACCGACTGAGTACAGTGCGTAATGCCGATAATATAATGGTTATTGATAAAGGACGCATGATAGAAAGTGGAACTCACAATGAGCTGATAGATAAAAAAGGTATTTATTATAACCTGGTACGTGAACAGCTGGAACTTGGTAGTTAAAGAATATGAAAAGACAATCACATGAAATAAGGTACTCACAACCTGTGGAAGATATTATGAATACTCCTCCCGGATCCCTTGTTCGATGGGGTACCATTATAGTTACCATGGTAATAATATTGCTGTTGATATTTTCATGGCTTATTAAATATCCATACATAGTCAGGGCCGGAGCTGTTATAACCACAGAAAAGCCACCTGCAAATATTGTTGCAAGGATTTCCGGTAAAATTGAAAACCTCTTTGTAAGTGATGGGGAAAAAGTGTCAGCGGGATCCATACTCGGAGTAATGGAAACCACCGCTTCTTATGAAAGCATACAGTGGTTGAGTTCATTGCTCGACACTATAAAAATAGAGGATATATCATTAGCATATAACTCTATTACCCGGCAATTACCTGATAACACCGTCCTTGGAGAGATACAGGACCAGTATTCAGCTTTCCGGAAAAGCTACTATAACTACAAGAACCATATCGAGATCGATTACTACGGAAAGAAAATCGAGGCTGTGAAAGAAGAAATTAACAGTATCGAGGACTATATAAGGCAATTAAAAAGTAAGGAAACACTTACAGGCTTTAACCTTGAAGTCGAAAAAAGAAAATATCTCAGGGATTCACTTCTTAATGAACAGGACATATTACCTGATGCTCAACTTGAAAATTCCAAACAGAAATTTTATTCCCTGAAGATTGAACTTGTACAGGTTGTTCTGGAAGCTGCCTCCAGACGCATTGACCTGGCATCTAAAAAACAGGAATTACAGGACTTGACCGCCGCCCGTGAAGAAGAAAGACAAAAATACCTCTCAATCCTTGATGAGGAGCTTATGAATCTTAAAGCAAGGCTTGAGTGGTGGATACAGAATTACCTGCTGGTTTCTCCTATTAACGGAAAAGTGACATTTACGAGATACTGGTCCGAAAATCAGACTGTAAGAGAAGGTGAAACAGTAATGACAGTTGTGCCCGAAGGTGAAAATGAAATAATTGCCCGCATTATGATCCCAATGGCAGGCTCTGGTAAAGTGAAAGAAGGACAGGACGTAAATATCCAGCTTGAAGGATATCCTTACCTGGAATATGGAATGGTTCAGGGAAAAGTGGAATCACGCTCACTGGTACCACAGGAAAATTCATATGTGCTGGATGTTAACTTACCTAACGGCTTATCAACGTTTTACGGTAAACAACTTGATTTCACTCAGAATATGTCAGGAAAGGCTGAAATAATAACAGAAGATATGAGGTTGATAGAAAGATTTATATATCCTTTTAAATATCTTGTTGAAAAGAATAGGAGAACAGGTAATTCCTGAGAGAATAGTATTTTATTACAAAAATTTAGATTTTTAGTATTTTGCTAACAGTGTCTAAAAAGATATTTAGCTGATAAGTTATTGATTATCAGTTATTAGATATAAAAACTCTTATTCTTTGAGTTTTTCTAAATAATTCGATATTTTCGTAACCTTGATTGGTCTCAGATTTAAGTAATTAATAAATCTGCAAATGTGCTCAAATAAAAGGATTAATTATGATTATTTTCAATCCGGATGATTCTGTTCGTGATGAACAATTCGATGCAGAAAATAAATCTGCCGAAACTAATGTTGATAACAAAGAAGCTCAAAAAGAAGCTGAATCAAAAACTCAAAATAAGGCTAAAGTCCCGGGGAAACGTATGCATTTTAGAGTAAGCCCTCCCTTCAGACAAGGCTTAACTGATTTTCATGCCGATGCCGCAAAAGAGATTGAGGCAAAACCAACCGATGATGAGGATTTTAAAGCCCGGTCTGTTAAGGAGAAGAAAGAAGAAAAGGGGGAAGCTGCAAAAAAGCAGCAGGGTGATAAGGAAGAAAGTGAAAAGTCATCAGAAGAGAAAAGCAGTGGAGAACCGGATGAATTACCTGAAGTTGATTATACCGGGAGATCTAAAGCCGAGCTCACAGAAACACTGGAGTTACTTATTGAAAACAGGCCGTTTAAGGAGATAGTCGATGACGTCGACAAAATAAAAACCATATTCTATAAAAAGCATACAGCAGAACTGGATATAAAGAAAAAGAAATTCCTGGAAGAAGGGGGAAGGCCAGAAGATTACCAGCCGGCAGATGATCCTTTAGAAATTAAGATGAAAGAGCTCCTTGCCCGTTTCAGGGGTAAGAAAACCGAATATAACAAGCAACTGGAAATTGAAAAGCAGGAAAATCTCAGGAAGAAATATGAAATAATTGATAAAATAAAAGACCTGGTTAACCGGGAAGAATCAATAAACAAGACATTTCAGGAATTCAGGGACCTTCAAGCACAGTGGCATTCAATAGGCATAGTGCCCCAGTCTTCACTCCGGAACCTCTGGGAGACATATAACCTTAATGTTGAGATCTTCTATGATTATATTAAGATCAACAAGGAACTGAGGGATCTGGATTTTAAAAAGAACATGGAAACCAAAATTGAACTGTGCGAAAAAGCAGAAGAACTTTTGTTTGATCCCAACCCCATTAATGCTTTCAGAACCCTGCAGGAATATCACCAGCAATGGAGAGAAACAGGACCTGTTCCAAGAGAGTCGCGGGCTGAACTATGGGATAGGTTTAAGGCTGCTACGTCAAAGATTAACAAGAGGCATCATGAATATTTTGAGAAACAGAAAGAGGAACAAAAAAAGAACCTGGAAGCTAAAACGGCATTATGCGAAAAAGTGGAGGAAATAAATAAACTTGAATTACACTCTTTCAAAGAATGGGAAACCAAAGCCAGGGAAGTAATCCAGATACAAAAAGTATGGCGCACCATAGGTTTTGCCCCCAAAAAACATAATAACACTATATACCAGAGATTCAGAGAAGCTTGTGATACGTTTTTCCAGGCTAAAAGAAGATTCTATGCCGAAAATAAGGAGCAGCAAATGGCTAATCTTCAAAAGAAAACCGAACTGTGTATGCAGGCTGAATCGTGGCAGGATAGCACTGAATGGAAAGAAGCTACTGATGCCCTGATAAACCTGCAGAAAGAGTGGAAAGAGATAGGATCTGTTCCCAGGAAGCATTCAGATAAAATATGGAAACGATTCAGGAAGGCGTGTGATCACTTTTTCGAAAGAAAATCAGAACATTTCGCTGAACTCGATAGCTCCTTTGAAGATAATCTTAAAGAAAAAGAAAAGCTTATTGACGAACTTGAAAATTTTGAGCCCGGGGATGATATTAATGCAGCGTTTGAAAAGCTCAAGGAGATACAGAGAAGATGGACTGAAATAGGTTTTGTTCCTTATAAAGAAAAGGATAAAATAGGCAATCGCTACAGGAATGCCCTTAATCAACAATTTGACAGGCTTAAGATAGACGAGGAAGAAAAGGCCATTCTCAAGTACCAGACAAAGCTTGAGAATATTAAAGAAACACCAAAGGCAACAAGAAAACTCAGGGGGGAAAGAGAAAAATTCTTGAACAGGATAAAACAACTTGAAAATGACATTGTTGTATGGGAAAATAATATTGGTTTCTTCTCAAAATCAAGTAGCGCAGAATCGATGATACAGGAAGTTCAATCAAAAATTGACAATGCAAAGAAAACGATTGAAGTGCTGGAAGAAAAAATAAATCTGATTGACAAGTCGGGAATAGATACTTAGTGTACTCTTTATTTTTTAATATAAATATTTCGTTTTGGCAGAGGTAAAATATGTATTTGTAACCGGTGGAGTTACTTCATCGCTGGGTAAAGGTATTATTTCTTCATCACTCGCAAAGCTTTTGCAGTCGAGAGGTTATAATGTGACAATCCAGAAACTGGACCCTTACATAAACGTTGACCCGGGTACTCTTAATCCTTATGAGCATGGTGAATGCTATGTTACAATCGACGGTGCAGAGACAGATCTTGACCTGGGACACTACGAAAGGTTCCTTAATGTCCATACATCCCAGGCTAATAATGTAACTACCGGGCGTATATACAAAACAGTTATAGAAAAAGAGCGTAAGGGAGATTACCTGGGTAAAACGGTACAGGTTATTCCTCATATTACTGATGAAATAAAAAGAAGTATAAAACTGGTCGGTACAAGCGGTGAATATGATATAGTGATAACTGAAATAGGGGGTACAGTTGGGGACATTGAGTCACTACCTTATATTGAGGCCGTCAGGCAGATGAAATGGGAGCAGGGAATGAGTAACTGCGTGGTTATACATCTTACCCTTGTGCCATATCTCAATGCCACCGGTGAGCACAAAACAAAACCAACTCAACATTCTGTAAAAACATTACTGGAGGCAGGGGTACAGCCCGATGTGCTGGTGCTGCGTACAGAAATGGAACTCACTGAAGATGTCAAAGAAAAAGTGGCTCTCTTCTGTAACGTTGATAAACAATCGGTGGTCCAGTCTGTTGATGTGTCTTCAATATATGAGGTCCCAATAAAAATGCTTGAGGAAGGACTTGACAGAACGGTGCTTAACAGACTTAAACTAGGTTATAAAGAAGAACCGCCGCTGGTGGTCTGGCGTGACTTCCTCAAGAGGCAGTCCAATCCCAGGACAAAAGTGACCGTCGGCCTGGTAGGTAAATATATTGAATTACCTGATGCATATAAATCAATAAGTGAATCATTCGCCCATGGTGGTGCGGCAAATGAATGCCAGGTTGATCTTCAATTGATACATTCTGAAGAGATAATACCTGAAAATGTACAATCACAACTTGAGCACCTGGATGGTATAATTGTGGCACCAGGCTTTGGATCCCGGGGAATAGAAGGAAAAATAACAGCAGTGAAATATGCCAGGGAGAATAATATTCCATTCTTTGGAATATGCCTCGGCATGCAATGTGCCGTAATAGAGTTTGCCAGAAATGTTCTGAATTATGAAAAGGCTGATTCAACGGAGATGAATCCAAAAACTAAATATCCTGTTATCGATCTCATGGAAGAACAAAAAAGTATAACATATAAGGGGGGAACAATGCGCCTTGGAGGATATAAATGCAGAATAAAAAAAGACTCAAAAGTGTACCGTGCCTATGGAAAGACTGAGATCACAGAAAGACACAGGCACAGATACGAATACAATAATAAATATCTCATAGAATTTGAAAATGAAGGAATGCTTGCTACCGGTATTAATCCGGAATCTGACCTGGTTGAAATAATGGAAATTATCGATCATAAATGGTTTGTTGGCGTACAATTCCATCCCGAGTACAGCAGTACGGTAGTCAGTCCGCATCCGCTCTTTGTTGAATTCATTAAAGCTTGCTGCACGAAAGAGAATGTGATCAAATAATATTAAATTAATTACACGAGAATTAAATGGACAAAAATACAATATTAGGACTTGCACTTATATTCCTGGTTTTTATAGGGTTCAGCTTATATAACAGCAGTAAGCTGAAAAAATCATACGAATCAGCTGTCAGTGTAGCCGATTCATTATACGAGGAAGGTGAGTATGAAGCAGCCAAACTCCAATATCTTAAAGCACTGGAATTCAAGCCGGGTACTGCCGGGGCTGTTGAAAAGGTTAATGAAATCAACAGGATCATTCAGCCCGATACAACAAGCCAGAAAGATACTATACCTGAACAGCAGGAAGAGCTACCACAAGAGGCGGAAGGGACAGTGAGTAAAATTGAAGAAACAGAACCAACCGTGCAGCCCACAGGTCCTTTTGCGGAAGCATATAACGGCGAACAGGAATTTTTTATACTTAAGAATGATAAACTGGAGTTGACAATATCAACTAAAGGAGGACGTATTTATTCAGCCCTTTTAAAAGAATACATTACTTATGATCAACGCCCATTGGTGCTTTTTGACGGCGATTCAACCGTCTTTGGCTTTAAATTCTTTACAAGTGATAATAAACGTATAGAAACAAATAATCTCTATTTTGAGCCTGTAAATACTTCCCGGATTACCGATGCCTCCAATTCAAAAGGTACCGCCACATTCAGATTGAAAGTGTCTGAAAATGAATATATAGAATATATATATAGCCTCGAACCAGAGCTTTACATGGTCAATTTTGATGTTAATTTCGTAGGATTATCCGGTATTATACCTTCCAATATGAATTCTATCTCCTTTGACTGGAGATCATACATGCCACAGCAGGAGAAAGGAAGGCAGAATGAAAACAACTGGGCAAATATTAAATACAAGCATTACCAGGACAATGTAGATGGCTTCAGGACCCGGTCAACAAAAGATTTTGAGGAAACAGATATAACAACCCCATTGAAGTGGGTGGCATTCAAGGATCAGTTCTTCTCATCAGTATTAATCGCCGGTGAGAATTTCACCAACGGTTATGTATCCTATAAAACCATGCCTGAGGATAGCAAATACCTGAGGTATTGTACCGCAGAGCTTGGCCTGCCATTTGACCCGGCCAATAAAGTTGATTATGATATGAATCTTTATTTGGGGCCAAACCACTATAACACTTTAAAAAAATATGGAAATGAGTTGCAAGAGCTGGTAATGCTCGGACGAAACATAATCAAATTTTTCAATAAATATGTGATAGTGCCAATATTCAACTGGCTCAATAATTCGATAAGTAATTACGGTATAATAATACTGATTCTTACCCTTATAATAAAGATTGTGCTATTCCCTCTTACTTTTAAGTCGTACCAGTCACAGGCTAAGATGAAAGTATTGAAACCACTGGTTGATGAGATAGGTAAAAAGTATCCAAAAAAGGATGATGCAATGAAAAAGCAGAAGGCTACAATGGACCTTTACAAGAAGGCCGGTGTAAGTCCAATGGGAGGATGCCTGCCCATGCTCCTGCAGATGCCTATACTGTTTGCCATGTTCAGATTCTTCCCCACTTCCATCGAATTGAGACAGGAATCCTTCCTGTGGGCCGAAGACCTGTCAACATATGACTCCATACTGGATCTTCCATTCAATATACCACTTTATGGTGATCATATAAGCCTGTTCACTCTTCTGATGACCGCATCCACAATCATAACCATGAAGATAAACAGCCCATCATCAACAGGTCAGGAACAGATGCCGGGAATGAAAATGATGACTTATATAATGCCTGTGATGTTCATGCTTATACTGAATAATTTTTCCGCCGGTCTCACATATTATTACTTCCTGGCAAACCTGATAACATTCGGTCAGAATATGATTTCCAAAAAGTTTATAGATGAAGAAGCTGTGCTAAAAAAGCTGAATGAGAATAAGAAAAAACCACCCAGGAAATCAAAATTTCAGCAGCGGCTTGAAGAAGCAGCAAAACAGAGAGGTCATTCGCCATCTAAAAAGAAATAATTTATAAAGAAATTGAGGCACAGTGAGAAAATTAAAGATTAATAATGAATTAAATATAAAGGGGAACTGACCTCTAAAAACAACAAAAGATGGGGAAAAAGGTTAAAATAAAAGATATAGCCGAGAAGTGTGGCTTTTCAAATACACTGGTTTCCCTTGTACTTAATGACAAGGCTTCCTTGCATGGAATAAAACCTGACACCCAGGAAAAAGTCCTCTTTATTGCACGACAAATGGGATATTTTGAAGACGTGCCAGTCGAACGAAGAATACCAAACAAGCCTTCAGGGAGCATGGTGGGAATGATAGTGCCCGATCTTCATAATCACTTCATCTTCGAAATAGGACCTCTTCTTAATAAAGCATTTTCAAGCATTGGACTGACTTTTAGTATTGTCTCAAAGAATCAAAATGAGCAAAGGTTCGAAACTGTTATTAAAGACCTGAAAAAAATATTCAGTGGCCTAATTCTTTATGGAGATGCTGCTGATGACCTGACAGTTCGTGCTCTTAAGAAAACACATTACCCTTTTGTAGTACTTGAAAAAAAATTAACAAGACACAGGATAAATGAAGTAAACAGTGACTATACGGAAGCATGCAGGCTGGTGGCAATGCATATCCTTAAATTAGGATATAAAAATATTACTGTGATTGAACAGAAAAATTGCATGAACTGCATGGTTGAAACAGGCCTGTTAATTAACACCATACAAAATATTATTCCCGGTATAAGTATTTCAAGGCATTCTGTTGCCAGTAATATAATAATGGATGTTACCGACTCGGGTGAGATAGTAAAAGCTTTACGCCCACCAGAAGCTTCACAATTATTTGTAGTTAAACATTCTGAGCTTGTGTATCCCCTTTTTACCTTTTTCAGAAAGAAGAATATCAGGGTGCCATCTGATCTTGCAGTAATAGCTATGGATAATGGAGTAGGATTTAACTTGCTTGATCCACCCGTTACAAGGATAAACAGGAAATATTCCTCCCTGGCATTGAAAGTATCTCAAATGTTATGGTCTGAGGTTAAGAATGACGGAAAAGGTAAATATAAACGATCTGTTACCATCAGGCCCGAGTTAATTATTGAAAAATCATGCGGGGCTTTATTATAAAAACTGAATATCATTATGAATACCCGAATATATTCACTACTTGCTTTCCTTCTTATTTTATGTATATCATGTAATAATGATCACCTGATAAATGACAGTGATTACCTTGATAAAGTGAACACTAAGTTCCTTGAACGTAAAGAAATGTTTTCTGATAAGGAAAAAGAATTGTTTTCGGTTTTTGAAAGGGATCTTAGCATTGAAGAAACACAGGCCCTGAAATTTCTCTATGCCTACATGCCACTGAGTGACATAGCTGACTATACAGGTAGCTTCTTCCTTGATAATATCAGATTATCATTGAGGGTACGTGAACAAACCGACTGGGGTGACATTATACCTGAAAATATTTTTCTGCATTATGTTTTACCGCCAAGGGTGAACAATGAAAACCTTGATTCCTTCAGGATCGCCTATTATGATGAAATAATTACACGTATTAATAACTGTAAAAGCATTGAAGAAGCGGCACTTGAAATCAACCACTGGTGCCATGAAAAAGTTACATACCAGCCTGCTGACATCAGAACATCGGCACCTATGTCTACTGTTCTGTCGGCAAGGGGAAGATGTGGAGAGGAATCTACCCTTACAGTGGCTGCCTTGCGTACGGCAGGTATTCCCGCCCGGCAAATATATACCCCCAGATGGGCTCACAGTGACGATAACCATGCATGGGTTGAGGTATGGGTAAACGGCAACTGGAAATATATGGGTGCATGCGAACCTGAACCAGTACTTAACCGCGGGTGGTTTACAGAACCTGCAAGACGGGCAATGCTAACACATACAAAGGCCCTTGGCCTGTACAGGGGTGATGAAAGCCTGGTGAAAAAGCAACAGAACTATGCGGAAATAAATACACTTTCAAATTATGCAAGAACCAAAACAATATATATAAAAGTTTTTGATGCCAACCAGGACGCTGTTGACGGGGCATTAGTGCAACCGAGGCTGTATAATTATGCTGAATTTTATCCACTTGCAGAAATTCAAACCGGTGAAAATGGACTCTGCCGGTTTGAAACAGGACTGGGTGATCTGATAATATGGGCACATAAAGGTAAACGGTTTGGTTTTAAAAAAGTAACTGTTGCTGAAACAGACACAGTGATAATACCTCTGGGAACACACGAGGATATTAAAGATTATTATGAATTTGATCTGAAGCCACCTTTTAAGCACAAACCATTCGCCGATACACTTTCCGAAAAATTAAAAAGCCTTAATGCTGAAAGGTTGAAAAAAGAAGACAGTATACGTCAGGCATATATTGATACATGGATGGATGAGCAGGAGGCAGTGGACATTGCTGTTTCACTTGACCTTGACACGGGGAGAGTAAAGGATATAATAAACAGAAGTATGGGGAATTATAAAGAGATATCCCGCTTGATCAGGACAGTATCCGACGAGTATAGTGATATGCTTGCAGACATGCTTGAAGTTCTATCTGATAAGGATCTGAGAGATACCAGGGCTGCAGTCCTGGAAGATCATCTGCTTAATGCAAAGTATAGATCAGATGAGTACCCGGAAAAAATATTTACCGAATATGTCCTGAATCCACGTATAGCATTTGAGATAATAACGCCATGGCGGTCATATATCCAGTCTTACTTTGAAGAAAAGCAGGCTGATGACTTTATCAATAACCCCCATCTTCTCGCTGAATGGATTGCTGAAAATATAAAAACGGCCGACGGGATGAATTATTATAACGTGCCTGTAAGCCCGCAAGGAGTACTTAAAACAGCTTATGCCGATATGCTTTCGCGAAAAATCCTGTTTATTGCATGTTGCAGAACATTCGGCATTCCCGCACGACTTGAATATGGTACTGGAATAATTCAGTTTTACCATGAGGGGGAATGGAATGATGTGTATTTCGATGGCAATGAGAATCATGACATAGAAGATGCTTACCTGTCTTTTTCCTATGAGAGAGGTATACCAGTGCCTGAGTATTATATTCATTTTACTCTTGCGAAATTTGAAAATGGGAGGTACATTACACTGGATTATGATTATAACAAAGAAATAAGCTCCTTTGATGATTATTTATCTCTGCCCGAAGGCAAATATATGCTTGTTACAGGTAATAGAACCGATGAATCAACTGTCCTCAGTTCTGCTAAATTCTTTGACCTTGAATCCGGTGAACGGAAGACGATAGAGGTAGAACTTAGAAAACAGATGAAACCTGCCGGAGTACTTGGAGAAATTGACCTTAACCAGTTCTTTGAACATGAAAATATGCAGGAAAAACTTTCAGATTACTCTGATAAGGGAATGGTAATTGTATGGATAGATCATGATAAGGAGCCAAGTAAACATATTCTTAATGATATTCCACTGGCAAAATTTACTATATGTCTGAAGGTTACCGAATAGGTATAGGAGAACAAATTCTGAAAAGTATTTTAAACCGCAAATGATATGAAAAAGGTCACTATTGTTTCAATGATCTTTCTATTGATTATTGGTTCATGCAAGAAGAAAGAAAGCAATGAAATAAAGGATGTTGATCCGGTTGATTATGTCGATCCTTTTATAGGTACAGATTATCACGGACATGTATTTCCCGGCGCAACACTTCCTTTCGGTATGGTACAGCTCAGTCCTGATAACGGAACCAATGGATGGGACTGGTGTTCAGGATATCATTATTCCGATACCGTAATAGCAGGATTTGGTCATACCCACCTTTCAGGAACAGGGATAGGTGACCTGGCCGATATCGTATTCCTTCCATCAATGCATGAATTCAGCGAGGGTTATGACGATGAAAATTCTTCCATTGCTTATGAAAACAGGTCTTCATTCAGCCATGATAAAGAGGAAGCAGAACCAGGATATTATTCAGTGAAACTGGATAATGGTGTTACTGTACATCTTACTGCTACCAGGAGGGCAGGATTTCAGAAATATGTTGCTGCAAGTGATGGAGTGATGAATATCCTTATTGACCTGGGTTTTGCTATAAACTGGGACAGGCCCGTTGAGTGTTCTATTGAATATAATGGTAATATAATGAAAGGCAAACGGATATCTACGGGTTGGGCTCCAAAGCAGTACCAGTATTTCGCCTCCATGTTTTCAAAGCAACCTGAAAAAGTCACCGGTATTATAAACGGGAAATTCAACGATGACTTGTCAGTCCAGGGTGAGAGAGCAGGTATGATATTGTCATTCAATGTTGAACAGGGCGAGGAGATATTGGTAAAGACAGGCCTTTCAGCAGTCGATGAAGCAGGTGCTGAAAAAAACCTCCTGAAAGAAATTCCTGACTGGGATTTTGACAGTATCAGATCATCTGCATTAGCTGAATGGAATAAAGAATTATCGGTAATAAATGCTTATTCAAACAATACCGAAATACTTAAAGTATTTTATACAGCTCTTTACCACAGCTTTATAGCCCCCTATACCTATTCTGACCACGATGGTCGATACAGGGGAGCCGACGGACAAATTCATCATTCTGATTCCTTTACTAATTACACCGTGTTCTCACTGTGGGATACTTTCAGGGCAGCCCATCCATTATTTACAGTGGTGCAGCCTGAAAGAATAACTGATATGATAAATGCAATGCTGAATATTTACCTTGAGCAGGGTAAGTTGCCTGTCTGGTCACTGATGGCCAATGAGACAAATACCATGATAGGGTACCATTCAGTACCGGTTATTGCCGATGCCATGTCAAAAGGAATAAAAGGATTTGATTATGAACTTGCTCTTGAAGCAGCGAAACATTCGGCAATGCTTAATTTTGAGGGCCTCTATTATTATAAGAGGTATGGCTATATACCTGCAGACCTTGAAAATGAATCTGTTTCAAAAACACTTGAATACTGTTATGACGATTGGTGCATAGCACAGATGGCACAGATGCTTGGCAGTGACGAAGACTATAATTATTATATTCGTCGATCAGCATTCTATAAAAATATTTTTGATGATGAAACGGGATTTATGAGGGGAAAACTGGCAGATGGTAGCTGGAAAGAACCTTTTGATCCTCTTTATTCAAGTCATCGACAGGACGAATATACCGAAGGCAATGCATGGCAATATACATGGTTCGTTCCTCACGACATATATGGGCTGGCAGAATTAATGGGAGGTATGCCATCCCTGGTTCAGAAGCTGGATTCCTTGTTTCTCCAGGAAAAGGGGGTCAAAGGAGAAAATGCATCATCGGATATTTCAGGACTGATTGGTGCATATGCACACGGGAACGAACCCGGTCACCATACTGCATATATTTTCAGTATGATAGGTAAACCTCACCGTACCCAGGAACTGGTACGAAGAATTATGACTGAGATGTATCATTCAGGCAAAGATGGACTGTGTGGTAATGAAGACTGCGGGCAGATGTCAGCATGGTATGTGTTTTCAGCTATGGGATTATATCCCTTTAACCCTGCCGATGGAGCATACGTTCTTGGAAGTCCCATTCTCGATGAAGCAACCATAAGCCTGCCGGAAAATAAAGAATTTATTATAAGGGTTGAGAATAATAGCCCTGAAAATGTTTACGTGAGTAATGTATCACTAAACGGCAAAGTCCTTGATCGTAACTATATCAGACATGATGAAATTATGTCGGGCGGTTTGCTGGTATTTCAAATGAGTGATAGAAAAAATTAGCAGCATTTATGAGGAATACCTATCGCAAGATATCAGATATTATTACACCTCAGCACAGTACTGTTGTTATTTGGCTGATATTTAATATGTTATTGGGCTTATCCTTAAATGGGAATTCACAAATAGTGCATAGCTCCGGAATTCCCGATGCAAATAAAATAATCTTTTCCAATGCCATAGTGGAAGAGATATCCTTTGACGGTGATGTAATCGACAGCATGAGGAACGCATTCTACGAAATTCCCGGCAACACAACATTTGCAATTAAACGTGAAGTCAATTATAATCCTGGTAACTCGGGAATGATTATTGAAAATGAAGCAGGGGAGAAGGTATGGTATCTTAGTATCAGATCTGAAAATGCAAAATCTCTTAATGTCATTTTTAGATATTTCAGCTTATTGAAAGGAGAAGAAGTATATATCTATAATAAAAGGATACGACAGGTTAGAGGTCCTTTTATATGGATGAACAACAAAGAGACCGGCGGTTTGGCTGTAATGCCTGTTGCTGGTGAGGAGATAATTATTGAATATCATATGACAGCTCCAGGCGGAAATAATAGACTGGAGGTAGGGCAGGTGGCAAATGATTTTATAGGAATAAGTGGCCCTGGTCCGTCAAAGGACATATATTACGGTAGCTCTCAGCCCTGCAATGTTGATATAAACTGCGAGTCAGGAGATGAATGGAAGGTGGAGAAAAATTCAATTGTCCGGATTATTGCAGGGGGAACAGAGCTGGGGAGCGGTTTTCTGGTGAATAATACAAGAGGGGACAATATACCCTTCGTTATCACCGCTAACCACGTGATAAGAACACCGGAGCATGCAATTAATTCAATCTATGTATTCAGGTATGAAAGCCCATACTGCGATGGGCCCGATGGAATGGTAAATTACAGCCTCTCAGGTGCAGAGATGATGGCTGAGAATGTAAACACTGATTTTACAATAGTCAGGCTCGATGATTTTCCCCCTCTTATGTATAAGCCATACCTCGCGGGATGGGATGTAAGGGGCGTAACACCGTCTAAAACAGTTACTATCCATCATCCATCGGGAGATGTAAAAAAAATCAGTACTGATAATGATCCCCCTGTTGTTTCTACATTTCAGGATTTATACCCCGATGGGTTCTGGAAAGTATTGCAGTGGGATGAGGGAACTACAGAAGGTGGTTCCTCGGGATCTCCGCTTTTTGACCAGAACCACAGGGCAGTGGGACTGCTTACAGGAGGTGAAGCCGTATGCGGTAACAGTGTGAATGATTATTTTGCACGTATGGATGTAGCCTATGATATTAGTCCTGATATTTACAACAGTCTGAAGCCGTGGCTCGACCCGGCGAAAACGGGAGCCCTGGTACTTGATGGCCGTGATCCTTTCGAAGAAACTAAATCGGGCTTCGACACCCTGTGTAACTGTGCTGATAATGATAGATTCCTTACTGAATATGACCTGCCGGCGACGGGATATACTACAGGCTTTAACAGCGATAGCATAATAATGTATGCGGAAAAATTTACTGTCAGTACCGGAAAGGAACTTACAGAAGTTATAATGGAAATAGGCGATAGTAGAGTGATAAATAATTATGACAGCATTACAGTATTTATTATGTCAGGTCTTACTGAACCTGAATCTGTCCTCGCCCGTCGTTCAATATTTATCAGGGACAGCCGTGATTCTTCCGATTTATACTTCGATTTCTTTTCTCCGGTGACAGTACCGGAGGTTTTCTTTGTTACCTGGCACCTGTGGTACAGCCAGGAAGCTTCAGCTGAACAACAGCAATTTGCTGTTTTTCACGGTCCACCGGTAAGTGTTTCTGAGAACACGGCATATTTCAAAGACCATGTAAACTGGCACCCTTTTTATGATCATCCATACCAGCCCGATCCCCTTAATATCTGTGTGAGGGTGATCACTGCAGATAGTATTGTATACAGTAGCCTTGATACACTCCCTGGTGATATTGAAATGGTGATTATTTATCCAAACCCTGCTTCTGACAAAATTATGATACGGACACTGGATACCAACCTTGGTGAAATAAGTTATTCTGTAATTAATAATTCAGGGATACCTTTGCTGAAAGGTATTTTTAATAGTTATGGAGCTGGATCTGTTCACGAACTTGATGTGTCAGAACTGCCTCCGGGTATATATTACCTTACACTGGAAAATGATTACAGCTATTCTGTTCACAAAATGATCATAAAATAATATGGGGTATGCAAAGTTTGTAATATTTGTTATAGTAATCTTCTTATCATGTTGTAAAAGAGTGCCTGTTGATAAAACTTCAACAGGAAAGGGAAACAATAATGAATATTCAGAACGTTTTATTATCAAACATTATGACGGATACAGTAAACTTACGGTAATTGACCCCTGGCAGGGCGCAGAAAAAAAGTACTACGAATATTATATTACAGATGATATTTCAAGAATACCAGAAGGTACGGAAAGAACAAAAATAATCGTCAGACCCCTTAAATCAATTATTTGTACTTCCACAACACACGTTGCCATGCTGAATGTTCTTGGTAGTATAGAACTGATAAAAGGCGTATCGGGTTCCAGATTTATATACAATAAGAAACTGAGAAGCAGAATAAATAAGGGGATGGTATCTGATATAGGTTACGAAAACGCTTACAATACTGAGCTTATATATAACATTGGCCCCGATATAGTCATGGTTTACGGAATTGGCAATGAGCTAGTTCCGGCCTTCAACAGGCTTTCTGACATGGGTATAACCGTTTTGTATATTGCCGACTACCTCGAGAGCCATCCTCTGGCCCGGACAGAATGGGTGAAGGTATTTGGCGAGTTACTCGGCAAGGAGGATATGGCTGAAAAAATATTTCGTAACGTGAGTGATGAGTATGAAAGTACTGTGAAGAGAATAATGGAAGAATCCAATTCAAAACCTGAAGTATTGTTAGGTTTGCCCTTTAAGGATAAATGGTTCATATCGCCGGGTAATTCATATATATCTAAATTAATAGAAGATGCGGGTGGCCGGTATTTATGGATTGAATCACAATCGGATGTATCCATTCCCATGAGCCTTGAAGCGGTATGCTTGAAAGCAATGAGCGCAGAAATATGGCTTAACACAGGAAGCGCCAGGTCAATTAGTGAAATACGGATGGTCGATTCACGACTGGCTGATTTACCCGTTATCTCAGAAGGTTCAGTTTATAATAATAATAAAAGAGTAAATGAATATGGGGGTAACGATTACTGGGAATCGGGCAGTGTCAATCCACACCTGTTATTAAAAGATATTGCCAGCATACTTAACCCGGATGTTTTTCCGGAGCATGAACTGATATACTATACTGAATTGAAAGACAAACCGGATAGCCCGAATGATGATGAATAATATTAACACAGGTCAGAATGGGCGTGTGGCAGTCCCACGCCTGTATATATTCTTGTTTCTAGGTCTGATATTGATTGTATTGTTCGTTGCCGACTTGCTTACAGGATCTGTTAAAATCAGACTGGAAGATTTAATACAGGCATTAAAAGGAAGGGGAGAGCCCAGCATAATAAACATAGTGCACGATTTCAGGATCCCCAGAGCCCTTACAGCCTTGTTGGCCGGTATGGCATTGTCAGTGAGTGGACTGCAGATGCAGACGGTATTCCGTAATCCGCTGGCCGGCCCTTATGTTCTGGGTATCAGTTCAGGGGCAAGTCTCGGAGTGGCGATATTGATACTTGGACTGTCATCTGTTATATCTGCAAACGTTTCAATGGTTTATAATAGCTGGGCAATAGTCGGGGCAGCCTGGCTCGGGTCAGCTCTTGTTCTTATTATGATAATGATTGTGTCAGTAAGAGTAAGGGATATTATGACAGTGCTTATCCTGGGTATTATGTTTGCTAGTGCAGTATCTGCCATTGTCAGTATTATGCAATACTTCAGTGATGAGTCTATGTTGAAATCTTTTGTAATCTGGACCATGGGTAGCCTGGGAAACCTGTCATGGCATCAATTAAAAATATTGATTATTAGCATTTTAGCCGGATTGATCCTTAGTATATTCACTATCAAAATGCTGAATGCTCTTCTGCTTGGCGAGGACCATGCCAGAAGTATGGGGCTGAGAATCCGGACAGCGAGGATATTGATCTTTGTGAGTACCAGTATACTGGCCGGTAGTGTCACCGCATTCTGCGGGCCTATTGCATTTATCGGAATTGCTGTTCCCCATATCTGCCGCCTGGTATTTGCAACCTCATCCCATAACTACCTTATACCTGCTACTATATTGAGCGGAGGCATTGTCCTGCTGGCCAGCGATATTATCAGTCAGCTTCCGGGAAGCGGCAAAATACTGCCTGTCAACTCGGTGACCGCATTAATAGGCATACCGGTGCTTATCTGGATAATTGTACGGAGAAATAAATTTATCAGGCTCTCATAATGGCTTTTACCGATAAAATACTAAATATAGAACTACTCAGTATAGGTTATAACGCCGGCACCGGTAATGAAAAAGTATTATTGCCACCCTTGAATTTATCTGTAAGAAAGGGTGAAATGGTGGCTTTATTAGGGCCTAACGGGATAGGTAAAAGCACCTTGTTGCGTACAATAGCAGGTCTTCATCCCCGGATACAGGGCGAGATTATGCTTTCAAAGCGGAAGCTTGAACAATACTCCAACTCAGAGCTGGCAAGGAAAATAAGTTTTGTTTTCACGGGTGCTGTTAATGTGTATAATATGTCCGTTTTTGAGATTGTTTCCCTGGGCCGCTTCCCCCATACAAACTGGCTGGGACAACTGAGCGGGACCGACAGGGAAATTGTTGAGAGATCAATTAACAGTGTAGGACTTAAAAAGTATGCCGGTAGTAATATTGGAGAATTATCAGATGGCGAAAGGCAGAGGGCAATGATAGCAAGGGCACTGGCCCAGGATACGGAGCTCATTTTACTTGATGAGCCAACGGCTTTCCTTGACCTCCCAAACAGGTATGAATTGGTTTCCCTGCTCAGGAAGCTGTCTGTAGAAAACGAGAAATCAGTTGTTTTCTCTTCTCACGATATCCATATTGCAATCAGGGAGGTCGACAAGGTATGGCTGGCTGCCAGGGATGGTATTGTGCAGGGTTCGCCTGAAGATCTTGCCGTGGAAGGAACATTCAATAATCTTTTTGCTGATTCAGATCTCAGCTTTGTGCCCGACGAAGGTATTTTTACCTATCCCGTACATACAAAAATGACAATAAAACTTGAAGGCGAGGGCCTGGTCAGGTATTGGACCGAAAGGGCTTTGAACAGACTCGGCATCAAGGCAAAACCCGAGGAAGGAAGCCCCTATGTGACAATTTTGGAGGTTAAGGGTAAATATCTCTGGGTTTATGAAAGTTCAGTGGTAAAAAAACAATTTTCTGATATATACAACCTTATTCTATACATGAAAGAGGTACTGAAAGGTTAACCTTTACTAAGGGTTCATGCGCCTGTAGTTTTTTATGAACGCTTCCACGTTATCGATAGGTAACTTCTTGGCAATTATTTCTTTATCCTTATTCAGAATATAAAGCATGGGAGTAGCCCTTACATTATAATAAAAATCATAACTGGTAGCCCTCATGGGATCCCAACCATTTATCCATTCCAGCCTGTTCTCGATAATATAATTTTCCCATTCTTCCCTGTTATTCTGGGTGCATACGGCAAATACTTCTATGCCTTTATCCCTGTATTTAGAGTAAATGTCCCTTAACTTTGGAGTTACTGTTTTGCAATGTCCACAATTAGGCTCCCAGAAATAGAGGATTGTAAATTCAGACTTGATGTCATATAATGACTTCCAGACACCTGAAAAAGTTTCCATTGTGATATTCATAGCCTTTTTGCCTATAAGGCTTGGCCTTATGTTTGCCACATCTTTTTTGAGATCGTCTAGAAATTTCTCACCTGCCCAGTCAGCCCTGCCATTTAAGTAATACTCGTCTGCGAGCATTACCAGGACAGCATCATGTCCCATTATCTGACTGTCCCGGAAATGGTTGAAAATAAATACCAAAACATAACGGAATGTCTCAGGATTGCCTTCCGCCATACTTATAACCTTCCGTATCTCGGGGATTACAGAGTCAGGAGCCTGGATAATCACGTCGCTGAAAAATGTTCTGAGCTTATTATGGAGGATAGGCGTACGAATAAGCCTTGGATCGTCCAGATTGATGTTATCAAAGAAATGATTCTTGTTATAGTTGTATCCCATAAGCCATCTGATCGAATCCTTGTTGGATAAGTTATCCGGGATTTTGAAATCAGGTATTTCAACCGGTAACATAGAGTAAAGCAATGCGGACAGCAGGCTGCCCTTATACTTTTCAGCCGTGTTTTTAATATATACTAGCATCTCCTGTTCAATATTCCCGAGATCTTCCTGGAGCATATTTATTGAATCCTTATTGGTGAGCCTGTTTAGTTCTTGCCCGTATAGTGTCGCTTTTTCCTGAAACTTTATCCATTTCTTTCTGTAGGCGAGAAAAGCACTGTTTTCTTTTGAACCCTTGAACTGGAGGGAGTTTATTATATCGTCCTTCTTACAGCTGATCATGAATTTCTGGTCATCAGATATTATAAGCTCAAAAAGATTATTATCCGGGAATACTATCATATAAAGACCTTTTTCAAGAGGCTCTTCCTCCTGGTAAACCGCATGGCCGTTTTTATCTGTGAAAAGGGTATCCCTTATATATTGCTTGTTGCCCATGTGATATGCAAGACTTATATAACTGTCTCTATGACCAGCTAAATCAAATGATATCCGGCAGCCATCCGTATCCTGCGCTGTTGTAACAGCTGCAAGGATAAGTGTTATGAATGATATTATTCCTCTTAGCATTTTTCACTTTTTTCTGAATTGACAGAACAAAAATAATTGTTACAAATACCTTTCCAAATTTTACTGGTTTCGTTAAGCAATATTTTCTATATTAGAGGTTCAATTTATGAGGGTATGATTTCAATATTAATTCCGGTTTTTAACTATGATATTGCACCACTGCTTACCGGACTCCAGCAGGGAGTGAAAGATATTGAGGAGTATGAGGAAATAATTATAGGTGCTGATGGTTGTTCAGATGATTACATTGGTATGTATAAAGCATTTAGTAAACTGGATAAAGTGAGTTTGCTTATAAGCGAAGATAACGTGGGGAGGGCAACCATACGGAACATGCTGTCAGAGAAAGCCGGAGGCGATCACCTTCTTTTTATTGATGCTGATGCTCTCATCCAGGGCAATCCAAAAGATTATCTTGAGAGATGGCTCGAATACTATAAAATAGCACCTGTTATTTTCGGTGGAACAGATTACCATAAGACACCTCCTGATAATCCTGATAAATACCTGAGATGGCATTACGGATACCATAATGAAAAAAAATCCGTAAAAAAAAGAAAGAGACGTCCTTATTCAAGCTTCTCGGGATTTAACTTTCTCATTGAAAGATCTGTCTTGAATAAATTCAAATTTAATGAAGAACTGAAGAAATACGGCCACGAGGATACACTATTTGCTTACCAGCTTAAAAAGGCAGGGATACCTATTGAACATATTGATAACAGGCTTATACATGATGGACTTGAGTCAAACCGGGATTATGTGCTCAAAACAAAAGACAGTATAAGTAATCTGAATATTCTTTATGACAAGGTAACCGATAAGAAAACCTTTGCCAGTGTTGTCAGGCTTCTGAGGAATTATCGCAGGTTGAAATTAATTGGTGTTACAAGACTCCTTTCTTATATCTACAGGAAAAGACAAAGAAGAATAGAGATAATGTTGCGATCAACAAAATGCTCTCTCAGGATATTCAAGATATATAAGCTGGGGCTCTTTTGCTATCACCGCTATAATAAAGAATAATCAGAATCCTGAGGAGCATGACGCATGTGGTCGATTATTTCACCGGTGGTAAGCATGTAACTTTCCATACAGTCTGCAGTAAGGCAGGAATGAACAGGTATGATTGTAAGGAGATCTCCCGGCATCACTTTCTTAATAAGGCCGTTAGACGGACAATCAATTATGCCATGTTCCTGTGACAGCGAAGATATATAAGTCTCATCCTTTGGCCTATGCCAGCCATTCTTATCCAACTCAGCTAACATGCCATAAACTTTTTTGCCGTTAACAACAATATTATCTTTTGAGAAGTGTACGGCCCCACCGTGTACAACAACCGTACCTGAAGGCGGCCTGATATCAATTACAGGACAGAGAAGGACTATGGCAATCTTGTTAAAATGACATGAACCGTTTATATACTGCATGAGGTCATAAAAAATGAAATTACCCGGCCTTAGTTCATCTATGCCATTGAAATTATCAACAACTGACGCTGAAGGAGTATCACCAATGGATATTTCCAGATCTTTCATGTCTGAATTTTCGCGACAGTAATTGAGCCTATGTACAGATTTTTCATATTGCTCCAGTATCTTTTTCCTGCTGTTCAAACCATAGGTGCTGCCATCATGGGTCATCAAACCCCGAATTCTTATTTTGTTATTACTTCTGAGGTATTTGACGCTTTGCCTGAGACCTTCAGTATCATCCCACCTGATACCTGTTCTGTTGTAGCCTGTGTCAATTTTTATCATTACTGTAAGGGGAAAGCGGCATTGACCGGCCAGGATACGGCATGTTTCCGGGCAGCTTACGGTAGCCTGTATCCTGCATCTGCCGGATAATTTTTCATATAAGGGATACTCTCTTGGATTGTATGCTATTCCAACCAGGATATCCTGCCAGCCATCATTGGCAAAGTAATAAGCCATCTTAAGAGATGATACAGTGATCCTGTCCACTCCATATTTTTTGAACCACCTGCCAATGATTTTTGATTGATGAGTCTTAAAATGAGGCCTGAATATTAAATTGTTATCCTTTGCCTTCTGTAACATATACTCAATATTACCAAGGCATTTATCCCTATCGATTACTAATTGAGGGCCTGTAATGTTGCCAGTTTCCATATTATTCCGCTTTTCTTCGAAAATAAATAAATTTAGCGTAAAGACAATTATTTTCTCAATTGCTATCTTTGCAAACACAACACTAATAATCGATCAATGAAAAAGATAAGTGAATGGATCAGGCGTCAGATAAAATATATTACAGAAGACATCTGGCGCATACCGCTTGGCGAACTGCCAAAACGTAAAACATTTCTCATCAGGGAACTACGTATACTGGTACTCGCATTCAAAGGATTCATGGAGGATAAAGTACAGCTGAGAGCTTCTGCTCTTACTTTTAATACATTGTTGTCGATTATACCCGTGGCAGCAATAGCTTTTGGCATAGCTCAGAGCTTTGGATTTAAGGAAAGACTGGAAATAGAGATACGTAAAGCACTGGAAGGCCATGAGGAAGTAATGAACTGGATACTGCAGATAACTGAAAATTTCCTTGAAACCAGCAGTGGTGGATTCATTGCAGGTATAGGTTTGATCATTCTCCTCTGGTCAGTAATGCAGGTGCTTAATCATATTGAGAAATCATTCAACCATATATGGCAGATTAAAAAATCAAGACCCTGGGTACGGAAATTTGCTGATTATATCTCCATATTGGTTCTCGCCCCCGTATTCATTGTTCTTTCCGGGAGTTTTACTGTATACCTCAATACCAAGATGAGCAGTATTTCTGACCAGGCAGTGATAATGAGCACCCTGAAACCTGTCCTGGTCTTCCTGCTAAAATTAATTCCCTATGTGATAATGTGGCTTGTTTTAACATTGCTGTACTTGGTTATGCCTAATACCAGGGTTAAATTTAAATCAGCCCTTGTTGCCGGTATTATTGCCGGTACAATATTCCAGCTTGTACAGCTTCTTTATATTAATTTTCAGATTGGTGTATCAAGATACTCCGCTATATATGGAAGCTTTGCTGCTTTTCCCCTGTTTATTATATGGATGCAGATAAGCTGGTTAGTGGTACTGATGGGGGCAGAGATAT
>JAYEGY010000006.1:0-27319 GCA_034659275.1 Bacteroidota bacterium | reverse complement strand
AGCAAGAGCTTGTGGAGAGGATTTATCAGGGAATACAGGCTATCAATGAAGAGCCAGTGATCTTCAAATGGAAATACAAGATGGAGGAACACGTATCTATTTAATATGTTATATAAAGAACGCAATACTAGTTTTCTTCAGATAGGATTAACTAATCGTGAATTATCCATCCACTTCCTTCATCATTCGGCGTTCGGTGTTCATTATTCGATATTCAAAACCTCCCTAATATTCTAGTTATTTGCTGTTTATGTTATAGTGAGATAATAGAGATGTGTTAATCCACCATTTAAAAATAAATCTCTTAATCCCTTAGTCATTTAGTCCCTTAGTCTCTTTGTCTCCCTGCTCCCTGTTTTACCAGCCGGAGCTTTAGCGGAGGCTGGCTCCCTGCTCCAAACTCCCTGAGTCACCAGTTGACTCTCAATGTATCACCTCATTTAAAAAGAGATATTAAATAACATGGTAAACAAAAACGTTAATAAGCAATAATCCATTATATTTATCCACTCTAAATAAAACCTTATAAAATGAAAAAGTTTCTCCTGCTATCAGCACTTGCTATGTTCTTATTAAATATTCAGGCTCAGAACATTAATTCCCCTGAAGAATACCTGGGTTATAAACTCGGTACACGGTTTACAATGCACCACCAGGCCCTTGATTATTTCAAATATGTTGCAGAAAATTCCGATTATGTCAGGTATCATTCATACGGGAAAACATATGAAGACAGGGAACTGGGCGTTGTTTTTATTTCTTCACCGGACAACCTGGCAGAGCTCGAAGAAATAAGGAAGGCTAACCTCATTAAGACCGGTTTTATCGAAGGTGAAGCAAAAAGCAAGCAGTTGCCCTTTGTATGGCTGAGTTACAACGTACACGGCAATGAGTCAGTGGGTATGGAAGCGGCACTGAAAACACTTTACACCCTAGCCATCAAATCTTATGAAGGGTCAAGCGACTGGCTTAAGGAATGTGTTGTTATTATTGATCCATGCCAGAATCCTGACGGCAGGGACCTGTATGCAAACAGGTACAGGAGATCACAATCAATCACGCCTAATCCCAATCCAGATGACTGGCAGCATCACCAGGGATGGCCAAGCGCAAGACTGAATCATTATCTTTTTGATCTTAACCGAGACTGGGTATGGCAAACCCAGGCCGAAACGGAACAACGGATAAAGCTATATAATCAATATATGCCACACGTTCATGCCGATTTTCATGAGATGGGATCAAGGTCAACGTTCTTTTTTGCTCCCGGCGCTGATCCGTGGCATAAAGTAATAAGCCCGTGGCAACATGAATTTCATGAACTTACGGGTAAAGCAAATGCAGAGTTGTTTAACCAAAAATACAGACTTTATTTCACCAAGGAGAGCTTTGACCTTTTCTGCCCGAGCTTTGGCGATACATGGCCACTCTTCAATGGTGCAATGGGATTTACCTATGAACAGGGAGGCGGAGGCTATGCCGGCCTTGCAATAGACAATGAAGCAGGTGACACTCTAACACTTTCTAAACGGATTGAGGGTCATTTCCTGGCATCAATGGCCACCATTAAGGTTAGCTTTGAAAACAAGGAAAGACTGATAAATGAATTCAATAATTACTTCACATCCGGACTTGAGGAACCCATTTTTGAATATGAGTCGGTGATTATAAAAGGTGATAACGACAAATCAGCCATAGCCGGTCTCATGGAATTACTTGATAAAAACCAGGTGAGATACAACCTTGCCGGAAACACCGGTAAAACTTATAAGGCCTTTGACTACCTGGCCAACAAAGAAGGTGAAGTCAAAATATCAGAAGGAGATTTACTTGTAAGTGCAAGGCAAGCACAATCTCACCTCGTAAAGGTATTGTTTGAGCCCGATTCAAAATTTGTGGATTCATTAAGCTATGACTTAACAGCATGGGCACTACCCTATGTCTATAATTTGAAAGCCTATGCCGTAAAAGAAAAAATTCCCCCAGCTGAAGGCGAATTAGAAACAATAAGTGTCAAAAATAATATACCGGACGATAAACCATATGCATATATTGCTGATTGTCTAGGATTTAATGATCTTAAACTCATGGCGACCCTGCTAAAGAAAAAAATCAGGCTAAGGAATACGTTGAAGCCCTTCAGAGTAGACGGGAAAAATTTCAAAAGAGGAAGTCTTATTGTTGCCAGGGGCGATAATATGAATATAAAAGGTGACTTTGACGAAATAGTCACCAATTCCGCTAATAATATCGGTGTGCACCTCCACCCGGTATCAAGCGGCATGGTACAAAAAGGGAAAGACCTGGGCTCAAATTATTCAAACCTTAAATATAAACCTGAGATAGCGCTAATAGGAGGCGAGGGAGTATCAACAGGAGGTATGGGCGAACTCTGGTATTTTCTCGAGAGGGAAATTGAATATCCTTATACTATTATAGGTCTAGACTACCTCACCTCCGTAAACCTCACAGAATATGATGTTATACTACTACCCTCAGGTTCGTATTCAAAGCAAAAAGAAAAACTGACTGACTATGTAAAGCAAGGCGGGCGTCTTGTACTTTTTGAAGATGCCATTAAACTGTTTGCAAGCGAGGAATCAACAAACCTATATAAGGCAGTGGAAGCGAGGAAGAAAGAAAAGGAGAAGGAGGAAGATAAAATAGCCAGCGATGACACAACACACCTGAAGAAATACGAAAATCGAAGAAGAGAAAGACTCAAGGAACGATCCGCCGGAAGTATATACAGGATAGGACTGGATAATACACACCCCTATGCTTTTGGGCTGGGGAATGAATGGTTTATGATGAGAACATCATCGGACCATTACCCCTTCCTGGCAAAGGGTAACAATATAGCCTATATACTTAATAATGAGCCGGTAGCAGGCTTTGCAGGAAGTGAATTTCAGGAAGATGTGAAAAACACCATAGCGATTGCAAGTGAGAATATTGGACGGGGCGAAGTAATATATATCACTGATTCACCATATTACAGGGCATACTGGAAGAGCGGCAGGATTTTACTGGCAAATATTTTATTCAGATAAATATGGAGCAAGTTGTTGAAATGGCAGTCCGGGCCATGCGGCAGGCTGGTGTAAAGCCACTTGTGAGGCCTATACGGGGAGGCACAGACGGAGCAAGATTATCATACAGTGAATACCGTAATAAATATCATTAAGCTTGTTCCGGAATCATTATAAACTTAAAAACTCATGAAAAAAATAAGCATCTTCTTCAGTCTTATAGTAATAACTATCTCTTGCTCACAGGATAAAGGTTTCAGGAATGCCTACAATGACATCAGCACTGATGAAATGAAGAGACATGTAAGTACCCTTGCCTCGGATGAGTTCATGGGCAGGGCTCCTTTCACCAGGGGGGAAGACCTGACTGTTGAATACCTCAAGAATGAACTTGTTGAACTGGGTTTTGAACCTGCTTTTGGCGACAGCTATTACCAGGATGTCCCCATGGTGGAGATAATGTCTGATGTAATCAATCCTGTTATTATTAATACGGTTAAAAGAAAACACAGCTTGCAGGCTCCTGATGATCTTGCAGTAATAAGTCCGAGAATTAAAGAACAAATACAGATTGAAAACTCTGAAATGGTTTTTGCGGGCTTTGGCATAAAAGCACCGGAATATAACTGGGATGACTTCAACGGAATTGATGTAAGGGGGAAAACCATCGTTGTTTTTGTCAATGATCCGGGCCTTTACACCGGCAATGACGAGCTTTTCAAAGGAAGAGAGATGACGTATTACGGGAGGTGGACATACAAATATGAGGAGGCGGCCAGAATGGGCGCTACCGGTATACTTATAATTCATGAGACAGAAGGAGCCGGATATCCCTATGATATACCAAGAAAAAGCTCTATAACTCCTAACCTTTACCTGCAAACAGAAAACAGGAATACCGACAGATGCATGTTCACCGGCTGGCTAAGTGCCGGATCGGCTGAAGCTTTATTCAGCGACATTGGCTATGATGTTAATGAGCTCAGAATGGAAGCATGCAAGCCAGGATTCAGAGGATTTGATATGAATGCTACAGTAAGTCTCACTATCAATAATTCATTTACGGAAAATGTATCCAAAAATGTGGCAGGGGTACTGAAAGGTGCAGAATCACCTGATGAGGTTATTATTTATTCAGGGCACTGGGATCATTTTGGAGTTGGAGAAAAAGAAAAAGGTGATTCCATCTACAATGGTGCCGTGGATAATGGAACAACCATGGCAATGGTATTTGAAATAGGAAGGGCCTTCACGAACTGCAGTGAGATACCGGATCGTTCAGTGATGCTTTTCTTCCCCACTTCAGAAGAACAGGGTTTGCTTGGTTCGTTATATTATACCGAACACCCGGTTTTCGCAATGGACAAGACAGTTGCATGTATAAATAATGACCTTGTATTACCCATTGGAAGAATGAAAGACGTAATGATTACCGGTTACGGACAGTCGAATCTCGAAGATATGCTGGAGGAAGCAGCGGTGAAGCAGGACAGGTATCTCCTACCCGATCCCAATGCACATACGGGAATGTACTTCAGGTCAGACCATTTTGCATTTGCTAAAAAAGGTGTTCCCTCGCTTTATGCCAGGGGCAACTGCGATTCACAAGAACACGGCAAGGAATGGGCTGAAAAGCAGGAGCAGGACTACATCAACAATAGATACCACAGGCCTGCGGATAATTACGAACCTGAAACATGGGATTTTAAAGGAATAAGAGAGGATGCACAGCTTTCTTTCGAATTAGGATACAGGCTGGCTAACTCTGATACCTGGCCCCGGTGGAAAGAAGGATCGGAATTTAAAAGTAAGAGAACTTTAAAGTAAGCTTATAGGCTCGAGGCCCTGGACTGTCGAATAAGTGTCATCATGAGACACCGATCATCAATGATGATTCTAAAATGTATTGACGCATATTCTAAGGCTAAGGCTAAGGCTGAGGCTGAGGCTAAGGCTGAGGTCCCGAAAAAGCAAAGCTTTTTCGAGGATCCTCGAAATTCTAAATCGCCATTCTGGCGAAAGAATTTCGGGACTAAGGCTAAGGAAGCGGTGAGCGATGAGCGGTGAGTTTTTCCTACTATTTTAATGGTATTCTCTATCCGACTAACTGCTTATAATAAAGGAGATGAATATCGAATATCGAATATCGAACGCCGAATGTCGAAGTAGTTGATGGATAATTTCAGATTTAATTCTCATTGTTGCAAAGGTTTTTTGCCTGGGCACGATGTAATATTTGCCACAATTTCTTATTATTAAGCTTGCTAAATAAATTTAAAAATAAGTCATGTTATTTATCGAGTTAGAATCACTCGTCCACCAGCTCTACTTCTGCCTTCGAAATTCGAAATTCGAAATTCGAAATTCAAAACAAGAGTTACTCATTAATATTCATGACAAAGTGTCATTCGGCCTGATTATTGAGGATGGAGAAAAGGGGAGAAATGAGCAAATGACAGGACAACTTATGGATACTAATAAACTTATAAAGAAACATAACCGTATAACCAACCTGATAGCAGGTAAACAGGTACGACAAAGCATATATATTCTGAAAGAACTTATTGATGTTTCCCAAAACGGGGATCACAGACTGCAGATTGAAAATCTGGAGAATACCTACAAGAATATGGTTAAATATACCATTGAGGGCGTTCACGATCCCGAGCGTCACAAGGTATTAACACACATGCTACAGTCATTACTTGAACTATCCGATAAGGTTAAACAGGAGATACTGGCAAGGTACTCCGGATGGCATACATACTGGCTTAAAGAAAACACCCTGAGGGAACAGAAGCTTGCCGGAAAGACAATTATAGAAACAGTTGATGACCTGGTGTTCAAAGAAGAACTTGATGAGTGGCTAAACCAGGCGGGCACTGTATCACTTGATCCCGAATCAGATCATGCCAGGAAGCACAGGATCCTTGTAAACAAGATCTTTAACCATTTATGGCTTACAGATAATTACGGTGATGCTGAAACTGATCTGATCAACCTTATAATGAAAAGGGATAAATTTGAATGGCATGAACAATGCATATTTGTAAGTGCCATCACCTTAAGTGCACTCAGGTTCTGGGAATCTGAAAAAATAATTATCCTTGCCTCCCTCTACAGGGATAAAACCGAACAGGTAAGTGAGAGGGCCCTGGCAGGTTTACTCCTGGTCTTATATTACTATGACAACAGGATACACATATATCCAGAAATTGAAAAACTCCTGGAGGGATTATCAGACGACAGCAATTTCAAGGAACATTTGAAGATTACCATTCTCCAGATCATCAGGTCAGGAGAGACCAAAAAGATAAGTAAAAAGCTCCATGACGAGATACTGCCCCGTGTTTCAGAGTTAAGGCCCAAGATTGAGGATAAGCTTGACCTTGACAACCTTCTTCCGGAAGACCTGATGGAAGGAAAGAACCCTGACTGGTCAGATATGTTCAAGGAATCTGAGGATCTGTACAAGACCATGGAGGAGTTCTCAAAGCTGCAAATGGAAGGTGCTGACGTGTATATGTCGGCTTTCGCCAACCTTAAGAATTTTGATTTTTTCCGCACAATTTCCAATTGGTTTATGCCATTTTACCCTGACCATGAAGCAATTGATGTACTATTCAGGGATGAAGTGCTGGGCACAGGAACCAATGAGCTGGCAGAGGCACTTTATAAAACACCTTTCATTTGCAATTCGGACAAATTCAGTCTTGTACTCAACCTGCAGCATCTGCCAGCCAGCCAGAAAGAGATGATGTTAAAAGTGTTCAGGATGGAGCTTGAGGGACTTGAGCAGATGAAAGACAGTGAAATCGACATCGACCCCACCAAATCATTTAAGACCAATGTAACGCAATATCTGCAGGACGTTTACAGGTTTTTCAAGTTATCGCCCTACAAGAAGGAATTTGATGATGTTTTCAGGGGCACTCTCAATTTTCACAGGACTAACTTATTCAGTATGGTATTGAAAGACACTGAATCGATATCGACCTTTGCGGATTATTATTTCGGAAAGGATTTCTACAATGAAGCACTGGATTTATACAGGGAAATGATAAATAATAATCCCGAGGAAGCCCAGCTGTATGAGAAAGCAGCTTACTGTCACCAGCAGCTTGCTGAATATGACAAAGCCCTTGAGATGTACAGCAGGGCTGAGATACTCGACAGGAAAATATGGACACTAAAGAAAATAGGTTTCTGCAACAGGCGGCTGGGCAATCACAAAGAGGCACTTAAGAATTACATGGAAGCCGAAAAAATGGATCCTGACAATATGCACACGATAGCTATGATAGGTCATTGTTATCTCGACATGGAAGATTTTGATTCAGCGCTAAAATACTACTTCAAGGTTGAGTATAATGATCCACAAAATACAAGGATCCTTAAGCCGATAGCCTGGTGTTATTTTGTTCAGGGCAAATATGACCAGTCAAAAAAGTATTTTGATAAGATAAGCCCGGATGAGATGACCGGCAACGATTACATTAATGCTGGTCACCTTGCCCTGTGCATGGGTGACCGCATGAATGCACTGGAGAATTACCGTAAAAGCATTGTCCTCGGCAAGATGGATAAAAGTAAATTTCTTGATATTTTCAATGATGATGCTGACATATTGATAGCCAACAACATAGATCCTGACGACCTTCCAATAATTACAGATTATCTGTTTTTCGATCTTGAGGATTAGGCAGGCTGCCCCTGGACCCGGGAGACCTTCTGTCCCTATCGGGTCTTCTCCTGTCATAGAAATCGTGATCTTCTGAGCGGTCTTTTTGTCTGAATTCTTTCATCTTTTCCCGCCTGTTACGTTCAATTTCCTGGAGCTTTTCAATCTGTTCCTTATTGAGAACAGGTTTTATATCGTTCCACTGCCTGTCCATAAGTGTTTCAAAATCTTTCCAAAAAGCAGCATTCATTTCATTGAACTCCTCACCATACCGTTCAATGATAGCATCCAGTTCAGCCTTCTGTGCGGAATCTGGTTCCACAACTTTATAGAGATGATCTTTGAAATAGTTTTCAGAAGCATAAATACGTATCGGTCTCATTCTCTTATGCCGCAACTGTGCGGATGTTAGCATCCCTATCGCGAAGCCCAGCAAAAGTGTCAGTATTATCAATATTGTTATTCTAAGTTTCATAATCTCATAATTCGTTTATTCTGCAAGGAGGCTTATTAAGACCCCATCTACTTCATTATCAATACCCAGCAATGTATCATAGGACAATGAACCCTGGCTGAAAAGCAGGCTCAGCATAAGTATTATTACAGCCGCAGCACCGGGAATGGCCACTCTCATAAAGACAGTGTCGAATGATTTTAACAATTCGCGTTTGCCATTTAGAAGTATACTTCCTGAGCTAATGGTTTTCATAACCCGGGCACGGAATCCCTCATTGAATTTATGATCGATCAGAAGTTCGCTTTCCAGAACTTCACGTTCATTCCTTCCCAGATCGGAAGTTAATGACCGTAACAGAAGATCTTTCAGTTTTTCAGGTTTCATAATATTTATTCTAAATCTTTTAATAATTCTTTCAATTGTTCTTTTGCCCTTGACAGGCGTGACAGAACCGTTCCTAATGGCACATCCAGTATTTCTGCTGTTTCTTTGGTGCTATAGCCCTGAATTGACCTCAGGATAACAACAGATCTGAACTCGGGCTCAAGTTTTGATATTGCCAGGTTAACATAATCCTTGATATCTTTTGTTCTTTCCTCATCACCTGATTGCAAATCTATCTCGGTCATATCTTCTTTATCATCAGACTGGAAAAAAAGGGAAAGGAATCTTTTCTTACGCCTGATCTCATTGAGTGACTGATTAATTGCGATACGCTGAATATACGTGCTCAGCTTAGAATCACCCCTGAAATCCCTGAGACTCTTATAGAGTCGTATAAAAGTATCCTGACCTACATCCTCAGCCTGTTGCATATCACCCAACATGCCTTTTACAGTTCTGGCTACCATATTCTCATATCTCCTGATTATCTCAACGAATGCCTGTTCATCACCATCCAGTGTGCGGTGGACAAGATCCAGATCATCAGAATGGATATAATCATACTTCACCATACACAATAGTAAGACAATTATAATGATTAATTTATTCCCTGCCTAGTTTGCTTTATTAATGAATTCAACTTCCAGGTCAGGCATATAACGTATAAGATAGAGACGGTTATTCTCAAATCCGTTCATAAGGCCGGTCCGATCGAAGCTATAGTCAACTTGAAGCAGATCAGGTTGATGCATTGACGGCCTATACATAAATTCGGAACCATGAATAGCAAGTCCACTGATGAAATAATATATTATATCGTAACTCTGCCATGCATAACTCCTGACCGGTGGTTCCATCTTGAATAATTCACGGTATTTTTTAAGAAAAAGCTTTACGTCATCTTGATCATAATCCACCCAGTTGGGAGTATACAACATTATGCCAAGCTCATAGAAATACATGGGGTCGAGGTTGTCTAGCCACCTGATATCAGGATAGCCGATAATCTTAATATCATATTTCCTCAAAAGTGAATGGACATTTACTATAACTTCACTCATAACGGCTTCATCATCTGATGCAAGGATAAGCAGGTTTGGTTTATCTTCCCTCATTGCATGATCGATAATATTTATAGTATCATTATATGATGACCTGCTTGTAAAGAAAACCTCGCGGAAGCTGATATCATTAAAAGGCACCTTGAGTCTTAACCTGCGGTATATCTTATCTTTGAATTCCCTGGAAAGGTCAGCCCTCCATATACTATCGGCATGTACAAAAACCAGGTTATGGTCATAATAGTTACTTATTTCCTCAGCCAGTGCATCCTGAATAACATCCATTGATGGTTGAACCTTAAAAAGATAAGGATTAATTCTCAAAACATCTGTGTTCTGCGATGCCAGGGGAGATACAACGGGTATCCTGTACCTCCTGGCAAACCGTGCCACCTGATCAAGGTTATTAGCATATACAGGAGCAACGACCAGATCTGCATCACGCAAACGGCCTGTTTCAAGTAACCGTGCCACCCTTGATGAATCTCTCATGGTATCAAAGACCTGCAATTCTATATCCAATCCTTTCTGAATCAGGTTATCGACGGCAAGGAGGGCTCCCTCGTAAAACTCGATAAAAAGCTCGCTACGCGGATATATCCATTCTTCAGGCCGCTCCACAACCTTGTATTGTTTTCTGCCCCTGCTATCGTGGTCGGAGGAATCGATATATGTTCTTTTGCTGTTTTCATCAAGGAGCAATGGGATCATCATAGTCACATTAATTTTACCCCTCAGGTTTTCAACGGGTGTATAATCAACGGCTGTGCCATCGAACAGGTATGTAAGCTTTTCATCATTTAACACTTCCGTATCGACATCATAAACAGCTTGTTTGTCTTCATCCTCGTCTACGGGTATCCTTATTATTTCTCCTTCTTTGGGAAACAATATTCCCCTGTTGACCCTTCTGATGTCTCGTATGCTGACATTATACTTCCGGGACAGTGAGCTATAATTCTCTCCCTCCTCTACTCTGTGCAGTACTATACCAGGCTCATCAGTCCTGAAATATTCCGTTTGTTCCCTGAATTGTTTTCGTGGTATGGCCAGTTCGGCCCCAACAGGTAAATCGTGGATGTTAATGCCCGGGTTAGCTTTTATAATTTGTTCTTCAGGAACATCATATTTCCGTGAAAGCGCGTAAATTGATTCGCCTTTCTGTAATATATGATAAGTAAATCTTTCAGTGTCCTTATCTTTTTCCACATCCTCTTCTTCCTCAACGACAGGTATTTTTAATGCCTGGCCTATACGTATGCCATAAACCGCAGAAGGATTTTCCCGGCTTATTATTTCAGTTGATACATTGTATGCTTTTGAGATTGAATATAGTGTCTCGGAAGTATCTACTATGTGGATGTAATATGCCGTTCCACCTATTATAACTTTATCTTTAGACCTTTCAATCTTTACCTGTGAATAAAGGCCTGCTGAAAATAAAACAGCGGCCATAATAGATATATATAGCTTTAACAGTTTAAATTTCATTTACTGTAGTGTTTTCTAAACGAAACAAAGATAAAAAATTATCCGATTACCAGATGTCAAGTGGAAAGAAGCTCTCAAGCGGTAATTCATGTTCAAACTATCTCGCTGAAATATTTCATGAACTGTATGCGCTCATATGCTGAAGGATTAGAGCTTTCTTGCTGACTCATATTGCCCCGGAACTGATCGATAGTATTATAGCCCTTTTCATCCATCCATGCGTTTAATCCGCCCAGAATTTTCTGTATCTGGTCTTTACCATTTTTGTAAATTGTTGACACTACCTGTACAGCTTGTGCTCCGGCAAGTAATTGTTTGACAAAGTCTTCAGCATTGTGAATGCCTGAGGAAGCGGCGAGGTCACATTTAACCTTTGGAGACATAATTCCCATCCATCTTCTTACATTACCTGCTTCAGCAGGTGTGCTGAAGGTATTTGAAGATTTTTCAGAGAGATTATTAATATCGAAATCAGGGGTATAGAACCTGTTAAACATAACAATGCCCTCAATGCCTGTTTCAGACAATTTTTTAACCATAAGGGCAAGGTTTGTGAAAGATGAACTTATTTTGACGGAAACCGGGATATTAACCTTTGATTTTACTTTTTCAATAATATCGAAATGTATTTTTTCAATTTTTTCAGCTCCTGTTTTTTCATCCGAAGGAAGGATTGCGATATTCAGTTCAAGAGCATCGGCACCAGCATTTTCAAATTGATCAGCATAACTCGTCCATTCAGAAGATGACACACAATTGATACTTGCTATAACAGGTATAACAACTTTCTTTTTGACTTCCTTAATGAGTTCAATATAAGCTGATAGTGTACGCTCCCTTATATGCACATCAATATAGTCAAGTGTTTCTGATTTTGCAGAGTATATCATATCGTTCTGGTAAGCCTCTTTAAGGCTGGCATCTACTTCCATCATTATTTGTTCTTCGAAAAGAGATTTCAATACGACTGCTCCGGCACCGGCCTTTTCAAGCTCGAGTATGTTATCTGCTGAAAATGTGAGTCCTGAGCTTCCAATAATAAGAGGATTAGTCAGTGATAAGCCCAGGTATTTAGTAGTGAGATCTGCCATTTTATTTGATTTTTAATTTATTACAATTTACTAAAATTATTTTTTTCCGACTTTTGTTTTCAGGTATTCATGTATTCCACTGGCTGCTTTCCTGCCGTCGCCCATAGCAAGTATTACAGTGGCACCGCCACGTACTATATCACCGCCTGCGAAGATACCTTCAACAGAAGACTGCATGCTGTCCTTATCAACTTTTATCGTTCCCCGGTCAGTCACTTTCAGCTCGGGCATACTGGCTGGTATGAGAGGATTAGGAGACACTCCTATGGCTACAACAACTGTATCTACTTCAACTTCGTACTCTGAACCTTCAATAGGAATAGGCCTTCTTCGTCCTGAGCTGTCAGGTTCACCCAGCTTCATTTTCTGAACCATCATCTTATTGACATTTCCCTGTTCATCAGCAAAATATTCCACCGGGCTGTTCAGGTTCAGGAACTCCACATCTTCTTCCTGGGCATGTTTTACCTCTTCGAGGCGTGCCGGCATCTCTTCAATTGAACGCCGGTAGAATATCATTGACCTGTCTGCCCCAAGTCTTTTTGAGGTGCGCACCGAATCCATTGCGGTGTTACCGCCACCAATAACCGCAACCTTCTTACCACTGAACACCGGGGTGTCGAAATCAGGGTTTGCTGCATTCATCAGGTTAACACGGGTGAGGTATTCATTGGCTGAAAATATTCTCCTGTAGTTTTCTCCGGGTATATTCATGAATTTTGGCAAGCCGGCGCCCGAGCCAACAAAAAATGCTTCAAAACCTTCCTCCCTGAGATCATCGACGGTAGCTGTGGTACCGACAATAAAATTGGTTTTGAAATTAACCCCCATCTTCTTAAGATTCTCAATCTCCACATCCACAATTTCATTTGGCAGCCTGAATTCCGGTATTCCATATTTGAGTACGCCACCAATCTCATGGAGGGCTTCAAATACAGTAACATCATATCCCCACTTAATCATATCGCCGGCCACTGCCAGACCTGCCGGACCCGAACCAATCACTGCAACTTTTATATCGTTTTTTTCTTTTACTTCAGGAACGGATATATTTCCGCTGTTACGTTCAAAATCTGCGGCGAATCTTTCAAGATGTCCAATTGCCACAGGCTCTTTCTTCAGCTTTTGCACATAGAAGCAGCTGGCTTCACATTGTACTTCCTGGGGACATACACGTCCGCAAACTGCAGGCAATGCATTTGTTTCTTTCAGGACCTTTGCAGATTCAAGAAATTCTTCCTGCTCAATTCGCTTTATGAACTTGGGAATATTTATTCCAACGGGGCAGCCTGATATACATGTTGGATCAACACAGTCCAGGCATCTTTGTGCTTCCTTAATGGCCATTTCTTCAGTTAATCCCAGATTTACTTCTTCATGGTTTTTGTTTCGCACATTGGGTTTCTGTTCCAGCATCTTAACCCTGGGCCTGGAAGTACGTTCCTTTGCTTTCATGCTCTTGCGCAGTTCATCCCTCCATGGCTGCTGACGTTCTGATTTTAATATATCCTGTATATTTTCCATGTTGTTGTTTTGTTTATTCAGGTAGTGATAATTACAATAGAATTACTTTTCAAGTGCCTCGAGAAACTTCTCATAGTCCTCTCTTTCCTTGTCTTCATAAGCACCCAGTCGCATTATCATCTCATCATAATCAATTTTATGAGCATCAAACTCAGGTCCATTAACACAAACAAACTGTGTTTTGCCATCAACTGTAACACGGCAGGCACCGCACATCCCCGTCCCGTCAACCATAATAGTATTAAGGCTGGCTATTGTAGGAACATTATATTTTTTAGTGGTAAGTGAAGCAAATTTCATCATTATAGCGGGCCCGATGGTAACTGCAAGGTGTACCTTTTCCTTGTCAAGTATTTCTTCCATGCCATGTGTTACCAATCCCTGCTTGCCATAAGATCCGTCATCAGTCATAATAATAATCTCATCAGAGCAGGCTCTCATCTCATCTTCGAGAATAATAAGATCCTTGTTTCTTGCTGCAAGCACAGATACTACCCTGTTGCCCGCTTCCTTAAAAGCCCTGGCAATGGGTAGCAATGGAGCTATTCCCACACCTCCACCTGCACATAGTACCGTGCCAACATTGCTTATTTCAGTAGCATTACCAAGTGGCCCCACAACATCTTCGATCTTATCACCCTCCTTCATTAAACTTAATTTATGAGATGTAACCCCTACTTTTTGAATCACCAGGGTTATGGTGCCTTTTTCAGGATTAGCATCAGCAATAGTAAGGGGTATTCTCTCCCCTTTTTTGTTAATTTTAATTATAACAAAATGTCCGGCTTTACGCTTTTGAGCAATGCGGGGAGCATCAATCACCAGCTTTACAACATTATTATTCAGTTGTTCTTTCTCAACAATTTTATTCATTCCTTGAAATTTATTGAAATATAAGGTTACAAAAAAATGATACCCAAGGTTGAAATTTTTTTCAATGATAACAACCAAAAATGTCACTTTCTGTGATATGTTTTAAAGCAGGAAAAATGGAGTGTGATTTAGCGGGGTGTGAAGTTCAGGAATCTTGTGGACGCGAACACCATACCATCAGGATCTTTCCTTAAGGAACTCATTAACATTTTTCTCAATGCGTGCCTTGACATTTGAAATATCTGCCCTGATAAATTTATCACCGGTAATTTTTTCAAACAATTCAATATACCTTTCAGACACTTCCGCAATGAAGTTATCGGTCATTTCCGGCACCTCCTGTCCGGGTTGACCCTGAAAACCATGAGACATGAGCCATTCCCTGACAAACTCCTTGGATAGTTGCTTCTGGGCTTGTCCTTTATCAAACCGCTCCTTATAAACATCTGCATAAAAATACCGGGATGAATCGGGGGTGTGTATTTCATCAATCAGATATATCTCACCATCTTTCTTCCCAAATTCATATTTCGTGTCAACCAGGATAAGACCATGTTCTGATGCTATTTCTGAACCCCTGTTAAACAGTTCCATGCTATATTTTTCAAGCAACTCATATTCTTCTTCCGGCACCAGTCCCTTCTTTATTATTTCTTCTTTTGATATATCCTCATCGTGCAAGCCCTGTTCTGCTTTAGTGGTTGGTGTAATTATCGGATTGTTGAAACGCTGGTGTTCTTTCATTCCATCAGGTATAGGTACACCGCATATGCTTCTTGCACCTGCTTTATAAGTACGCCAGGAGCTGCCTGTAAGGTATGCCCTGACAATCATTTCAACAGGATATGGCTCACATTTATGGCCAAAAGTAACGTTTGGATCGGGTGTTGCAATTTTCCAGTTGGGAACTATATCAGATGTGGCATCAAGGAATTTTGAAGCTATCTGGTTTAATACCTGGCCCTTGTAAGGAATTCCGCGGGGAAGCACTACATCAAATGCCGAAATACGGTCTGTCACCACCATTAGCAGGTACTCATCATCAATATTGTAAACCTCCCTGACTTTACCGTGATAAACATCTTTCTGCCCCGGGAAGCTGAAGTTAGTTTTTGTTATTGCCTGTGACATTATTTGCTGTAATTTTTTTAGTTAATACTATATATCTAGTTCCGGGGTTCGCGTTCCGGGTTTGACTCAGTCACTCAGTCACTCCGTCTCTTCATCCCTTCGTCGCTCAGTCTCAACATCGGGCCTGTCATTCTCTTCCTGATCATAAGCCCTGACGATATCCTTTACCAGCTTATGCCTTACAATATCTCTTTCATCGAACATTATAATGGATATTCCCTCGATCCCTTTTAATATTCTCATTGCCTGCAACAAGCCTGATTTTCGCTTATCCGGCAGGTCTATCTGGGTGATATCACCTGTCATAATAAACTTGGAACTTACACCCATCCTTGTCAGGAACATTTTAAGCTGGTTTATTGTTGTGTTCTGGGCTTCATCCAGTATCACGAATGATTGTTCCAGTGTTCGTCCTCGCATATATGCCAGTGGAGCGATCTGTATTGTACCATCTTCAAGCCATGCTTCAAGTTTACGGAAATGTATCATATCTTTAAGTGCATCATAGAGTGGTTGCAGATAGGGATCCAGTTTCTCCTTCATATCCCCCGGCAGGAATCCCAGCCTCTCACCCGCTTCAACCGCAGGCCTGGTCAGCACTATCTTCCTGACCTGTTTATTTTTCAGCGCCCTGACAGCCAGCGCAATAGCTGTATATGTTTTACCTGTTCCCGCAGGACCGACAGCAATTAAAAGATCGTTCACCTTATAATCCTCGACAAGGTGAAACTGATGAACAGTACGGGCTCTTATTGGTTTTCCACTTATATTGAATACAAGATTTTCTTCCATACCACCATCGGTGGCAGCTTTTAACAGATCAGGATCAGAAAAAAGTCTTTCCACGTCCTCCTGCTGCAGCCGGTTATGTTTTTCAAAAAAGTCAATCAGTTCATTTATTTTTATCTCAAACTTATCAACTTCTTCTTCTTCACCTATTGCCTTTATCTCATTGCCCCTGGCAATTATTTTAAGTTTTGGGAAATAATTACGTATGCTATCAATAAGTAAATTATTGGTTCCGAAAAAAATCTTGGGGTCTATATCTTCTAATTCAATTATCTTTTCTACCATATATTCAAATAACCTTTTTACATAAAATACCTGTGTATTCTCAAAAAAAAACCTTAGGTTTGAATAGTACAAAGTAACCTATTTTTTTTACAAGAATATCATCTACAGCATAAGTTTTTGAGGATGCCAGTAATTACTCTTACTACTGAATGGCAAGCATTTGATTATTATAATGGCATACTGAAAGGTAAGCTTACAAGTATGTGCCCAAACACCATAATCATAGACAATGCCAGTGGATTAAGTCCGTTCAACATACAGAAGAGTGCATTTGTGATCAGGAATACCTTTGAGCATTATCCGCCCGGATCAGTTCACATCATCTGTGTTCAGTCCGAATACAGTGAGAAAAGTCCTCATATTGTTGTTGAAGCAAAAAATCATTTTTTTATCGGTGCAGATAATGGTATCTTTCATTTGCTCCTCAATTCTGAACCTGACAGGATCATACAACTCGGCCCGGGTAAGAATACGGATAAAACTGATGAAGCCCGTGTATTTGCTGAAGCTGCAGCCGCAATAATAAATCAAAATGATCTTAACAGTATAGGCACAGAAAAGAAAACCATCCGGGAAATGATTCCTTTCAGGGCCACTTTTGAGGAGGATGAAATTTCAGGAAGTATAATATATATAGACACCTACGGGAATGCTATTTCAAATATTACATACGATTTATTTAACAGGGTTTTTAATAATAAAAAGTTCAGTATAGCTATCAGGTCAAACAAGAATATTATTGACCATATAAGCAAATCTTATAACAGTGAATCAATTGGTGAGTTACTGGCTGTATTCAACTCCCTGAATTTGCTCGAGATAGGCATAAACGGAACCAATGCCTCGGAATTACTGAGCCTGCAGGTTGGTGACATAGTCAGGATTGCTGCTCCTGGCAGCAGCAAGAAACCAGGAATGCTTTTTTAGATTATTAGAGATGGAATCAGACAGAAGATTAACGGCATTTAAAGAATTATTGGATATCATGGACGAACTGCGTACAAGTTGCCCATGGGATATGAAACAGACAAATGAATCATTAAGGAAATTAACCATAGAAGAAACCTATGAACTGGCTGACGCCATACTTAATAACGACGATAATGCAATTTGCAAGGAGCTGGGCGACCTGATGCTTCATATAGTGTTTTATGCACGCATAGGTTCAGAAAAGAAAAGCTTTGATATTACCAGTGTCATTGAAGGTATAAACAAAAAGCTTGTATACAGGCATCCTCATGTTTTTGGCAACACTAAAGTAAAAAGTGCCACTGAGGTGGAAGACAACTGGGAAAAAATTAAATTAAACGAGTCTGACTCCTATAAACCGGTCCTATCCGGTGTACCAAAGTCCTTACCTGCAATGGTCAAGGCAAACAGGGTCCAGGAAAAGGTCAGAGGTGTGGGCTTTGACTGGGAGGACAGGACACAAGTATGGGATAAAGTATCGGAGGAATTAGAAGAACTGAAGGAAGAAATAGACAGGGGGAACATTAAAAAAATAGAATCAGAATTCGGTGATGTATTTTTCTCACTTATTAATGCGGCAAGGCTCTACGAGATAGACCCCGAGTCAGCTCTTGAGAGAACAAACAAGAAATTTATATCAAGATTTAACCACCTGGAAGAAAAAACCTTACAACAAGGCAAGACACTACGTGATATGTCACTTGAAGAAATGGATCAGATATGGGAAGAGGCAAAAAAAATTGAATAAGTTTTTTACTTATTATTAATGGGCCTTACTAATCTGAAACCTATATTGTCATAACCCTTATTCAGGTCAAAGCTTCTTATCCTTGAATATACCGTACAATATTCCTCGCGGTCAAGCCAGCTACCCCCCCTGATTACTCTAAATGTACCTTTCTCTGCTCCCATAGGATTTTCTTCGGGCGAGATTGAATAATAATCTGCGTCATAAATATCATAGCACCACTCGCTTACATTACCCGACATATCATAAATGCCAAGCTTATTGGCTTTAAGCTGCCCTACCCTGTAAAGTCCTCTTCCATTAGGCATCAGCTCGCAGGGAGCGTCTTTGCTGTTGCGGTAATACCATCCCACTTCATCAAGATCGTTGCTGCCTGCAAAATCATTTGAAGTGTTCCGCCCTCCCCTGGCAGCAAATTCCCACTCTGCTTCGCTGGGAAGTCGTCCGCCTGCCCACTCGCAAAACATACGTGCACCATGCCAGCTAACGAGTATAGCAGGGAAATTTCCGAAACCTTCTCTTACATCGAAGCTGCCATCCTCGTAATATATTGGTACCTGAAAGTCTGTCGCCTCATAATCCTCTCCATATACCTTAAGGAAGTATACAGGATGTTCTCTAAGCATAACTACATCGCTGTCGCCCTCGAATGTAATTTGATTGAGGTGGTCGTTCAGGAATTTAACATACCTGTCGTTCGTAACTTCATATTTACCGATCATAAAGGAATCGACCTTAACCTGGTGTACCGGTTGGGCCGTCCTGTCACCTTCTTCACTGCCCATTGAGAAATAGTTACCCTCTACTGTTACCATGTCCATTGCGATATATGGAATGAAATCCACAGCTTCTGCATACACATAACCTTTTTCATTCCTGGCATATGCCCTGGCATAATATTTCCTGCCTGCTTCCAAACCGGTAATCCTGTAGTCATACTCACCGGTACTGCCTTCCACAACAGCATAATTATTATTTTTTGTCGGACGGGTAATGGTATCCCAAACTATTCCGCGTTCAATTACATCCAGGCCACCGTCATCAGGTACATTACCGGTTACTGTAACAGAGGAATAGTCTATTTCACTCACATCTTCCGTGACCACCTCCGGGATTCCCAGCTTTGTTGACAGTATTATTTCATCTCCATATGACACACCTTCGCTGTTAATGGCATAAGCCCTTATGTGATACCTGGTGCCGGGATCAAGGTTACTAACCACATCTTCAAATTTACCCACACCCTTCCCGAAACTGGACACATTAGTGTCAATACTGGGTTCCTTAAGCATGGAATAGCAAATACCGGCGTCTGTTACCTCATGACCGCCATTATCAACGACCTCTATGTTCATCCTTATTGAACTGACCATTATCCTTCCAGGTTCACCTGTTTTAACTGTCGGTGGTCCTGTTGTTTCAAAGCTTTTAATATCACCATACCTGGTTGCGAACCTGTTTCTGGCAAAAGCCCTGAAATGATATTTTGTAAAAGGCTCAAGGCCATCCAGTTCTATTATATAGTTAACATTCCCATATGCATAACTTACGTTGTCACTTATACGAGGATCAGCATTTTCAGAATAACATATACCATAACTTATGAGTTTTTCCCCGCCGTTTGTAACAAGGGTACCTGATGCATCAACAGTTTTTGAGTGAATATTGCTGACTTCACCGGTCCTGACAACAGGAATACCATCTCTGGTTTTAATATTTACATAATTGCTGTAAGCCGTTCCCGCTGCATTTTTTGCATAAGCCCTTAAGCGCATATCAGTATCTCTCGGGAAGCCGTCAACAATATTGTCAGTTTCAAGTTCGGTATTATTTATTATTATTTTCTTCTCTTCGCTTCCTTCACCTGACACCGGGGAATATAATACTCCTTTCTCTGTTATCTCCAAACCTCCGGCACTTGTTATATCAAACTGCGCTTTAACATAGGTGGCGCCAACTTCTGAAACCGACAGTTCACCAAGGGATGGATTAACACCTTTGATATTTATTGTTACTACTTTCTCTGATAACATGCTGTCGGCATCCAGAGCATTAATGCTCAATGTGTATCTGCCGGCTTTCAGATCGGATGTTTGCAGGGAATGTTCAAATAAACTGTCACTTCCTGAATACAGTTCATTATCATTAAATGTTATAGTTGCTGATTGCAGCTCTTCCCTGTCGTCAGCAAATCTGATTGCAAAGTCCAATTCATCACCATGAGATACACTTATTGTATCAGATTCCAAATTATGGGTAATTGCGGGCGGATGGTTTTTACAGCCTGCAAGAATTACTGAAAATAAAACCAGGAAAGAAAAAATTCTTAGACAATCTGTGGTATGGTTCATTTGTATGAGTTAGTTAGTTTATAAGAATAGTGTCAGTTATAATATATAATTGCATTACTCTAACAAAAATATAAAAAAGAAACCAATTAATCCATTATTCTGTCATATTGATATTTCAGTGATTCAAATATATTTAATAGTTCATCATACCTTTCATATGCATCTTCCCCCGGTTTCTGATCCGATCTGCTTATCATCGAATAGAGGTACATAACCTGGTCAACAAGCATTGGCTGTGGATAACGTATATCATTTCGGCTTACAAGTTCAGCCTTTGTTTGGCCCAGTTCTTCTCTCATAATGCGAGCTCTTCGGGCCGTTCTGGCTTTTTCTTCAATTTTACCTTCATGCGGTTCAAGCAGCTTATTTATATCTGCAATAAGGGCGGATACTTTTTTATAAAGATCCACCACTTTAATACACAGGTCAAATTGTGCCTCATAATCTGAATAAGTCATTCCACCCTCTATTATTCTTGGATCAGGTAAAATGTCAAAACCTATAGAATGTTTTTCACTGTCAACTTTCAGTGTGGCTGTATACCTTGCAGGGATTACTTCAGGCCCCCGAAACCACCTGGTGGCTGCCTCCGGTGGTAGGTCCACATCTACACGCATATTCCACATTAATCGATGAAAGCCCTCGGTAACATCTCCATTAATTGTCTTAACCACCTCGCCATCATTATTACTTATCTCAATAATTGCTGATTCTTCTTCATCAGGAAGGAAGTAATCTATGTATAATCCTCTCCTGTCAGGCGATCTGAATTCATCGAGTGTTTTAAATAATATGACCCTGTCATTATTCAGTGCAGGATTAAATTCATGCAAGGGGCTTATATTATCCATTATCCAGAATGAGCGGCCCATTGTGGAGAGTATAAGGTCATTTCTGTAAACCTTAATATCTGTTACAGGTACATCGGGGAGGTTCTGCTGTAATGTATACCAATTAGCGCCATCATCAAAAGAAACACATACACCATGCTCGGTGCCGGCAAAAAGAAGACCTTCGCGATCAGGATCTTCCCTTACCACTCTTGTTGGGCAATCCGGTGGGATACCATTTGCTCCATCTGTCAGAAGGGTCCACGTAGCTCCATAATCCTGTGTCCTGTAGATATATGGCTTCCAGTCATCGAGCAGGTACCTGTATACTGCCACGTAAGCTTTTGCTGGATCATGTGGTGATGCTTCTACTGTTTCAACCCTGCCACCGGGTGGCAGATCAGGAGGAGTAATATTTTTCCAGCTTGCGCCACCATCGGTAGTGACATGTATGGGTCCGTCATTGGCACCTGTCCATATCACGCCCTCGTGCAGCGACGATTCAGCTATTGAATATATAGTGCTATAAAACTCTTCACCCGTGATATCCCTGGTAATCGGAGATCCTGATATCACCTGTTTATCGGGTTCAAAAGCTGTTAAATCAGGTGATATCGTTTCCCAGCTAAGACCGTCATTCCGGGTCATATGAACATACTGGGAACAGTGATAAACCACATCAGGATCATGTGGTGATACTATTATCGGGGACACCCGCTGGAACCTGTATTTCAGGTCAGCGGGATTATGGCCATACATATTTATTGCACCAACATAATATTGTTTTTCCTGCCCTGTTATCTTATTATAAACACCGAACCGACCCTTGCAGTTTGAGTATACAATATTATGATTCCCGGGCTTGGGCACTGCGGGCCCTGTTTCGCATCCTCCAACAGACATAAGCTGGCTGTTTCTGTATGACCATGCAGCTTTGCCGGGAATAGCCAGGGTACTGTTATCCTGCTGCCCTGCATAGAGCCAGTAGGAAAACTGGTCATCGACATTGACCTGGTACAATTCAGCTGTGGGCTGGTTATCCTGTGTCGACCATGAATCACCCCCGTTTAATGTAACATTTGCTCCCCCATCATTTGATTGTATGAATATATCGGGGTCTGACGGATTGATCCACATATCATGATTATCACCATGTGGAGTCGACTTTCTGGTCCATGTCTTCCCTTTATCTGAGGACTTGTAATAGCCGGTTGAGTTTACGTATAATATATCCGGGTCTGTCGGATCGACATCAATATTAGTATAATAAAAGGGGCGGTCGAGAAGGTATTCTTCCTTACTGAGGAGAACAAAGTCTTCACCACTGTTATCAGAAAAGTACACCCCGCCCTGGTCATTCTCAGCCTCAACAAGTACATACAGATTTTCGGGTTCAGCCTTACAAACAGCCAGGTCACTCTTGCCAACAACACCCGAAAGCAGTCCTTTTTCGAGCTTCTTCCATGTATTACCTGCATCTGTAGAACGGTAAATGCCACCCTCATCGGATCCGGAGATTATTGTCCATGGTTTTCTTCTTACAGTCCATGCACAAGCATATAAAATATCAGGATTAGCCGGATGTAATTCAATATCGCTGACGCCTGTTTTATTGGATATAAAAAGTACTTTTTCCCATGTTTCTCCTCCGTCGGTAGTCTTGAATACGCCGCGCTCTATATTCGGACCAAAGGGGTTACCAATAGCTGCAACATAGCATATGTCAGGATTATCAGGATGTATTACAACTGCCCCAATCTGCCCTGCCTTTTCCAGTCCGATATATTCCCATGTATTGCCTGCGTCATCAGAACGGTACATTCCCTTTCCCATTATAACATTGCTCCTGATACCATCTGATCCTGTACCCACATAAACTATATCAGGGTCAGACTGTGATACTCTTATGGAGCCTATTGACCCCGTATTTAAATACCCATCTGATACATTACTCCAGTTCAGGCCATAATCTGTTGTTTTCCAAACTCCTCCACCTGTAGTGCCCATGTAGAAAACATATGGTTGCGATTCTATTCCTGCAACTGCTGTCACCCGCCCGCCCCTGTAGGGTCCGACCATCCGGTATTCCATATCATTGAATGTTTCCGTAAATGAAAAATCCTGTGCCGTAAGCAGGGAGGCAAGGGAAATAAATATTAAAACTAATAGGTTTTTCATCTTCATTTGGTTATAGATAATTCAAGCAAGGCAAGATAGGCATTCCCTTTCAGCTGCAATATATTTTATAACAGATGGGGCGATGAATCTGAACCGGGAGATTTTTCTTCTTTCTCTTTTTCTCTTTCCTCCTCCTCTACCTCCTTTTTCAGCATATCAAGTGAATGCAAAATATTATACCATTGGATTATCTTCTTGATATCAGAGACATAGACTTTTTGCCTGTCATAATCAGGCAGAAGTTCACTGAAATATTGCTTCAGTTCGTCGGGCGATGACTTGTGGTTAATAGATGGATCACCATTTTACTTTTCGTAGATTTTATCAAATATTTCAGCCAGGGATACTTCTTCTGTATCAGTAAAGACTGCAATATCTTCCAGTGAACTTACTTTTGCAGTACCATGGGCCGATGTTTTTTTACCCGTTTCAAGGTGTTCAACTATAACTGCATTTTTACCCTGGGCAATAAACTTGTATAATCCTGGGGATCCTGAAATTACCAATAAATCTTTAAGAACCATTTGTATTGTTTTTCAGATTAATAGTATTGATTATCATGACATATTCCTGCTTTTCCTGATTTTTTCATATGCCTCATTAACCTTACGGAATTTTTCATGGGCTATCTCTTTAAAATCCTCCCCCAGGTGGCTCACCATATCGGGATGATATTTCCTTGCCATACTCCTGTAAGCTTTTTTTACTTCCTCGTTGCTGGCGCTGGGGCTTATTTCAAGTATTTTATAGTAAGCATCATCCGAAGGGACAAACATATTTTTTATTGACTCCCTGTCCTTTGTTGAGATATTAAGATAAGATGCTATTGATTCTATGGCCTTGAGTTCCCGTTCATGGACATGCCTGTCAGAGACTGATATTCCATATAACATATGTAGCAGCTGCAACCTCGATGAATATTCCATATTCCTGCTTATCTGCCGGCATACATCTGCTACAGGAATATCCTGCTTTAGCAAATCTCTCAGCATAAGCAGGGCCTCATTGGCTGTATCGTCACCAAATTGATTCCTGAAGAAATTCTTAACATAATCCAGTTCTGACCTTACCACTTTACCATCAGCTTTCATCACTGCTGCTATCAGGACTATAAGGCTTAAAGCAAAATCCCCTGCAGTAGTATTATATTTTCTTCCCCGGAAGCTGGTGGTTGTTCCCTCCCTGCTGGTACCATCGAAGACCGATCCAACTGCAAAGCCCAGCAGGGCACCCAAAGGACCCCCGAAGAACCATCCCAGACCACCGCCAATCCATTTAGCATATTTGCCCATAATCTTATTTATTAAGATAATGTAAGATACCCTTATGTATTTCCAATACCTGTGGAATAATCATCTCTTTATCCGAGTTATTTATGTGATAATCTGACCGTTTAATCATTTCTTCATCTGAAATCTGATTGTGCACCCTTGCCATTACCTGCTGGCGGCTCATTTTATTTCGCTCCATAACTCTTTTTACACGTTCTTCCATGGGAGCTATTACCGCCAGTGTTTTGTCAACATGTTCCTCAGCTCCTGTTTCAAACAGTATTGCAGCCTCAAAAATAACATAATCAGAGTATTGTTGTTGGCACCATTCCCTGTAGTTTGCAAAAACAAGGGGATGTACCAGGTTGTTAACCTTGTTGAGCATTTCACTGTCATTAAAAATTATTGATGCCAGCCTTCTCCTGTCCAACCCACCTGATGCATAAAGGTCTTCACCAACAAGATTATTAAGGTCCTCCCTCAACTGAGTATCTGTATCCATTATTACACGCCCCTCCTCATCAGCTGAAAAAACGGGAACACCAAGAACATTAAAAGTCTTGCACACTGTAGTCTTACCGCTGCCTATGCCACCTGTGACACCTAACCTGAATATCATTTCTTCTCAATAATATATTCGACCTGTTTTGGGTTATACCTGACATTACTTATGAAATCGGGCAGCTTAACCAATTCAACTGTAAGCCGTTCAATTGTTCTCACATTGATGCCTTTCATATCAACCACTGCTTCCAGGGGTATTTCCTGTATCCTGTTATAATCGCTGAGAGCTATATTAAAATGGACATTCACCATATCAGGGAACAATCTCACTATAGCTGTGTCAGGTTCATTAAGTATCACGACAGGGACCTCAATTATTTCCTCGGTAAACTGTTCAACGGGTATAGTGATTTCCGCTTTTTTATGTGATATGCCTACTTTACGAATAGATTCAATATTAATATTCCGGCTAATTTCTTCATTAACCTGGTTATATTCATGATATTCGGTTTTAACGTGGTCAATTGTATCAATTACTGCCCTTGGCCCTGATATTTCAACTGAATCAGGATCAGATGCAATATTCCCGTTAATCATAAATTGCCTCTGTGTATTCACTTTGACATCAGGCCTGACAGGCACTTTTTTCCTGATTACTTTATCAAAAATGAAATTAATTGTGTCCGGGGTGATTGAATTAATATCGAAATCACTCCTGACTTGTCTCGAGAAAGATTCCCTCAGATTATATGAATAGATATAAAACTCCAGTTCAGTTTCTTCATCCTTGACGGAAAGACCTGAATTGTTGACATCTATTACAAGAGGTGTTTTGTTGCCACTGATTCTGGCCTTCAATACTGAATAACCGGGACCCTTCATTTCCAGGCTCAATTTATCAGGTAATTCATTTACCAGGGCAAGGTTCTCAGGAAAATTGATATACCTTACTGGAAAATTTACCGAACCTGTGATATTTTTGCTGAGCGCATTAATAAACCAGAAGATAAATGAAAGCAAGAGGAAAAAGGAAAAAACAGCAACATTACGGTTAAAAAGCTTTTCCTTAAGTTTCCTGTATATTCTTTTCAGGCTTTCTTTAGAATTTTCTTCCGGGTCCATATGGTTCTCAGTTAAAAATTACCCTGGACTTACCTTTTTTGTTTAATATCGCCCGGATCTCTTAAAACAGCACTCTTATCGATCTTTAAAAGAATATTATCACCTACATCAACGGTGACAGCATTATCTTTTACGTCTGTTATTCTTCCGTAAATCCCACCGCTAGTTACAATCTTATCACCTTTTTTCAGAGATCTCCTGAAATTACTCATTTCTTTCTGTTTTCTCACCTGAGGTCTTATCATAAAGAAATAAAAGATCACAAAAACCAATATTAAAGGTAAGAATGTAACCAACGGATTCTGACCTTCTGGTGCAGGTCCCATTAAGTATAAAAACGCTAAATTGTTCATTATTAAATATTATTTTTAGTTATTATTTCTGCTTTTATTTCCTTCCTTCATTTGGTACTTCTTTAAAACCATCTTCCCCGATAAGGCCTCTTCCTGTTTTTTTAAACATTTTCTTATTTCTCATCTCCCTTACTATTTTATCGAGAATTCCATTTACAAAGGTACTGCTTTTTGATGTGCAGTAAAATTTTGCT
>JAYEGY010000005.1:0-6143 GCA_034659275.1 Bacteroidota bacterium | reverse complement strand
CTATTATGCCCTGTGCTACTAGTTTCTTCGCCATTTCTCCCTGCTCCTTGCTCCCTGCACCATGCTCCATGCTTAAGCAAGCAACATATGTGCTTTGGCCAGCTTCTCGGGTATCGGCAGGCTCAGTGGGCATGCCTGTACGCAATTTCCACAATTATCGCATACATCTGCCCTTACAGGCAATCCGCAATAAAGGCTGCTCGCCTTTTCCCAGTCGTGGTCGTCCATGCCGTAGCGTTCAAAGCGGAGGATATCTGTTATAGGGATGCCCTGCTGGCATTGGGTCTGGCACTTACCGCAGAGGCGGCAGGTTGTCCTGTTAGCCTCCGCTGTCATCAATGAAATAGCCAGGGCATCAGAGGTGCGTAGCTTCTTTCCTGCGCCTGAATATGATTCAGTAAATTCATCCAGGTTCCTTACACGCATAACAACGGCATCTAAATTTGTCTCGGTGGTCAGCCAGCGTGTAAGGGCATTATGTGGTGCTACCCCTTCGGGCAGGTTATTCATAAATGAACTATCCTCCCTCATCCGGCCTATGCCCCTGGCAGTTTTCATAGCAATTGTTCCAAAATTCTTACTTTTTGCAAACTCAATAAATTCATCCATCTCGGGATCACCGCCGTATGAATACATGAACTGGGCATGCTCATAAAGTCCGTCTTCTACCACAGCGGTGAGTACTTCCGCTGCACTTTCCCCATTCTTAACACGTGGGCTTCCGTCATAGCTGTGCTGTGAGAGGCAGAGATGTTTGACCAGCCCTTCTTTTTTAAGGCGCTCAAATGCTCTTATAAAACTCCTGTCATTCTTCAGTTCCGCTACATTGTGATAGCCATAGTGTAACTGCATATCATCAAAATAACCCAGACCCGTTTCTTTTACAGCCTGTTTTACAAACCTGCAATGTTCCTCTTCATCTAAATGACCCTGGAAATGGTCTCCGCCAACACGGTCGACAGTGACCTGGCATATATGAGCTTCCCTGTTTTTGAGTATGGCTTCCGGTGTGCCCTTACGTATCCACCTGTTTGCCTTATGCCAGTAGTTCATGCCGCATAGTATGCCTGCCTCAGTGGAGAGCTTTTCAAGGTCACCTGATCCTATGATCACTGATATATCCCTCTGGCTGTATCCCAGTTTCCGCCGGGTTAACTTTCCTACTTTATTTGCGGCGTCTTCAACCTGCGATTGCGGTTCACGCTCAAGTGGTCTGCCTATAATCTTACCGGACGCTCCGGCCAGCAAAGCAATGGATGATAATTGTAAAAATCTCCTTCTTTGTATTGAGTTCTTCTTTGCCATGTTTTCTTTCCTCCTGGATTATTAGTTAACATTGGTTTTCACAGAATTAATTGAGCGTACTACCCTCTCTCTACATTTATTCAATTTATCTTCTTAATTCCTGTAATACAGGTGTTTACAGACCATGCTTACTGGTCCGGTTCTTAGCTTGATACTGTATATATATTTCATAATTGTGTGTTTAGATAATATGTCATTGAAAATCAATAATCCACTCCGATCTTATAAACAATTAAATCATAGCTTGTTAATAAGTATGGCCTATTGTCCGGATAAATATTTAAATGATATTGTATATTTATATCACAGTACAAATAAACAGTATCATGAAGCCGGAATCTTTCTTTCTGTCCCCGGAGTTGGTCTCCCACAAACAATATGAAGCCCTGAGGATGTACTTTACAGAACACAAACCAGCTCAAGAGGTAGCCTCACGCTTTGGATATACTTATCGTGAATTTACTTCCCTGGTCGCTTCTTTCAGGAAGAAACTGGAAACTGATCCAACGGGTTCTTTCTTTTTTGTTGAGCACCGGCCCGGAAGGAAAGTCTCTTCGGAAACCGATCAGATCAAATCGCTTGTCATTGAGATGCGGAAGAAGTATTACTCGGTACCTGACATAAAGGTTGCTCTTGACGGACTGGGACTTCCCTTATCAGAGAAGCATATTTACAACATTGTATCGGCAGAAGGGTTCTCACGTTTACCCAGACGTGCCAAGTTTGTCAGACAACAGTTGGACAGTGTACAGATATCTGCAGAGAAATCATCTCCACTGGATTTTGTTCCGGAGGTTTTTAAAAGTTCCAATGCCGGTATACTGATGTTCCTGGGTCTGATAAGGCGTTACAAAATAGACACTGTTATTGACAAGTCAGACTATCCCGGGACATCGGTTATTGACAAGACCTCTTCTATACTTAGTTTTTTGGCCCTGAAACTGGCAAACCGCCGTCGGTACTCTTCTGATGACACATGGTGTATGGATCGGGGCATGGGACTGTTTGCCGGGCTTAACGTGTTACCCAAGACAGCATGGTACACTTCATATTCCGACCGGGTTACCAGTGAGATGAATCAAAAGTTCCTCAAACAACTTCATCGTTTATGGAGCAAAGCAGGGTTGTTGGAGGACACCTCCAACCTGGACTTCTCCACCATTCCTTACTGGGGAGATGATACCCACTTGGAAAACAACTGGTCAGGCAAACGCGGCAAAGCACTCAGCAGCATGCTGGCTGTGCTTGCACAGGATCCCGATACCGGATTGATTGATTATGGCAATGCGGATATCCTGCAAAAGGATGAAAGCGCTGTTGTCCTTGAATTCCTGGACTTCTACCACAGTGGCACAACGAAAAAAGATAACAAGCTCAGATATATTGTTTTTGACAGCAGGTTCACCAATTATGAGAACCTGAGAAAGCTGGACCAGTCAGAGATTAATTTTATCACCATCCGTCGAAGAGGGAAAAAGATACTCGAAAGAATATCTCATCTGCCTGCACAGGGATGGAAAAAAGTGAAGGTTGAATGTGCCGGAAGTAAGCACAGAATCTTGCGTGTGTATGACGAGCAGGTGTTCCTGAAAGGATATGACAAACAGATCAGGCAAGTCATCATTACCGGTCATGGGAAAATCAAACCGGCTATGATCATTACAAACGATTTTGATCTGGCTATTGAAAAAGTGATCAGAAAATATGCGCGTCGCTGGATAGTCGAAAAATCTATCTCGGAACAGATTGATTTTTTTCACCTGAACCTGGTCTCCTCTTCTATGGTCATCAAGGTCGATTTTGATCTGACTATGTCAATACTGGCCAACAATCTGTACCGATTACTTGCTTTGCAACTGGAGCGTTACGAACATCTTTCTGTTCAGAGCCTCTATGACAAGTTTGTTCTCAATAGTGCTGATGTCATTATCCAGGAAGATGCAATCACAGTACAGCTGAAGAAGAAAAGAAATCTCCCCCTGATACTGGAGGTAATGCAAACGTTTTCCCGCCAGAAATACCCCTGGCTTAAGGGTAAGAATGTTATTTTTGAAGGAGCAACCTATTCATAGTTGAAAATACGGGCAGTTGTTTACCGTGAAATTCTATGGTTAATGGTATTTTACCAAATCTAAGAAAAAATCCCAGAATTAGCATATTTTATAATATAATAACATTTAGCAATGTAATAATGTAACTTGCACTGCTGATGCAGTGCGTAAATTACCTCACTGCGTCTTCCATAGCCTTTGGCAACGAAGGCGGGCTCCTTACAGTCGGTCAGGGACTTCGTTTCACTTCGTCTCTCATCTCTCATCTCTCATCTCTCATCTCTTCCACAGCCTTAGCCTTTAATATTTGACTTTACCCTGTATTTCACGTAACTTTATAATAATAAGTGCATCAACAAAGTAGAGATGGCCGACAACCCACTTAATTTCTGGCAGGAATTGAAACGCAGGCGTGTAGTACGGGTAATACCGGTTTATGCTGCAGCAGCTTTTGTGCTCCTGGAACTGGTGGATATTATTGCAGAGCCTTTCGGACTGCCTGACTGGACATTGAGGTTTGTATTTGTCCTATTGTGTATCGGCCTGGTAATCTCGGTTATTTTTTCATGGGTATATGATATTACACCGGAAGGGGTGAAGAAAACAAGGCCTCTTGATGAAAAGTCCAAACATCATACTGAAAAACCTTCAAAAGCACAAGGATGGAAGATAGCAACATATATAAGTATTGTTGTTATTATCGGTCTTCTCGTTATAAATATATTTGCAGGAAAGGAAGTATCAAAGAGGGTCGGCTTCGGACTTGGAAAAATCCATTGCTGTTCTGCCTTTCAATAATTTAAGTGCTGATACAGCACAGGCTTATTTTTGTGATGGTATAAGGGAAGAAATTCTCTATCACCTCCAAAAGATAGATGCTTTTTCGGTGAGATCAAGAACTTCAGCAGATCATTACAGGAATACCGATAAGACCACTGCTGTCATTGGAAATGAACTGAATGCCAATTACCTTGTTGAAGGGAGCATAGGTAGTACGGGAAACGAATTAAGAATATGGATACAGCTGATAGATGCAACTACCGATAAACATGTCTGGGCAGGTGATTACATAAAAGAAAGGGTAAAAATATTCTCTATACAGAGTGAGATAGCACAAAAAATTGCATCCGAATTGAAAGTAGTGCTCTCACCGGGTGAGAAAGAAAAAATTGATAAACAGCCAACAGATAATCTGGATGCGTACCAGGCATACCTGCGAGGTCGTTATTATGCAGGCAAGCCACACTTCACACTGAGCTATTGGCTCGAGGCTCTGAAAAATTTCCAGGAAGCCGTTGATATTGATACGACTTTTGCCCTTGCTTATGCTGAACTGGCAAGAGCACATGGCAGGCTTCGATATTTAAGACAAGACCTTTCTGAATCACGCCTGGCACAGGCAGACAGGGCAGCAAGAAAAGCATTGAAATACGGTTCTGAAGATCCCAGGGTACACCTGGCGCTGGGTTATTATTATTTATATGCTTACCGCGATGAAAACCAGGCGCTGGAGCACCTGAGAATAGCTGAGAGAGGGATGCCCGATGATGTGGAAGTCCTGCTTGAAAAATCAGATATTATCTTACCACAGGGTAATTATGAGGAGGCTATTCAATTGCATGAAAAAGCCAGTGAGGCAAGCCCGCTTGATGCTGGTATACTTACGCATATGACTTTTTGTCTGTGGGCTACACGACAGTATGAATATGGGATAGAGACATGCAATAAGGCAAATTCAATTGATCCGGATAATAACTGGCCATATTTGTACAAAGCTTTTATTACCTGGAGCTGGAAAGGCCCCAATGAAGTAAGCAGGGAAATGATACAGCACGTCGACCCGGAACATGAGTTTTACATTTTTGCACGCTACTGGCAGGAGGTGGGAGAAAAAAAATTTGATGAGGCATTGAAATTGGTAGCTGACACTGCAATAATCTGGGGTATACATCATAAGATGTGGACCTGTCCGAAATCTTTGCTCAGGGCTTTTATCTATGAGTATCTTAATGAAACAGAGCATGCGCACAATGACTATAAGACTGCCTTGGGGATACTTGAACAAAAAGTGGTGGAAGTCCCTGACGATCCGAGGTATCATAGTGCACTTGGTATGGCATATGCCGGTCTCGGACAAAAGGAAAAAGCAATAGAAGAAGGACTCAAGGCCACATAGATATTGCCTATTGAAAAAGACGCCACTTATGGAATTACTTACCTGGGTGATCTTGCCATTATATATACCATGACAGGTGAATATGACCTGGCCCTGGACAAAATTGAACAACTGTTCAATATTCCCAGCTGGTTTTCACCCAACTGGGTAGACATGGATATCAGGTTAGCCCCATTAAAATCACTACCCAGGTATCAAAAACTGGTAACAGAATATTCAGAGTGAGAAAAAGCCCTGCAATGCTCACGCATTGCTAAGATCTTTATTTTCCCAACCCTTACAGAAGCAAGCTTTTGACAGGCTGCAGGATTAGACCTCACTGCGTCCGCCATAGCCTCTGGCGACGGCGGACTGCGTTCGGCCTGATCCATTAGGGGAGGATACAACAAAGAAAAAGCCCTTTAATGCTATCGCATTGCTAAGGTCTTTATTTTTCCCAAAAGGGTGGGGTGGTTATGGTAAGCAGGATTAATACTCACTCAGCCCTTTCGGGCTTCGCTCGTATTGATCCATTAGGGGAGGATACAACAAAGAAAAAGCCCTTTAATGCTATCGCATTGCTAAGGTCTTTATTTTTCCCAAAAGGGTGGGGTGGTTATGGTAAGCAGGAT
>JAYEGY010000004.1:0-6208 GCA_034659275.1 Bacteroidota bacterium | reverse complement strand
ACAACATGGCCTATCCAGTAAGCATCTGATTCATTTACCGGGGCAGGGTAATCGATTTGTTTATCAAGATATGTATTTCCAAGGTTAACAGGGCCAGTTGATGACCCATCACATTCAATCTTCTCAATGTTTCCACAAACCTTCATTTTTTGAAAATCGACAGGATTCTGGGAACCGGGAGAGCCACCCGGCAGGGAAGGATTGTTATCTGATACACGTACAGCCAGTTTTATCTCGTATTCTTTAGGATTGAGCCACTTTGTTTCAAGGCAGGGATCATATTCGATTTTATCGTCACAACCTCCAAGCATGAGGCAAGTCATAAATAGATATGATAATTGCCGAATAATATTTATGCTTTTCATAGTTGAAAGTTAAGAAAAATATTCATTTACGAATCTAAAGAATGAATTTTCAGAACACCTATTCACTAAGTTAATCATTTATAATCCTGAATTCTATTCTCCGATTCAATTCCCTGTCTCTTTCAAGGTAGTTTGGGGCAACAGGTTTTGACTCACCATAGCCTTTTGCCACCAGCCTGGCAACATCTATACCCCGGTTAATCAGGTAATCGACCATGGTTTTTGCCCTTGCCCGGGATAAGTTATAGTTGGCCTCGGAGGATCCTGTACTGTCTGTATGGACTCCCACCTCAAGCTTCACATTGGGGTATTTTCTCATAAAATTAACCACCTGGTCCAGCATTATCAATGCATGGGATGTTAACATGTTGCTTCTATCAAAACAACGACCGGTTGATGTACTGTAAACCTTTATGAGATTAAATAGTGACCTTTCCGCCGGATCTTTTATTTCAACTGCCTGCACTAAAATATCATTAAACCCACGCTGCGACAACTCCCTGTATGCAGGGTAGGTAGCCATAAGAGTTTTTTGCCACTCTACATAATAGCTATACAGGCTAGTTTCTTCGTTATACTTCTCTTCAAGCATGTACTTTGAAGGGACATTGCTGAAAATCCCGGCGCCTGTTCCCAGCCTGTTTTCAGAAGATAATAATTCGACACGGAACACAGCTCCTTTTTTCAGGTTCTCTTCAACAGAATACACTGTATCCACTTCAGCACCGGAAAAACCTAAAACACCTACAGGAGCAGATGCCAATGCCTCACGTCTTCTTTCAAATTCAAGTTTATTCTGTAATCCGTCGAATATTTCTATCATCTTCGATATACCTGTCTTAAATACATTGCCGGTTGAATCTGATCTTACTCCCAGGGTCAGGTTGACTTCATACCTCCCGCTTTTAGAATATGCGTGGCTGGCAACAGGTCCCGTTACCTTTGTCCCATCACCAAAATCCCATGAATAGCTTAGAATCTCCCAGCCTGGCAAGTTGGAATCGGTACCATCAAATTCCACTGCCTCTCCCCTGACAGCAGCATCAGGACTGTCAATGTATGGTTGTTTAAAATCCCTGAGTTCTAATGTATAATTCAATTTAGAACAGAAGAGTCTGCCCGTGTTCTTTTCAATAATGTCCAGTCTTATATCATAATCTCCCGGCCCGGGAAAACAATGTTTGACCACAGCCCCCCGTGCTGACCTGTCATCACCAAATGTCCACAGATACTGCAGGTAGGTAGTGTCCAGAACCACTGAACCCGAATCATCAAACACAAAACAATATTGATTTTCTTTCTGGATGTCCCTGTAAAATATCTGAGGGAAAAGTGTCTTAAAATGATATATATCAACAGACCCGTCCCTGTTAGATGAAAAATAACCCTCATTCATAAGCGGGTCGGTGGTTATTCCAAAGTCATCATGGGCTGAATTTACCGGTGCATCGATATGAACCGGATTAATCCAGGCAGTATCTGCAAAACGTGTATAAAAAATATCCTTGCCTCCCAGTCCCCCATGCCCATCCGATGAAAAAAGTAATTCCCCGGCCTGGTTAACAAAGGGATAAGATTCATTTCCCTTTGTATTTATCACAGGGCCAAGGTTTACCGGATTACCCCAGTAATTACCTTTCCAGGGAAGGTAGTACAGGTCCGTGCCTCCATATCCTTCAGGATCGTCGGAAGAAAAATACAGTCGCTTGCCATCAGGTGACAGGTAGGGTGTAGTTACATTATACCACTCATTATTAACTCTCATCTCCCTTACATTGCTCCACTCTTCTTCACCATGGGTGGAATAGAAAATACCCAGTTTGTTCCTGGCATAGGCATTTCGCCTGAGGCTTCCTTTCACATGCAGGTTTCTTGAATAATAGATGGTATCGTATCTTCTGTTAAAAGTGGATGGCCCGTCATTATACCGTGTCTTAATATTCCGCGAAAACAGCCTGGGGTTTGACCAGTTTCCATTGTCATCTTTAGAAGTATAATATATATTAAATACACCGTTGCTTTCTGAAGTTAAGTAACTTGCCAGTGAACTTACGTCGGCATTTGAAGTGAAGACCAGCCCATCAGCATAGAAAACAGGACAAAACTCATCGTGCCTGTCCGAACTGAAAGGAGTCTTTGATACGGTGTATGTTTCTGCCTGGCCAATAAGTAAAGGTTGAACCAGAATTAATATTAAAGCACTTATTTTCAGTCTTTTATTCATAATAATATAATTGATCCAGACCTTTGATAACATTGTATACAATAAACCGGGGTATTGATTTATCATCAACTAAAAATTCAAGGGGTTCACTGCTTCAACCTTATATTTAAATATATAATTCATCATTATTTCATGGGAACCGTTACTGTATCTTCCAATCTGACTTATTTCAAAATTATAACTGTAGGCTATTCTCAACTGGTTATTTGGCTGAAACTGAAACATTGTTGCAATGGTCCGGTTATTTCTATATGAACCTCCCAGCCAGAATTTATCAAATAAACAGACATGTGTATTTATATCAAACTGAAATTTTGACGGGTCAGGAATTGCGCAATACCTGAGTAATAATGAAGGGAATAACTTGATATTCTCACCGGCATCAATAATATACCCTGTATTCAGAAGATAACTATAGCTGGCAGCCTTATTATCGAACACATATTTATTCTTAGTGAAATCAAAACTATAGTTCAGAAGTCGTGGTATTGATAGACCTGCAAAGAAGTTATTTACAGAATAATGCACACCAAAGCTGAAGTTAGGCACTGCAAATGTTTTCGAATCCTGGGTGTATATCTCATCCCCGGGATCGAGTACTATCAAATCGGAATATGCAGTATTTGTAAGGATAATACCTGCACCCAGTCCGAATGCCAGCACACCATCTTCCATTTGTATCCTGTAAGCATAATTTGTATTTATTTGATTCTCCTGGGTTACTCCTATTCTATCAGATACGACCATTAAACCAAGTCCAAGTTTTTGATTTGCAAAGGGCGCATCCGCACTGACAGTCAATGTTGAAGGTGATCCGTCGATCCCCACCCATTGTTTCCCATAAAAGGTGAAAATGTTCAATGCTCCCCTGCCACCGGCAAATGCCGGGTTAATCGAGACAGGATTTAATACATATTGATTTGTTGCAGTATTTGACTGACCATTAGCGCCACCTGCAGCGATCAGGATTAAAACAGAGAATGTTATAACAACTTTCTTCATATTTATATCTTTATATCTGTTCTATCTTTGTATTATTATATATCCACTATACGGATTTCCATTGCCTGGCCTGATGGAGTAGAAATATGTACCGTCAGGAAGCTGATTTCCTTTCTGGTCGACTCCATCCCAGCTATTATCGTAATTATCATTTTTATACACCAGGGCACCTCTTCTGTCAAAAATTATTAATTCAGTCTTACCAAGTGTCTCAATACCCCTCAAAACAAAATAATCATTTTTTCCATCGAGGTTCGGTGTTATAAGAGTGGGTATTACCATGTCATTGACAATTATGCTGACAAAATCAGTTGCAGCCGGACATGCCCCGTTTGTAACTGTCCAGAGAAAAACATTTTCATTGAGTGAGAGGTCGTTAACTGCTGTTGAAGGCAATGTATCATTCTCTATGGTACCTGACCCCTTAACCACTTCCCATGTACCATGGCCCTGGGCTATTGGGGCTGCGTTAAGCTCGGTATGAAAAACATAATCCAATACCTGGTCGGGGCCTGCATCGGCCACAGGTGGCTGGTCCACGGTTACCACTACCGGCTTTATATCAAAATATCCTGATACGGTGGTTCCCCTGATATAGTAGGTTCCTTCAGTTGCTTCCGTGGGTGTTGTGTATTCTACTGTTGCCTCACTGTCTAACCAATAGGTAAATGTAAGTCCCGGTGTTGATCCCTCCGTTATTTCATCCGCTGTGAGATCAACCGTTTCAGGATAACAAACGGGGTCAGGATCATTAATCACCAACGTTGGTGTTCCGGGTGTTGAGATTACCACTTCTTCAGATTTCAGTGATGTACAGCCATATGAATTGGTTACGGTAAACGTAAATACTCCCGGTTCAAGCCCGGTAATGGTTGTGCTTGTACCTGTGCCATTAGTAATAACATTCCCGGGACTTCTTGTCACTGTCCATGAACCCGATGAGGGCAGTCCTTCCAATACCACACTCCCCGTAGGAACCTCATATGTTGGTTGTACAATCATCCCTATAATCGGAGCCGATGGTGTAGGTGGCTGCCCGGGAATTACAACATTATCTGAAGGCGTTGAAGTACAGCCTGCTTCATTTGTAACCGTGAAGTTATATGTTCCCGGATCAAGACCTGAAACAGTTGTGCTGGTACCTGTTCCGCTTGTTGTTATTGTACCGGGATACCGCGTAAGTGTCCAGGTACCTGTTGCCGGCAAACCGAATAAATTGACACTACCTGTTGCCACATTACAGGTAGGTGGGGTTATAGTTCCGACAGATGGTTCCGACGGTGTTTCAGGCTGTGGATTAATAACCACTTCCTCCGAAGGTTGTGATGTACATCCATAGGAGTTGGTTACAGTGAATGTATATGTGCCCTCCAGTAGGGAATAGATGGTTGTGCTTGTTCCCGTCCCTGTTTTAGTCACTGAGCCGGGAGACCGCGTAACCGTCCATGTACCCGTTGATGGTAATCCTTCCAGGACTACGCTTCCGGTTGATGATTCACATGTGGGATGTGTTATTGTCCCGATAACAGGTGCTGTTGGTACAGGTGGCTGTGAATTGATAACCACGTCATCAGATGACTCCGATATACAACCGGCTGCACTGGTAACAGTGAAGGTATAAGTGCCTTCTGAAAGACCTGTAACAGTGGTACTGGTACCTGTCCCTGTTGTAGTGATATTATCAGGGCTGCGCGTCAGGATCCATGTACCTGAAGATGGCAAGCCGGTTAATACCACACTGCCTGTTGCAACTTCACATGTTGGCTGGGTAATCGTCCCAACTACAGGTGCTGCCGGAATGGTGTTAACTGTTAATGAATAGGTTGCCGATGTTGCTGAGCAGGGAGTTCCCAGTGGGTTATCGGTTGTTACCATAATAATAACTATTTCACCTACATCAGCTGCAGCAGGCGTGTATGTGAATGAAAAGGGAGATGTACCGGATGAAGTCGGGCTTACACTGCCAGCTCCATCTTCTGTGATAGTGACAGACGTTGCCGAGCCCCCGAAAGTGTTATCGCTTACAGTAAGAGGATCTGTTCCACAGGTACTGCCTGATGTGCTGCTCAGTGTAAGTGTTGGTGGGTTTGCACATCCGCAGGATACATCGAAGGGTTCACCTGTAGTAGTACAACCGTAAGAATTTCGTACAGTAATGGTGTGAGTTCCGTTGTCAACCTTATCAAAGCTTGTACCGGATTGATACGGACCACCATCAAGGCTGTATTCCAGGCCTGTCCCGGTCGGGCTCAGAACCGTTACAACAGCATTGCCGGCACCCAGTGAACAATCCACTGATTGTTCAGGTGCTTCCGGTGAAGGCGGCTGAGCATCAATAATTACTTCTGCTGACGGATCTGAAGTACATCCAAATGAATTTGTAACTGTAAATGTATAAGTGCCCGGTTCAAGACCTTCTATCGTAATTGATGTCCCGGTTCCCGTTGATGTTGCTCCCCCCGGGCTGGTGGTGATTGTCCATTCACCTGATGACGGCAGGCCACTGAGGTTCACACTGCCTGTTGCCACATCACATGCAGGCTGGGTAATAACGCCTATTATGGGTGCTGATGGAGTCGGAGGCTGGGGATTGATTACAATATCTTCAGATGGATCC
>JAYEGY010000003.1:14753-29626 GCA_034659275.1 Bacteroidota bacterium | reverse complement strand
AACGATTTCTTAATGGAGTTTGCCAACAAATCCCTGGAGGATACTACTGCACGTGATAGATATGAGCAGATAGACCAATGGTATGCAGAGTTAATGTATTTAACAACGCTTAATTAAACTATAGCCATTAAATTGTTGATAAAGTAAAAAGAAGGATATTAGTCATGAAAGTAGCATTTTTCAGCACACAATCATACGATAGAGAGTATTTTGATAAATTCAAAAGTTTGCATAATCATGAACTCACATATTTTAAAACTGCATTAGATTACCGTACAGCTGATTTAACCCACGGTTTTGATGCAATATGTGTTTTTGTTAATGACAAAGTTGATGAAAGAACCATTGGCAAATTGTCTGAAAATGGAATCCGCTTAATAGCCCTTCGCTGTGCAGGCCATAATAATGTTGATCTTGAATCTGCCAACCAGAATGGAATAACGGTTGTACGCGTACCTGCTTATTCCCCTGAGGCTGTTGCTGAACATACCCTGGCCTTGATCCTTACCCTCAACAGGAAAACTCATAAGGCTTATAACAGAATCCGGGAGGGTAATTTTTCACTGGAAAAGCTAACAGGTTTTAATCTTCACAATAAAACCGTAGGTGTTATTGGGACAGGTAAAATCGGTGCTGTTTTCAGTGAAATAATGATAGCTTTTGGATGCAAAATTCTGGCATACGATATTCATGAATCGGAAGAACTGAAAAGAAAAGGAGTCAATTATGTTGCACTGGATTCAGTCTTCACTTCTTCTGATATTATATCCCTTCATTGCCCTCTTACAGAAGACACTAAACATATAATTGACAGGGATGCATTTTCAAAAATGAAAGATGGAGTTATGCTAATAAATACCAGCAGGGGGGCTCTTATCAAAACAGCTGATGTCATTGATGCACTGCTGAAGAAAAAAATAGGCTACCTGGGTATTGACGTTTATGAACAGGAAGAGCATTTGTTTTTCAAAGACTTATCTGAGAGTATAATAGAAGATGAGCTTATTCTTCGCCTGAACAGTTTCCCCAATGTCCTCATCACATCTCATCAGGCATTCTTAACGAAAGAAGCTCTGGATGAAATAGCAACAGTTACACTACAAAATATTACTGATTTTGAAAACAACAATGTATTGGATAATGAAATTAAATACATTGAAAGCTAATATCATGTGGCCCTTTGAGCGCCTGATCTTTCTATTTGCTATCCTGGCGCTTTTTAGTTGTCAAAACAGTATGGATAAAGATTCTCCCGTAGGATCTGCTCTTCCGTTTTATATTGGAACCTATACGGGTTCGGGAAGTAGGGGAATTTATAAAGGGCTGCTTGACAATGAGGGCCATATTGAATTGAAAGGCCTTGCAGCTGAAACGGAAAATCCTTCATTCCTTGCTTTTAGCACTAATGGAGAATTTCTTCTTGCGGTAAATGAAATCGGCCCGGAAGGAAAGCTTGAGTCATTCAGGATAGAAGGCGATAGCCTCATACTGGTCAGCCGGAGCTCGTCGGGCGGAGCCCATCCGTGTTTTGTTTCACTTAATAATGATGGTTATATACTGACTGCCAACTATTCAAGCGGCACCGTCGGTCTGTTGAAAATGAACAACAAGGGAGAACTGAATGGCTTGCTTGATGCTCAGCAGCACAGGGGGAGCGGCACAACCAACAGGCAGAAAGGCCCGCATGCCCATTCTGCAATGTTTGAGCCTGCATCTACTGGTGTTATCTCTGTTGACCTGGGAACCAATGAGCTATGGTTTTCGGAGTTGGACACCATAGGAGAGAAGCTGCTTCCGGCAAAACAGGGAAGGCTCGCCATGGATCCAGGGGCCGGCCCTCGACACCTGGCATTCCATCCCACTGGTAAATGGCTGTATGTTATAAATGAACTTAACAGTACTGTTACCTTGGTTAAAAAGAATGAAACAGGAATATTTGAAAGGGGACCTTCCTATAGCACTCTGCCTGCCAGTTATGAAGGTGATAATTACTGTGCGGATATACATATCTCCTCCGATGGGAATTATGTTTATGCTTCCAACAGGGGACACAATAGTATAGCCATATTCAAGGTGGAGAATAAGACCGGGTCTCTTATCCCTTCAGGTCACAGCCCAACATGCGGAGAATGGCCAAGGAATTTTGCACTGTCACCTGGAGAAGATTACCTGCTGGTGGCAAACCAGCATTCAAACAATATTGTTTCTTTAAGGAGAGATAGATTAAGCGGTTCTGTGGAAGCGGTCGATACTATAAAAGTGACTTCCCCTGTTTGCATTTTATTCAGGTAATCACTTTATGTATTAGGTTAATTTAGAAAAAACCTGGGTGAGCTGAACCCTGTTACGTACATTAACTTTCCTGAATATATTATAAGTGTGGTCTTTGACCGTCTGAAGTGAGATAAACAGATCGTCGGCTATTTCCTGGTTTGTCTTACCCCTGCATATTTCTGTAATAATCTGTTTTTCCCTTTTTGATATGCCATATTTCTGGTAAAGATCCTCGAGTGAGTCGGTAAGACCGGCGAATTCGCCTGAGTTTAGGAGGTATGATTTAAGTAATATTACCAGTGCCAGGTCGGAGCCGAAATACAGTAGGAGGAAATACATTCCTATATATACGCTCAAATAAGCAAAATGAAGAGCTACGGCATTCAACGCACCAAGTACTAAAAGTATAAATCCAAACCTCACCAGTATTATCCTTTTTTCTTTGTTAGTGGTCCTGATGGCTCTGTATATAAGAATAAAGAAAATGTATACCTTGACGAGCATGTCTATTGAATAGAAAATTATTCTTACGAGCTGGCTGAGGTCTACAATGCTCAAAATTGAAGTCTCAGGCATATTATTGATTACCAGGCCGTAGATAAGAAATGAAACAGTGGCCAGGATGAAGAAAATTATAGTAACAGATTGGTTAACCTTCCTGGAGATCAGCTCATGAGCTGTTTTAATAAAAAGGTACCATGCTGCAATGATAAAGGGTACCCCGAAAAAGGGTATAACAGCTGCAATTGATTCTATCTCGGCACTTTTAATCTCATACTTAAGTAGGATTTCGTGTATTGCTATGCTACCGAGTATTCCGTAAACCCCAAAAACAAAATGAAGTATTTTGTAATAGAAAAAGCTGTTCAGGTAATCAAGGAGGTATATCTTCCTTAGTCGGGATAAAAGTATCAGACTGTACACTCCTCCTGAAAGAGAGACTATAGTGACAATAATGACAGCCAGCCTGATCATCAAATAATATTTGATACAAATGAAACAAATTACTTGTTTCAAGACAAGATAAATCGAGAAAACCTTACCATACCAAAGTCGGAAAAACAACAAATCCTACTTTTGGTGGATTGACTTTGCCATAAAGCCACATATATATTTGAAGCAAAAACCAAAAAAAAATTATCATGGAAAAAATAGTACAATTATTACCAAGAGCAGGTTCAGCCTACAGTCACGGGTGGAGAGTTTTGTGGAAGAATTTCATTTCATTATTTCTTGTAGCGATGATTATTTTCGTAGCAAGCATACCCGTAGGAATATTTTTCAATATCTCTGACATACAGCCCGATAGATGGGGATTTGTAGCCGTGGCAGTGGTTTTTGTCCAGCTATTCGGATTAGCTTATTCATTATTCGTTCTGTCACCGCTTGATTACGGTTCAAAGCTTGTTTACCTAAGAGCAGCCAGGGATGATCAGTTTGAGGTTGTAGATATGTTTGACTCGTTTAAAAACTACCTGAACGTTATTCTTGCATCACTTCTCAGTGGAGCGATTATTACATTTGGTTTTTTCTTCCTGATCATCCCCGGCATTATCTTTGCCTGCCGCCTGGTTTTTGTCCCCTTCCTTGTGATGGACAAAAAGCTGGATCCTGTTAAAGCTGTTGAGGAAAGCTGGAGATTAACAAAAGGACACGGATGGCGAATATTTTGGATGGGGATTCTTGCCTTCTTTATAATCATTGCCGGTCTTATAGTTCTCGTTTTCGGAGTATTTATATCGGCTATGTGGATAAGCACAACTTTTGCTTCATTGTACCATGCAGTACTGGTTGAAAAAGGAGAATATGTAATTCCCAATGGCACTCAATAAAATTATTATGCAATAAAATGCCCTTTCACCGCATCGGAAAATACTAGATTAACACTCCATAGTTTTGTTTTCATAACACCGGTTGAGAAACCGGTGTTTTTCGTATTTTTGCACTTGGAAAATAAACACGACGAATTATGTCAGGACATAGCAAGTGGTCGACTATAAAAAGGAAGAAGAGTGCCAATGATGCTAAGAGGGGTAAAATGTTTACCAGCTTAATTAAAGAGATAAACATTGCCGCAAAGGATGGTGGGGGTGATCCGGAAACCAACCCCAGATTGCGCCTCGCTGTTCAGAACGCCAAGGGAGCCAATATGCCCAAGGACAATATTGAAAGGGCTATAAAAAAAGCCATCGGTGATGACGCAACCAGGTACGAAGAAGTGACCTTCGAAGGATATGCCCCGAACGGAATAGCTATTTTCGTTGAATGCCTTACCGATAATAATAACCGTACCGTAGCCAGTGTCAGGTCAATATTTAATAAATATGGGGGAAATCTTGGTACAAAAGGCTCATTAAGTTACTTGTTTGAAAGGAAGGGGATATTCACCATAAAGAAAAATGAGGAGATTGATATGGATGAATTTGAACTCGAACTGATTGACGGCGGAGCAGAAGAAATTGAAACACATGATGACATAATAACAGTTACCTGTGCAATGGAAGATTTCGGCAATCTTAATAAAAAACTTGAAAAGATGGGAGTGGATCCAATCAGCGCCGACCTTCAGAGGGTGCCTAATGACACCAAGGAACTTGATCTCGGAGATGCAGGGAAGGTGCTAAAACTAGTAGACGCCCTCGAAGAAGATGATGATGTGCAGAATGTATATCATAACCTCGAGATGACCGATGAACTGGCTGCTGAACTGGAAAAACAATGATAAAGAGATAATTTATTATTTTTATGATATGAAAAAACCTATCCTACTTTTGATCCTTATTGCATTATGCAGCAATATCCAGGCCCAGGAATTGATAAAAGCAGAAGAGCTCATTAATGGAAGTGGCACTTATGGTTCGGGCCGCGTAGAGATAAACCAGGATGTACGCGTCGATTCACTGCTGAGCAGGCATATAATGGCAAATGCCAAAACTGACGGCATCAATGGATACAGGATACAGATTTACAGAGGTTCAGGGCGTAATGCAAGGGAAGATGCAAATGAAACAAAGGCAGAATTTATTTCTGAATTTCCAGATATACCCTCATACCTCAGGTTTGATCTCCCCAATTATTTTAAGGTGCGTGTGGGTGACTACCGCACAAAACATGATGCATATCCTGATTTTAAGAAAGTGAAGCGTAAATTCCCAAATGCTTACCTGGTAACAGAAATTATAACTTATCCCGACCTGGATCAGTAAATTATGAGTGATCAGATTAAACACGAATGCGGCATAGCAATGGTAAAGTTGCTGAAACCACTGGAATATTTTATAGAGAAATATGGAAGATGGGATTATATCCTGCAAAAGATGTACCTCATGCTTGAAAAGCAGCATAACCGGGGACAGGATGGAGCAGGAATTGCCGGTTTGAAAAAAGGAGTCAAACCGGGTGAGAAATATTTTTTTAGGCGCAGGTCAAACGGCAGCAATCCAATAAGGGAAATATTTGACACCATCTATGATGATGTTAAAAAACTGGGGTTTGAAAAAACTGATATATCAGATTATGCTGCCCTGAGGCAGATCCTTCCTTATGCTTCGGATATCTTTATCGGACATGTAAGGTATGGAACATATGGACTGAACAATATTGAAAATGTCCATCCTGTGATGAGATCAAATAACTGGCGGTCCAGGAACCTGGTTCTTGCAGGGAATTTTAACCTTACAAATGTAAATGAAATTTTCGGATCACTGGTAGATATAGGACAGCACCCGACCGATTTCTCCGATACGGTAACCATACTCGAAAATGTCGGGCATTTTCTTGATGAAGAAGTGGAGTCATTGTTTAAAAAGTACCGTCAAAAAGGGCTGGCTAAAAAGCAAATTTCGCCTTTGATAGAAGAAAATTTAGAAGTGGCTAATGTATTGCGTAAGGCAAGTAAGAAATGGGATGGCGGTTATGCCATGGCAGGTATGCTGGGGCATGGCGATGCATTTGTGCTAAGAGATCCATGGGGTATACGTCCTGTATTTTATTACAATAATGATGAAATAATTGTAGTGGCATCAGAGAGACCGGTTATTCAAACAGTGTTTAACCTGAAAACTGACCAGGTTAAAGAATTGCAACCGGGCTATGCCCTCATTGCAAAATCAGCAGGAGATGCCAGGATTGAAATGATACGCAAACCGAAAAATGAAAGAAAATGCTCTTTTGAGCGTATCTATTTTTCCAGGGGAACGGATAAGTCAATATACAGGGAAAGAAAAAAACTTGGAGAACAACTTACTGATAGCGTGCTGGATGCAATAGACCATGATCTTGAAAATACGGTCTTTTCTTATATACCAAATACGGCTGAAAGTGCTTTTTACGGCTTAATAAAGGGTTTGGAGGATTACCTCAGGGATCACAAGATCAAGCTTATCAGAGAAAAGGGAAAGGAATTGTCTGATAAAGACCTGGAAATTATACTATCATCCAGACCACGGATTGAAAAACTGGCTGTGAAAGATGCAAAGCTGAGGACATTTATCACCCAGGATAAATCACGCGATGATCTGGTTGGGCATGTATATGATGTTACATACGGGGTGATAAGAAGAGGAATTGACAGTATGGTGGTACTCGATGATTCAATAGTGAGGGGTACAACCCTTAAGAAAAGTATAGTGAGGATACTTGACAGACTGGATCCCCGCAAAATTGTAATAGTCTCTTCATCACCACAGATAAGATACCCCGATTGTTATGGTATCGATATGGCAAGAATGGGTAACCTTATTGTTTTCAGAGCCGCAATTGAATTATTGCATGCCAGTGGCATGGAAGACAAAATAAATGAAGTGTATGAAAAAGCACTGATAGAAAACCTTAAACCCACCGGCGAAATAGTGAATGTTGTAAAAGAAATATATGATCCTTTCTCTGCTAAAGAAATATCATCACAAATAGCCCGAATGCTTAAATTGCCTGTTATAAATGCTGACCTTGTAATCATATACCAGTCTATTGAAGGACTTCACCAGGCATGCCCGGGACATCTTGGCGACTGGTACTTTACCGGCAATTATCCCACGCCCGGGGGGAACAGGGTGGCTAACCAGTCTTTTATTAATTACATTGAAAATAAGGATGTGAGAGCCTACTAAGTGCCGATATCATAATCTTCCCTGTAAGAGGCAAGATGACGGTTGATTTTTTCAATATACATGTCCTTAATGGTAATCATGATACCAGTTTCATTAACATCCCCGAAACTTTCATTGTGTATGGTTCCAAATGTACGCATGGTTGGCGAAAGATTCATGTAAGCATTTATAAGCGGTGGTATGGTCTCACCTATCTTCCTTACTTCCTGTTGCAGTATTTTATAGTCATCTCGATAGTTGTCGGCTGTGAAAATGCTTTCCATAAGTTCTTCGTCAATATTAAGAGAAATATCCTTTTTGGGTACAACAAGCCTATCAGGATCACTGAAATGCTTTTTCATGAAATATATGATCATGCTGCGTGCATGGATATGAAAATGAGGATACATGGTGACCTTACCAAAGAGGTACCTTACCGATGGATTCTCAATTACTATTGCACCGAGACCATCCCATAGATTATCAAGTGCAAATAAACTTTTTCTGCCCTTGGCCCTCGACTGGTAATCGGGTTGAACAAATGACCTTCCCAGCTCCATCAGATGAGGCAGATAATTCCTTGTAAATTCATCCGAAAAATAAAAATAATCGTGAGATGCCATGTCACTTGGATCAACTTTCTTCTTTTCGTTGTCGTGAATGAAAAATCTGTATCCACCAATTATATCCTTATTTTCAGGGTCCCAAACAATTAACTGCTGATGAGGTGAATTCTCAGAAAAATCATATTCGTCAAGGTCAATTGCCTTTCCGGTGCCCCCACCGGCACCCCTGAATGTAATTTCCCTCAGCCGACCCACCTCGTGTATCAGCTTGGGTGCATCATGACTCGTAAAAACGTACACCTCGTTATTTGCATTATTTGTCTTACGCAAAAGTTTGTCTTCGGTCAGCTCCTTCTCTATCTCCCGCATGGGTATTGCATCTACAATTTTCTTCATACTGATTTTATTTTGACCTTCTTAGTTTTAGACTGTTTAAATAAAACGGACGAAAACACCAATTCAAAAATAATAAAATAATTCATTATGAAATGTCTTTAGCCAGTTCATACGACTTGCCTTTAAGCCATTCGGCCCATTCATGCGGTGTTTTTGATTTATCGAATGTCTGCCATGGAATGGGTTCGCCAAAGACGATATGAATATCTTTATTCTTCTGCTTAAACATTTCATCTGGCAAATAGAGCATCTCAATATTTGACTTTATTCCAATTGCCTTCCTGAAATTTGAAAGATTATAAAACCAATTCGAATTTCTTCCGGAAAAATACACCGGCACTATATCACGCTTATGCTTGATAGCTTTAACCAGGAAATTTTTTTGCCATTGAAGGTCCTTTATTTCTCCATGTTTCTTTCTGGAACATAAACCCGCAGGGAAATAAAGGATTTGAGCATCAGAGGCGTATGCTTCATCAATATGCCTTGCTGATTCCCTGGCCTGGCTCCCGTGCTTGTTGATAGGTAGAAATATTCCTGACATGTTGGCGATATTCATCAGGATATCATTAACCGGAAATTTTATGTTATCAAAATATTTTGATAATTCATTCATGAACACAAGGCCGTCAAGGCCCCCGAGAGGGTGGTTGGAAACAAATATATATCGTCCCTCATCGGGTATATTATGCTTATTATGAACTTTGTAACTTATCCCCAGGTATGCCAGGCCTGCCTTAACCAGTTCAATATCACTGAGATCTCCATATTTCGACATGAAATCATTGAGCTCGTCCTCATGAATTACCCTTTTCAGGTACCTGATGATAAAACCCTGTATTAAGCTTGCAAGTTTCGGATTTTTATCCCTGAATATATCTTTTATGTCTATCCTTCTAGCACCGGATACCTTATTCTCATCCATTTAGTTATCCCCTCACTAAATATTTTTGGCAATGCAAATTTAACTAAAAAAACCTTGAATCAGGATAACTTAAACCTATTCTTTAAAGCTGAAGGGCTATAGTTTATGGCCTATAAAATTACAGGTAAAGATTAAAAGTTATCAACAAAGTGTAAAAAAATGGGACAAAGTGGGGCAAAGTGGTGATTTTTTCTTATTTTTACACTCAAACCTGTTTTTTGATATGGCCACATTTATAGGTGATTACAGTTGCAAGATTGATGCCAAAGGCAGGCTGATTTTTCCTTCTGCTTTTAAAAAGCAGATGAAATCAGCTTCACTTGATCATTTTGTGGTGAGGCGGGACATATTTGAACAGTGCCTGGTTTTATATACAGCCGAGGACTGGGAAGACCAGATGGATAAGATTCGCAGCAGGATAAACCCGTACAACAGGGAACATAATATGTTTCTACGTAATTTCTTTAAGGGAACGGCGGAACTGATCCTTGATGGCAGTAACCGATTACTGATTCCGCGCAGGCTTATTGAAATAGCTGGAATTAAAAAGGAAGTGATTCTGGCTGGTCAGGATGGAAGGATAGAGATATGGGCCAGTGAGAAATATGATAAGATTGACATGCCAGTGGATGATTTTGCTGACCTGGCTGAAAAATTAATGGGAGGCAAGTTACCTGAAGAGGAGATATGATGAATTACCACGTCCCTGTAATGCTGAATGAATGTATTGACGGGCTGAACATTCAGCCTGACGGGATTTATGTCGATGTAACATTCGGGGGTGGCGGTCATTCAAAGGAAATACTTAAACATCTTGAGGAGGGAAAGCTGATTGCTTTCGACCAGGATGAAAAAGCTGAAGTGAATAAACCGATTGATGACCGGTTTCTGTTTATAAACCATAATTTTCGTTTTCTCAGGAACAATCTCCTTTACCACGGTATGAATGCAATAAATGGCTTGCTGGCTGACCTTGGTGTTTCTTCGAGGCAGTTTGACGATCAGCAAAGGGGTTTCTCCTACAGGTTTGAATCGGATCTTGATATGCGTATGAACCAGGGTAAAGAGACTACCGCTGCTGATATTGTCAATAAATACCCGCAGGATGAACTGAGGCGCGTTCTTGGTGATTACGGTGAATTCAGGAATGCGGCTGCCCTGGCATCTGCAATAATATCATACAGGTCGAAATCTCCTATTGCCACAACAGGTGATATGCTTGATTCGGTCAGGGACTTCATACCATCGAGGATGAGAAATAAATTCCTCTCAAGATTATTCCAGGCATTGAGGATGGAATTAAACCGTGAAACAGAATTTCTCAAAGATATGTTATTGCAGGCAACTGAAATGCTTGTTAAAGGTGGAAGGATTGTAATAATAACATACCATTCGGTTGAAGACAGGCTTGTAAAAAACTTTTTCAAGAGCGGCAATTTTGAAGGTCGTGAGGAGAAGGATTTTTATGGTAATCCTGTGAGTCCCTTCATCCTTGTTAATAAGAAAGTTATAACTCCTTCTGAAGAAGAGATAAGCACGAACAGGAGGGCCAGAAGTGCAAAGTTAAGGATAGCAGAAAAGAAGTAAGCATGGCTAAAAATAATAAAAGTACCACAGATAGTAATCAACACAAGGGGGAAGGCTTCATTAAGAGCCTTTTTAGTGGATCATTGTTCAGTGAGAAAATTATACTGGGCAACCTTCCGTATTTGTTTTTCCTGACTGTTCTGGGGGCTTTTTATATCGCCAACAGGTTTCATGCAGAGAAAATAATCAGGAAGACCGACCTCTTACAGGAGGAAGTCAAGGAGCTACGTGCTGAGGCTATGGCTACTACTTCTGAACTGATGCATATAAGTAAGCAATCGCAGGTGACAAGGTTAATAAACCAGCGTGGTCTTGAACTGAAAGAGTTGAAAGAGCCACCATATAAGATTGTCATAAAGGATTAACTATGGCACTGAGGGATGAAATAATATGGCGCAGCGGAGTGATGTATATTGCTATTATCATTCTTGCACTGTGTGTACTGGTACGCATTTTCATCATCCAGTTTCTGGAAGGAGAAAGGTGGATCGAAATGGGTGAGAACTATGTTTACAAAACTGACGTTGTACCGGCAAACAGGGGTGATATTTTATCTGACGACGGGCGCTTACTTGCCAGCTCGGTTCCTTATTATTCAATTTATTTTGATACCAGGAGCACGGGCATGGATCAGCAAACATGGATCCAGGGGCTTGATGGCCTTTGCGATGGCCTATCAAAAATAATCGGCTTGAGATCGGCTGATGCATGGAAACGTGAACTCATCAGCGCCAGGCGAAACGGTGAAAGATATTACCTGATAAAAAGGCAGGTAAGCCATAATACCCTTAAAGAATTAAAACAGTTGCCAATATTCGAGCATGGAAGGTATAAGGGAGGCTTTATAGCCGAAACGGAGAATAGACGTATACTTCCACACATGAGACTGGCCCAACGCACCATAGGGTATCTGACAAAAGGTGCCGCCGGCAATGTGGTGGGTTTGGAAGGAGCATATGATGCCGAGCTTACAGGTGTGAGCGGATCAGTGCTTAAACAGCGGCTTACCGGTGGGGCATGGATGCCTGTAAATAGCGAAAATTCAGTTGACCCCAGGGATGGCAATGATATCCTCACCACTATAAATATTGATCTCCAGGATGTGGCAGAAGCAGCACTGGAAAGACAACTGGTAAAACATAATGCCCATCATGGTGTGGGAGTACTGATGGAAGTAAAAACAGGGAATATTAAAGCCATGACAAATCTCGAGATTGGAGAAGACGGAGATTATAATGAATCATATAATTATGCCGTGGGTGAGAGTACTGAACCAGGGTCCACTTTTAAACTTGCTTCCTTTATCGCGGCCCTCGAAGATGGTGTAATAAATCTCGATGATACAATAGATACGGGTGATGGCCAGGTGAGGTATTATGATAAAACAATAAGGGATGCCAGGCGTGGAGGCTATGGTAAATTAAGTGTAAAGGAAGTGTTCGAAAAATCCTCCAACGTCGGTACCTCAAAGATTATTTACGAAAACTACAAAGGGAATCCCGGTAATTATGTTGACAGATTATACCGCATGGGACTTAATGATAAGCTTGGTATTGATATTAAAGGAGAAGGGACACCCCTTATAAGGTACCCCGGCGACAGGTACTGGTCAGGTATTTCACTTCCCATGATGTCCTATGGCTATGAAGTGCAGATGACACCTCTTCAGCTACTCACTTTTTATAATGCTATTGCCAATGACGGGCGAATGATGAAACCTCGTATAGTAAGGGAAATACAATACCATGGCGAAACCATAAAAAAAATAAATCCAGAAGTGCTGAACCCTGCTATATGTTCTCATTCAACCATTGAGAAAGTCAAAATATTACTGGAAGGTGTCGTCGAAAATGGCACGGCAAAAAACCTGGACAATGAAACATATAAAATTGCAGGTAAAACAGGGACGGCACAGATAGCCAATGAGAAATATGGTTACAAACATGGGGGCAAAGTATCATACCAGGCTTCGTTCGTTGGTTACTTCCCTGCCGACAATCCAGTATATTCCTGCATTGTGGTTGTTAATGCCCCTTCGAACTCGGTTTACTACGGTAACCTGGTGGCAGGCCCGGTATTTAAAGAGATAGCAGATAAAGTATATGCCACACGTTTTTTCAAGTCGCCACAGGAACCGGATTACAGTTTACCCAGGGTGAAGAAAGGGTATAGTGATGATACTGAATATCTTCTTGCCGACCTTGGAGTGCTCCACAAGAATGCCACAACGGAGACGTGGATTGAGCCCACCCGGGATGGAGATACTCTTAAGCTTGAGAAACTCGAGCTTATTGAGAATCTGGTTCCCAATGTTATAGGCATGGGACTCAGGGATGCGATTTTCTTACTCGAAAATTCGGGATTAAAAGTAACGGCTATAGGAAGGGGAAAGGTGATAAGCCAGTCATTGCGGCCGGGAGTAAGGATAGTGCCAGGATCGAATATAAAAATTGAATTGAGGAAGTAATGAAGAAGCTAACAGACATATTAGCTGGTATTGATTATTCAGGTGGTCTCCATTCGGGAGATATATATGTGTCTGATATTTGCTTCGATTCCAGAAAGGCCGGTAAAGATAAGTTGTTCGTTGCGGTGAGAGGAACCATAAGTGATGGGCATAACTATATAAGTGAAGCTATTAAGCTGGGAGCAGGTGCTGTGATATGCGAAAAGATACCTGAAAATCCAGACCCTGAAACCTGCTTTATTAAGGTGAAAGATTCTGCCCATGTTCTTGCTGTATGTGCATCAAATTATTATAACAATCCTTCGAGGGAAATAAAGCTGGTGGGGATCACAGGGACAAATGGTAAAACAACAACAGCAAGTCTCTTGTACAGGCTGTTTACCTCCCTTGGATATAAGGCGGGTTTATTATCAACTGTGGCAAATTATATTTCAGGGACAGAGCTCGAGGCCACACTCACCACGCCCGACCCTGTGAGAATCAATATGCTCTTACGGGAAATGATTAACGAAGGCTGTGAGTTTGCATTCATGGAAGTCAGTTCACATGCTGTTGTGCAGAAGAGGATCGCAGGTCTTACCTTCAGTATGGGCATATTTACAAATATCACCCGTGATCATCTGGACTATCATGGTAGTTTTGATAATTACCTGGATGCTAAGAAAGGTTTTTTTGATCACCTGCCCGCCGGTTCTGTCGCCCTGGTCAATGCTGATGACCGGAATGCAAATTTCATGCTGCAAAATTGCAAGGCTGACAGGTATGAATATTCACTGAAGACGGTCGCTGATTATACATGCAGGATTGTCGAGCACAGGATGGATGGTATGAGCCTCAGGTTCGGGAATCAGGAGGTATGGACAGGTCTTATTGGCGAGTTCAATGCCTACAACCTGCTGGCTGTATCTTCGGCCGCTGAATTACTCGGGCAGGACCATGTTGAAGTACTTACAAATATCAGTGGACTTAAACCTGTAGCCGGCAGGTTTGAGGTTATAAGATCCGCCATGGGCACGACAGCTATAGTAGATTATGCACATACTCCCGATGCTCTGGAAAATGTTTTATCAGCCATAAACAAAATAAGGCAGACCGGCAATAAGCTTATTACCGTTGTGGGTGCCGGGGGGGACCGAGACAGGGGTAAAAGGCCAATAATGGCAAGGATAAGCGCTGAAAAAAGCGACAGGGTAATATTAACGTCAGATAATCCCAGGACTGAAGATCCTGATAAAATTATTGATGACATGATTAAAGGGATACCCTCGAAATTGCAGGCCAGGGTCCTGAGGATAACTGACAGGCGGGAGGCAATACGTACTGCATCAATGATAGCAGGTGATAATGATATAATCCTCGTTGCAGGGAAAGGCCATGAAACATACCAGGAGATAATGGGGCATCGGCACCATTTTGATGACCGGGAGGAATTAAGAAAAGTATTTATGTCGGCAAACTAAAATATTAATAATGCTATATTATCTGTTCAGATATCTTGAATCATTCGATATTCCCGGGGCAGGGGTTTTTGAGTATATCTCTTTCCGGTCAGCAGCTGCAGTCATTACCTC
>JAYEGY010000003.1:0-14743 GCA_034659275.1 Bacteroidota bacterium | reverse complement strand
CTGGTGGGCAAAAGGATCATCAAATATTTACAGCGAATGCAGATGGGAGAAGTTGTGCGTGAACTGGGCCTGGAAGGTCAGTATAAAAAAATAGGAACGCCTTCCATGGGAGGATTAATAATACTGGCCTCGATAGTTATTCCCACACTGCTGTTTGCCAGGCTGGACAATATATATGTGATTCTGATGCTTGTAACTACCTGCTGGCTCGGGCTAATAGGATTTATTGATGATTACATAAAAATCTTCAAAAAGAATAAAAAGGGACTTGCCGGTAAGTTTAAAATAATAGGACAGCTGGTTCTGGGCTTGATTGTCGGTATTACATTATTGTTCAGCGACCAGGCAGTAGTCCGGGAGATTGTCGCGGTTGAGGAAATGAATATTATACAGACTTCGGAATACCTGCAGGCAGCCAATGTAGATGAAACAAACGAATACATCACCAAAGATGTTAAATGTACCAAGACTACAATTCCCTTTGTTAAAAATAATGAGTTCGACTATTCATGGCTTATCCCCTTTATAAAAGAGGAAAACAGGCAGAGCGCCGGCTGGATAGTTTTCGTAATAGTTGCAACATTTATAGTAATCGCTGTATCAAATGGAGCTAATCTAACTGACGGACTCGACGGACTGGCAACAGGCACATCATCAATCATAGGGGTTACCTTAGGAGTACTGGCCTATGTATCAGGTAATATCATATATGCAGATTACCTGAATATAATGTACATCCCCTATACCGGGGAGCTGGTGATATTTGCCAGTGCATTTATCGGTGCAACCATAGGCTTTCTCTGGTACAATTCCTATCCCGCACAGGTATTTATGGGCGACACAGGCAGCCTGGCTCTTGGCGGTATAATTGCTGTTTTTGCAATAGTGATCAGAAAAGAACTCTTAATCCCGATACTCTGCGGCATTTTTCTGGCTGAAAGTATTTCAGTAATGATACAGGTGAGCTGGTTTAAAAGAACACGCAAAAGAACAGGGCAGGGCAGGCGTGTTTTCCTGATGGCACCACTGCATCACCACTACCAGATGAAAGGCTTTACTGAACCCAAGATAGTGACACGGTTCTGGATAGTGGCTATAATGCTTGCTGTATTGAGTGTGGTAACATTAAAAATCAGGTAATGAAGGAAAAAATGGTCATACTGGGAGCAGGTGAAAGCGGTACAGGATCAGCTATCCTGGCCGCAAAGGAAGGGTATGATGTCTTTGTATCTGATATTGGTAAAATAAAAGAAAAATACAGGAAAGACCTTGAAGCTTATAATATCGATTTTGAAGAAGGGACACATGATACCGGGAAACTGTTAAATGCTGATCTCGTTGTGAAAAGTCCCGGCATACCTGATAACAAATCACCAGTAGTTGATCTGGTCAAAGCAGGTGTGCCGGTAATATCAGAGATTGAATTTGCAGGCAGGTATACATTGGCAAAAAGAATATGTATTACAGGCAGTAATGGAAAAACCACAACAACAAATCTAACCTATGAAACACTGAAAAAAGCAGGTTTCAATGTTGCGATGGCGGGCAATGTAGGCCATTCATTCGCCCGCCAGGTGGCAACGGGAAACTTTGATTATTACGTTATCGAGCTAAGCAGTTTTCAGCTTGACGGCATGTACGATTTCAAGGCTGATATAGCTGTTTTAATGAATATTACACCTGATCATCTCGACAGGTACGGTAATACTTTTCAGGAATATATTGATTCTAAGTTCAGGATAATAAACAACCAGGCAGGTAATGATTATTTTATCTACTGGGCTGATGACCCTGTTATCAGGAAAGAGCTTTCATTTCGCTCACCCGGAGGTCAGTTGCTGCCATTTTCTACTGAAAGATCAGAAGGCATGGCAGGATACATTAATAATAACATACTAACCCTTTCCATTCACAATAAAACCGAAGAAATTATGACTATTCATGATCTGGCACTTAAAGGCCGCCACAATACTTATAATTCCATGGCTGCCGCAATAGCCGGTAAAATATTGAACATACGAAAGGAAATTATCAGGGAGAGCCTCAGCGACTTCCAGGGAGTGGAACATCGCCTGGAAACTGTTATAGCGGTGCATGGTATAAATTTTATCAATGATTCAAAAGCTACAAACGTGAATTCTTCCTGGTATGCCCTTGAGTGCATGACTGACAAGGTAGTCTGGATAGCAGGGGGAGTTGACAAAGGCAATGACTATGCCGAGCTCCACGGGCTTGCTAGGGAAAAGATTAAAGCTATTGTATGTCTCGGTAAGGATAACAGTAAACTAATGGATGCCTTTAAAGGACTTGTAACTACCATAGTTGAAGCTAAGTCAATGCCCGAAGCTGTAAAGTCGGCATATTACCTGGCATCAACGGGTGATACGGTATTGCTGTCTCCCGCATGTGCCAGCTTTGATCTTTTCGAGAACTACGAGGACCGTGGAAGACAATTTAAAGAAGCGGTCAGGAACCTCTAATTTAAGCTGATATGAAAACAGTGCTTGGTGGATTATTTAAAGGCGACAGAGTAGTTTGGGGACTGATAGTAGTATTAATGATCTATTCCCTGCTTGCTGTTTACAGCTCTTCGGTGAGTGTGGCATTTTCAAGACACGGAGGCGATACCACTTTCTTCCTCAAATCTCAGGCGATGATGCTGATCTTTTGCCTCTTTATCATCACCGTGACGCACCACCTGCCTTACAGGATATATTCATCATTGGCAAGTTTTATACTCTTTGTGGCTATTGTGCTGCTGGTACTTACACTGGTTTTTCCCGTACGCATCAATGAAGCCTCCAGGTGGATAATGATACCCGGAACCGGGTTCATGATACAGACATCAGACCTTGCAAAAGTTGCATTAATAATATACCTGGCACGTATGCTGTCTCAGAATCAGCATCATCTTAAGGATTTCAAGCTTATGACCAGGATCATGATAGTGCCGGTAGCAATAGTATGTATACTGATCATGCCTGAAAACCTGTCAACGGCAGTATTAATCTTCGGGATGGCACTGCTCATCATGTTTTTTGGAAGAATGCCGTTGAAATATCTACTAGCATGGATGGGAATGGCAATAGCAGCAATTGTAATTTTGGCTTTGCTCCTTGACCTTGTAACAGAAAATAACAGGGTATCAGTTTGGAAGGACAGGATCGAGAATTATGTAAAAGGGGAAAATGACAGCGATGCCGACTACCAGTCAAACCAGGCCAAAATAGCCATAGCTACCGGAGGACTTATAGGCAAAGCTCCCGGTAACAGTGTGCAGAGGAATATGTTACCACAGTCAAATTCCGATTTCATTTTTGCGATAATAATAGAAGAATACGGTTTGATTTTCGGGGCTCTGCCTGTGCTGTTTGTATACCTTATACTCTTGTTCAGGGGTATAGCTATAGCAAGAAAATGTGAAACGGCCTTCCCCGCCTTCCTTGTTCTGGGCCTTACAGTGATGCTGGTGTCCCAGGCTATGTTAAACATGGCTGTGGCAGTGGGACTGTTGCCTGTTACCGGACAGACACTGCCGATGATAAGCTGGGGAAGAACATCAATGGTTGTTTCAAGTTTTTCACTTGGTGCAATACTGGGTGTTAGCCGGGTGGTCAGGGCCAAAGCAGGAAAAGAAGTAACGGCTGGTGAAGAGAAGGAAGACCCCGGTGACGGATTAATATATGAAACTGCTAATGGGTAAACGGATAATCATAAGCGGAGGAGGTACGGGAGGACATGTTTTTCCCGCCATTTCAATCGCCAATGCCCTGAAGAGCATTGACAGCGATGTCATTATTCATTTTGTTGGGGCAATGGGAAGGCTTGAAATGTATAAGGTGCCGGAAGCCGGTTATGATATAAGCGGATTACCTGTGACAGGTTTTGAGCGAAAGCGTATCCATAAAAATATTACGGTGATCTTTAGACTTATTAAAAGCCTGGACCTGGCGAAGAAAATAATTGATCGCTTTAAACCGCATGTGGCAGTAGGCGTTGGTGGATATGCCAGTGGCCCTCTCCTGAGGGTGGCAGCAAAGAAGGGTATTCCCACACTAATTCAGGAACAGAACAGTTCTGCCGGTGTGACCAATAAGCTGCTGGCAAAAAAAGCCAAAGTGATATGTGTTGCATATGAGGGCATGGAGAAATACTTTCCTGCAGAAAAAATTTTATTTACCGGTAATCCGGTAAGAAAAGACCTTGTAAGATTAAAAGAAAAAAGCAAAGAAGCATATGATTATTTCAAACTTGATGATTCTCTCCCCGTGGTGCTGGTGCTTGGAGGATCAGGTGGCAGCCGGAGCATTAATGACAGTATTGCCACGGGACTTCAGAAGTTTGGCGAAAGGAAAATACAGCTTATATGGCAAACGGGTAAATATTATTTTGATAGCATAAAGACAACTTATGAAGAATCGGGAAGCTCAATTGTTCACCTCCATGATTTTATAGACAGGATGGACCTGGCTTTCTCAGTAGCTGATATAGTTGTGTCGAGGGCCGGGGCAGTGACAATATCAGAACTGAGTATCGCCGGCAAACCGGTTATTCTTATCCCTTCACCCAATGTTGCTGATGATCACCAGACCAGGAATGCTATGTCGCTGGTGAATAAAGAGGCTGCGCTTATGATTAAAGACAGTGAGTCAGTGCAGAAACTAACGGATGCAATTATTGAACTTGTTGAAGATACTGAAAAGAAAAAAAGACTGTCGGAGAACATTTCTTCATTGGCCCTAAAGGATTCAGATATAATTATTGCAAAAGAAATATTGAAGCTTGCAGAATGATAGATTTCAGTAAAATATCGCACATATGGCTCGTTGGAATAGGGGGTATCGGCATGAGTGCCCTTGCAAGGTATTTTACTGCAGGAGGGTTCAATGTTGGTGGATATGACAGAACGGAATCACCATTAACACGAGAACTTATTTCTGAAGGGATCATGGTTATTTACAGAGATAAGACCGGTGATATACCCCTTGAATACTTCAATAAGGAGAATACACTGATTATTTATACACCCGCCATTCCAGAGTCTAATAGGATATTGTCATATTTCAGGAAAGAAGGTTTCAGGGTGTACAAAAGATCTGAAGTTCTTGGCATTATATCGGACAAAAGCCGCACTATAGCAATAGCGGGAACTCACGGTAAGACATCAGTAACCTCAATAACAGCGCATCTGTTGAAACAATCCGACATTGATTGCTCCGCTTTCCTTGGCGGAATTTCAAAAAATTATATGACGAACCTGTTAACGGGTAAAGGAAATATTATCGTGATGGAGGCTGATGAATTCGACAGATCATTTCACTACCTGAAGCCTGAAATGGCTCTTATTACCTCTATGGATCCAGATCATCTGGATGTATACGGCAGCTATAATAATATGGTGAAGGCCTATGGTGAGTTCGTGGGTAAGATAAAAAATGACGGGGTGCTGGTTCTGAATGATAAAATTGCCGGCAGCTTTGATAAAGCGGGTAATACAAAGATATATACCTATGGCTTAAGCCCTTCTTCAGATTTTCATTCATCAGATATTTCACTTGAAAGGGGGGCTTATCGATTCAGCGTGCATACACCGCAGACCATTATTGATGACCTTACTCTCCTTACACCGGGAAAGATGAACATTGAAAACTCCGTGGGAGCAATTGCACTGGCAGTCCTTGCAGGAGTGAGTGATAATGATATCAGGAAAGCTCTTCTATATTATAAAGGAGTATTGAGGAGGTTTGATGTACGGATAAGCAGCGATAAAATAACGTATATCGATGACTATGCACATCATCCTGAAGAGCTTAACTATTGCATAGACTCTGTAAGGGAGTTTTACGGTGACAGGAAGGTAACAGGTATATTTCAGCCTCATCTCTACACAAGGACAAGGGATCATGCTGAGGCTTTTGCCGCTGCCCTTGATAAGCTCGACAGGGCAATATTACTGCCTGTCTACCCTGCACGTGAAGAACCGATAGAAGGGGTTAACACAGGGATAATATATGACAGGATGAAGTTAAAGGATAAAAGTCTTGCTGAGAAAGAGAATATTCCCGGCTTGCTGGAGAAGCTAAAGAATGATATTGTCCTTACTCTGGGGGCAGGAGATATAGACAGACTGGTTGAACCAATTGAAAATATAATAAAAAAACAATTGGGATGAAAATATTAAAAAAAATATGGTGGTTACCACTGCTTATTTACATGATCATTATACCATCGTTTATGGCAGATAAATACTACAATGAATTGTGCAGGGAGATAAAAATATCAATCAAAGATTCTATGGAATACAGGTTTATCACCCCGGGAAACCTCCTTTCGATGGTACAGAAGGAAAAAATGAATTATCTGGGTGCCGAATTACACAATATCGACCTTGAAAGAATAGAGGATATTCTTAAGGGTGTACGTGAGCTCGAAGATGTGGAAGTATTCACCACAGCTGATGGTATCCTGCACATTGACGCAGATCAACGTGATCCTGTAATGAGGGTGATAACTTCATATGGGAATAACTACTATATAGATAAAAATGGCTTTGTCATACCCCACAGCAATACATTTACACCACGCCTCATTGTTGCTTCAGGTAACATATCAATGCCTGACAGTTGCATACTCGGGAAAAGCATCTTTGAACAGGATAAGAATTTAATGGTAAAACAAACATTCAAAATGGTTGAATATATAAATGGTGATGAATTCTGGAAGAGGTTTATAGAACAAATATGGATAAACGAAAAAGAAGAATTTGAACTTGTGCCCCGGGTAGGTGAACATATAGTGAAATTTGGCAATGCTGATGATTTTGAATGGAAATTCAGGATACTGAGAACATTTTACAAAGAAAAAATGCCAACTGCGGGATGGGATAAGTATGATGAAATAGACATGCGTTTTAAAGGGCAATTAGTATGTATAAAAAAATAAATTCTACAGTTAAACCATATCATATTGAATAAGTTATGAATAACAATGAACAGTATGTAGCAGCAATTGACATTGGAACTACCAAGATAGTATCCATTGTCGGGAAAAAGAATCCAAACGGGAAAATTGAAATTCTCGGCCTGAGCAAGGCGCCTTCCAACGGGGTTAAAAGGGGCGTGGTGCTTAATATCGAGGAAACCGTAAGCGCTATTCAGCGTACCGTGGCTGATGTCCAGAAGCGATCAGATATAGTATTCACTGATGTATTTGTAGGCATCGCCGGGCAGCATATAAAAAGCATGAAGAGCCGTGGTTATATTAACCGCGATTCCGTTGATGATGAAATAGCCAAGGATGATGTATTTAACCTGACCCAGGATATGCATAAGATACCCATTGAGATCGGGGAGGAGATAATACATGTAATCCCTCAGAATTTTATTGTTGACAATGAAACAGGTGTTAAGAACCCTATTGGCATGTGTGGAAAGAGGCTTGAAGCTAATTTCCATATTGTCATTGGCCAGGTTGCTTCAGCAAAGAATATTGAGAAATGCATCAGGAAGTCGGGACTGAATGTCAAAGACCTCATTCTTGAGCCTCTTGCTTCATCCGACGCTGTGCTTACCGACGATGAGAAAGAAGAAGGAGTGGTACTTGTTGATATAGGCGGAGGTACCACCGATGTGGCAGTTTATTATGATAATATCATAAGACATACTGCTGTAATACCCTTTGGAGGCAACGTAGTTACCAGGGACATTAAAGAAGGATGTTCAATACTGCAAAGATACGCTGAGCAACTGAAAGTTCAGTATGGATCGGCGCTGGGGGATATCGCACCCGAAGATAAGGTAGTTTCTGTGCCTGGGATCAGTGGTCGCGACCCAAAGGAAATATCATTCAAAAGCCTGGCATACATTATACAGTCAAGGATGGAGGAGATAATAGATGCGGTCAATTTTGAAATGCAATCATCCGGTTATGCCGATAAAATATCTGCGGGAGTGGTTATCACGGGAGGAGGTGCCATGCTTAAGCATCTGCCGCAGCTTGTCAGGTTTAAAACGGCCATGGATGTCAGGATAGGGTTCCCAAATGAGCACCTCGCAGGTAATTCCAGGGATGAGATAAACCAACCGATGTTCTCAACAAGCGTGGGGCTTATAATGAGGGGCTTTGATTACCTGGAGACATATAAGAGTAATTTTAATGCCGGTGAAAAATCTGAAATGACTGTAGAACAGGAAAAAGAGTTTGAAAAACAAAAAGTAGATGAAGAAACAGCAATGCTGGGAGAATCCGACGGAAAACTGAGCTGGGCTGAGAAATTTAAAAAGAGCCTCAGCAAGATGTTTGAAACAGAAGACCAGGATATAAGTTAATAAATGCTGACATACTTAATTTAAAAAACCTTAAATACATATAGCCATGTCTGACGAATTAATGAATTTTGATCTGCCTGTTGAACGATCTTCAATAATTAAGGTGCTGGGAATAGGTGGCGGAGGCAATAATGCCGTGAACCATATGTTTAACGAAGGTATTACCGATGTTAATTTTGTTGTTTGTAATACCGATGCCCAGGCCCTGGCTGAGAGCCAAATCCCTGTAAAAGTGCAGATAGGTGAAGACCTGACTGAAGGAAGAGGTGCGGGGAGTAAACCCGAAATAGGACGCAGGGCCGCCGAGGAGAATGTTGAACATGTGCTGAGCGCACTGGGAGGTAATACCCGTATGGTTTTTATTACTACGGGAATGGGGGGAGGAACAGGTACCGGTGCCGCCCCCGTAATTGCCAGAGCATGTAAAGAGGCCGGCTTGCTTACAATTGCAGTGGTAACCATACCATTCAAGTCAGAAGGCAAAATAAGAATAAAAAATGCAGTCCATGGCATCAATGAGTTGAAAGATCATGTCGATTCCCTCCTGGTTATCAACAACGAGAAACTCAGGGAAATATTCGGGGACCAATCGGTTTCCCTTGCCTTTGCAAAAGCTGATGATGTGCTTACTATGGCTGTTAAAGGAATAGCTGAAATAATTACGGTAGCAGGGTATATAAATGTTGATTTTGCGGATGTCGAAACGGTAATGCATGATTCGGGAGCTGCGGTGATGGGAACAGGATCATCGTCAGGCGAAAACAGGGCCATAAAAGCAATTGAAGAAGCAATATCATCTCCCCTGCTTAATTCTAATGATATACATGGTGCCAAAAGCATACTGCTGAATATAAGTACCGGCCTGGGTGATCATGAACTCACCATGGACGAGCTGGGTGAGATAACAGATTTTGTTTACGATGTGGCTTCAAATGATGCCCTGATTATACGCGGCTTATCAAAAGATGAAAGCCTGGAAGACAGGATATGCGTAACAGTAATTGCTACAGGCTTTGAACCCAATAGTGTCCTTGCACCCTACAAATCAACACCAAAAACCGAAAAAATAAACCTTGAAACAGGACAAATACACGAAAATGTGCAGGAAAAGAAAAGGGAGGAACCAGACACTATTAAGGTTAAAACAAAGAAACGTGAGATGTTCGATGATGATGAAAATGAAGTGCAGAAAAAACTTGAATTTGATTTTGTAGTCAAAAATGAAGAGGAGAGCGATGAAGTAAATCAGGCTGACGGTACCCTCAGGAAAATAAAGCATATGCAGAATATTCTTAAGAATGAGGGACTGTCGAACAAAACAATGAGAGATAATGTCGATGAGTTTGAAGATGTGCCTGCTTTTATCAGGAAGAAGATAAAGATTGATAATGATAAACGGAAAGACAAGTCGGAAGTATCAAAATTTACATTATCCGATGATGAGGACAATGATGAACCTTCTCTGAGGGATGATAATGCTTACCTGAACGATAATGTAGATTAGCTGCTCTGTACTTAACTGTAGATCCGAAGGGGCTGTTCCAAAAGTGTCATCCTGAGCAACGCGAAGGATCTGCGTTAGCGAAGAACCTGTGAGACAGCCCCTTTTTACATGAGTTTTTTATTTATCTTTGAAAACCATGAAAAGGGCATTGATATACATTATTTTATTTAGTGTCTCATTAAATACTTTTGCACAGAGAAGCAAAATACCGGAGAAGGCCGATACTGTTAGCCATATTACAAAGCAGTATAAACTCAATGAAACCTATACGGAAATAGTATATGTCCCTTTGGATACCGTGGTAAATAAATTTCACAGGCATAAGAAAACAGAAAAGATTTCACCCTTCTTCCAGACCCTGGGGAATTACGGCCTGCCCTATGTAGAAATGAATTTTTTTGACCGTCCTGTTGATCCTGAATATTTTATTTACAGGCACGTGAAATATTTTATGCACCACGCAGGAAATAAGTTTTATGTCGATACCCATGTGCCTTTCACTGAACTTAAGTGGACCTTTGCAGGGGAAAGGAAACTTGCAGAACAAACACTGGGGGTAAGGCATTCTCAGAATGTAAATCCTTATTTTAACATTGGCCTTGATCTGGACATCATTCACAACCTGGGTCAGTATATTTACCAGAAAGCAGATAACCGTGCTTTTACCATCCATGCATCATACCTGGCTAATAAATATAAAGCCTTTGCCTCGTGGAGCATTAATAACCTTAAAGCTTATGAGAATGGGGGTGTTGCGGATCCAACGGTTCTTGACCAGTATGAAACGAGGGATGTGCCCGTTAACCTGGGAGGACTGAATGAAGCAATAAGCAGGATAAAGAATATGAATTTCCAGGTAATACAAAAATATACCATAGGCGGAGGTAAAAATGAAGCTGCTGACAGTACAGAAAATGAGAAGAAGGATGGATTGAAGGGCACCTTCTCACATATCCTCGAGTATGATAAAGGAAGAAGAATATACGAGGATAATGCCCCGGGCATTGGCTTTTATGACACCATATATATAAATGAAACTCTTACTTATGATTCCCTTTATGCCAGGATACTGAAAAATACCCTGAGATTTGATTTTAATACAGGTGAAACAGCAAAATTCCAGCTGGGCATAGGTGTGGGGGCCGTAAATGAACAGAATATTTTTGCGCAGATAATACCTACTCATGAGGAAGAGGTTCCCGCAGACTCGGCAAGGTGGAAAGAGAGCTCCAATGCAGTTTTGGGCACACTGTTCAACAGGATCGGGGAGAAATTCGGGTGGCATGCCGACGGGAAATTATATTTTACAGGATTAAGGGCAGGCGATTTTGAAGTGAAAGGGGAAATTACCAAGAGCTTCAATGAGGGAGAAAAAAAGTCGGAACTCGTTGCAAGAGGTAGTGTAATAAATACAGGACCGGCATGGTGGATGAACAACTGGGGGAGTAATCATTTTCAGTGGTCAAATGATTTCAATAAGGAGTTCAGGATTAACCTTGGGGGATCCTTTGATTACCCCGGCAAACGCTTGAGCACAGCAGTTGACTATGCACTTATTACCAATATGTTTTATTTCAACAGGGAAGCAATGCCGGAACAACATGATGGTGTAATCTCAGTGATTAGTGCCAGGCTGCATAAAAACTTCAGCTTCTGGAAATTCAGGTTTGATAATTCAGTACTGGTTCAGAAAAGCAGCAATAACGATATCCTTGACCTCCCTCTCCTCTTTGCCAGGTCGGCCTTTTATTTCGATCATGAATTTCATTTTGAAATAACCGGCGGCAGATTGCATACACAACTGGGCTTTGAAGCAGAATATAATACACCCTATTATTCATATTCCTATATGCCTGCAACCGGTGTATTTTACGTGCAGGATGAAATAAAAACAGGTAATTACCCTGTCATAAATTTATTTGCCAATATTAAGTTAAAGCGGACAAGGATATTTGTTGGATTAGACCATGTAAATTATGGTTTAATGGGCTATGATTACTTCGTAAGTCCTTATTATCCAATGAATATAAGGACATTCAAGTATGGCATAGCGTGGACGTTTTATAATTAATCTGTATATTTGTTTTGTATTTCTTAACAGAAAATGCGACAATACGGGAATAAAATATTTGTATCGATTAAAAGGATATATTTTTTCCTTTTAATAATATCAACGTTAATCTTTTCCTGCGATTCCGATCCCGTGCGGGTTGATGAAAATGTAATAGTCAATCGTGATCTCGACGAGATTCGGGAACGCGGAAAACTCGTTGCCCTGACCGATTATAATTCAATAAGTTATTTTATTTACAGGGGAGAACCTATGGGCTTCCAGTTTGAGCTACTTCGGGAATTTGCTGATTACCTGCAGATCGAGCTTGAACTGGTGACCGAGAATGATCTGAGCCTGTCATTTGATATGCTTAATGACGGTACAATAGACCTTATGGCACTAAACCTTACCATTAATAACGAAAGAAGGCAAAAGGTCAAATTTACAAGTCCAATAATGGAGACAAGGCAGGTTCTTGTTCAGCAACGGCCCGATAACTGGCGCGAAATGACAAGGGATCAGATTGATGATTTGCTGGTAAGAAGTCTACTTGACCTTGCTGATAGGACAGTGTATGTACAGTCGGAATCATCCTATGCACAGAGGATGAAAAACCTGCAGAGTGAAATAGGAGATACCATCCATATTGTTGAGGTTCCCATGGAGGTTGAAGAGCTTATTACCCTTGTTGCCAGTGGTGAGATCAATTTTACGGTATCGGATGAAAACATTGCAATGGTAAACCGGACGTATTACCCCAATATTGACCTGGAAACGCCTGTGAGCTTTGAACAAAACCTGGCATGGGCCGTCAGGCTCAATGGTTCGGATAAACTGCTTGAAGAACTTAATAACTGGATAGAGGGATTTAAGAGGAAGGAGCGGTATGCAATGCTGTATGCCAAATATTTCAAGAATTCCAGGTCAAAACATATTGTGCGGTCAGATTATTTTAGTCTTGGCAGTGGCAATATATCACGCTGGGATGATTATTTTAAACGCTACAGTGATTCAATAGGATGGGATTGGCGCTTACTTGCTTCACTGGTACTCCAGGAGTCACGTTTCGATCCCGATGTAGAGTCATGGGCAGGAGCATACGGTCTGATGCAGCTGATGCCTTCAACAGGCGAGCAGTTTGGTATTGATATTTATTCAAATCCTGAAAACAATATCAGGGCAGGCATAAAATATATTCAGTGGCTCCAGGAATTATTCAAGGATAAAGTGCCTGATGAAGAGGAAAGGTTAAAATTTATTCTTGCCTCGTATAATGTGGGACCGGGACATGTCCTTGACGCACGCCAGCTTGCACGTAAGAATGGTCGCGATCCGGATGTCTGGGATAATAATGTCGCTTATTACCTTTTGCGAAAATCCGACCCTGAATATTACCATGATCCCGTAGTTGAGCATGGCTTCTGCCGTGGAGAAGAACCCTATAATTATGTCATAGAAGTGCTTGACAGGTACGATCATTATAAGAATTTCCTCGAAAGCGACGAATAATTAAAGGTGGAGCCTTAGCCTATTACCATCCCCTCCCTTTTCATAAGCACCAGCAGTTCATGCAACATCATTGCAGTGGCGCCCCAAATTATATGGCCTTTATAATCAAAGTATTTCACATTAAGTGCTTCATCCCTTATAAGCATCGGTTTCTCCTTCACCATGTCGTCATAAAAAAAATCTGCCAGTCTCGCTTCTATAACAGAAACCACTTCCTTTTTGTCAAGTGATAAGTCAGGCCTCTCATTGCAGAAAGCCACAACAGGGCTTACCTCGATATTACTGACAGGTATGAAGAGCGGGCTTAAAATTCCAAGTATCCTGAGCTTTTCCCGGCATAATCCAATCTCCTCGCATGATTCCCTGATTGCCGTATCTGTAATATCCTTATCACTCTTCTCCATTTTACCACCGGGGAAGGATATCTGGCCGCTGTGAACACCATCATATACCGGTCTTTGAATAAAAAGGGTGTATAGTTTTTCCTTTAGCGGATAAAGCAGGATTAAGACTGCTGCAAGTTTTGAATCACTCCTTTTTTTTCGAGGGTAGTTCCTGATCATCCTGTCGGAAGAAGCCATTTCCCACTGAACATCCGTACCGGGCAGGCTTTTGCTCAGTGCAGCCTGCAAACTTGTGATGGTAAGTTCAAGGTTCATGGTACAAATATAATAGTAATTGGATTTCATAGCAGGGGGCCAGCCTTCGCCAAAGGCTTCGGCTGACAGTGCAGGGGGCATGGAGCAGGGAGCAGGGAGGGAGAAGGGGAGAAGAGGAGAAAAGTAGAAAGGGAGAACAGGTAATGATAATGTTGATATTTTTGTAGATTTAGGATTTAATATGGAGCAAAGGGATTACATATTAAGGGAAATTGAAAAAATCTCGGTGGTAATACTAGCTATACTGGGTAAATTCAGGCAGATAAAGTCACAGAAACAGTTCGAGCAGGCGAGGAGTATGATAGATAAAGAGCTGGAGGAGTCAGCAGGACTGACGATTGACAGTCTGCTGTCAATACCGCAGGGGGACTTTGTTTCATATTTTGCAGGCAGGAAGGATTTTGATACAAGGAATATAGAGTTGCTGGCCGACCTCCTTATGGCATTTGAAGTTAATATGGATAAGTACGAAAGCCGGAATTTAATTAGCAAGGCTATTCTTATCCTTGAGTATATAGACCAAAAAACCCGTACCTTCTCAATGGACCGCTTATTGAAGATAAAATATCTGAAAGAAAAACTAAATGAAAACTAATCCCCCCCTTTTCCTTTTCTCTCTTCTCCCCTTCTCCCTTTCTCCCTTTCTCCCTTTCTCCCTTTCTCCCTTTCTCCCTTTCTCCCTTTCTCCCTT
>JAYEGY010000002.1:0-29647 GCA_034659275.1 Bacteroidota bacterium | reverse complement strand
AGTTGTATAATGACAGTCCCGGCGACAGGTTTCTTGTGGGTGAGCCCGGAGTCGCTTACACAAAGTTTATTGTGCTATAACCGGGCGACAGGAAGGTGAGGTTTGTGATAAATCGCAATGTGCCATGGGTGAATTACCGGTATGATATTTTCAGGTGGAATGACATTAGCTCGACATATGATTCAATAGCCAACACCAACCTCCTGGAATATTCTGACACCGGACTGGTTAACGGTCAGGAGTATTGCTATTATGTTAGATCGATAGGTTCATACCAGAACCCCGGATTACCTAAGGATCTTATAAACCTATCACAGGAAGCATGTATGATACCTGAGGATATTGAACCTCCCTGTACACCGGCTCTTAACGTGTCAACAAATTGTGACAGCCTCTATAATTATGTAACCTGGTCAATAGATGATCCTGATTGTTTTGAGGATATAGCAGGTTACAAATTATTTTATAAAATGGATTTTGATGGTGAGCTGAGCCTCCTCATTACTTTTAATGACAGGAACATACTTGAATACACCCATTATCCGGGAGAAATTGTTGCCGGTTGTTACGCAATCCTGGCTTTCGACGAAAATGGTAATGAAAGTCCCCTTTCACTTGTTGTTTGCGTTGATGCATGCAACTTTTATGAAATACCAAATGTGTTCACTCCCAATAATGATGGTAAAAATGATATTCTGAGAGCCAAGACAACAGGCCTGGTTGAGAAAGTGGATTTCAAACTTTTTAACAGGGGAGGGATGATGATATTCCGTACAGAAGTGCCCAGGTTAAACTGGACTGGAACTTATAAAGGTGCAGTAGTAAAACCTGGAGTATATTTTTACCAGTGTGATGTTTTTGAAAGAAGAATTTCAGGGCTGGAAGAATATAGCCTTTCAGGGTTTATCCATGTAATAACAGAAAAAGGAGCAGAACCGGTTAATATAGAATATAAATAGATGAAATTCAGGTACAGTATATTATTAATATTTGCTTTGCTGCAGGCTTTCGTGATCTCGGCACAGGATAAAAATACTTATCTTACTGAAGCAGCAGCCTGTAAAGACAGGGCATTGTATACTGAAGCTATTGCCCTGTACTCTGAAGCAATGAAAGCAAATGATGATTACCGTCTTTACACAGGACGTGGAGAGGCATTTTTGATGACAGGGAACACGGATGCTGCCATAAATGACTTTTTACAAGCAAATAAACTGGAACAAGGGTCAGGATACCTTGGACTTGCCAGGGCTTATGCAATTGAGAATGAGACGGCGAAAGCTATTGTTAACCTTCGACATCATCTTCAGTCAGACTTCAGGTTGCCCAGGAAAGAAATTTTGCTTGATAAATATTTATCTTCCCTGGAAGAAACATCCGAGTGGCGACAGTTATGGAAGACAAAATGGTATAATCAACTCGAAGAAGCAATTGCCGAAATTGAATATTATGTTAAAGCAGGGAAAGTAAGTGAAGCTGAAGATATACTGGCTGGTGTTGAGAGTTTATACCGGGAGCAAGCAGGAATATTATACGCAAAAGGAATTATTTTAGCTGCAAGCAATAAGAGCACGGCAGCCCTTGATTATCTCACCAGAGCTGTTGCCGGGGATGAATCGGATTATAAAACCTGGAAGTTATACATTGAACAACTCGCTAAGGCCGGTAATTATATAAGTGCATCAAATGCTTGTGACAGGGCCTTATCTTCTTTTCCGGAGCACACGGAACTGATATTAATGAAATCTGACTACCTGAGGAAAGCTAATGATCGTAACCGGGCACTGGATGCAGCTGAGCGATATCTGGCATTGTATCCCGATGATGAATTTTCAAACAGGCAGGCAGGTATTATCGCCGGTGAAATAGGTGAATATAACAAAGCTCTTCGCTATTTCTCAAAAAATATTGAAAATTATCCCGGTAAAGCTCAGTGTTTTGCTGACCGTGGAGATATTTACCTTAAAATTAAATCCTGGGATGCGGCTGTTTATGATTACTCAATGGCTCTCGACCTGTGGCCAAGAGATGGCAATACTTATTATAATAAGGGTCTTGCTTTAATAAATTCTGGAAAAACGGAGGAGGCATGTCATGATTTCAGAATGGCCTTAAGGTATGGCAACAGGAAAGCTGCAGGAATGTTAAGTAAATACTGCATTAAATAGAGTCTACCTGGCATGTTTAAGGATTTTCATGTACAGATCTCTTGGCTTGAATGGCTTCAAAATAAAATCATTGATATCTAATTCCTCCAGCTTTTCTTCATTATAAGACATTATTGCTGCTGTAAGAGCAATAATGGGCAGGTTTTTTATTTCAGGGTCATCTGAATTTCTGATTATCTCCGTTGCTTCTATCCCATCAATGTCAGGCATATGAAGGTCCATCAATACCAGGTCGTACTTGTTTTCCTTGATCAGATCAAGTGCTATTCTCCCATTCTCTGCCTGCGTTACTTCAACGCCCCATTTATCTAAAAATTTAGCTACAACAAAGAAGTTGATTTTATTGTCTTCGGCAATAAGTACTTTCTTCCCCTTTAATTCGTCCCACCTTTCTTCATCTACGCCTGCATCCTTTTTCTTATCATCGCCGGAGGCCAATAGAAATTTCATATTGAAAAAGAAATGTGATCCCTGCCCCGGCTTGCTTTCAACATTTAGATTTCCGCCCTGTAATTCAACAAGCTTTTTACTGATTGACAGGCCCAGTCCCGTGCCTCCATACTTCCTGGCTGTATTATCTGATGCCTGTTTGAAGCTTTCAAAAATTACTGCAAGGCTATCGGCAGATATACCAATACCCGTGTCTTTTACGCTGAAGCACAGGTTTATATTTTTTTTGGATCTTGATGTTTCCTTTATCGCCAGTTCGATGCTTCCCCTGGAAGTGAATTTCACTGCATTTGAAAGGAGATTCGATAATATCTGGTTGAGTCTTACAGGATCACCAATAATATCAAGGGGTATTTTTTTATCGATATTTACTGTAAAGCCAAGCTTCTTCTTTTCGGTTCTGAATGAATAGGAACGTTTTAACTCATCCATAAACTCGAATATATTAAACCTTGTTTGTTCAAAGCTGATATTTCCTGTTTCCATCTTGGTATAGTCGAGTACATCATTTACCAGGGTCAGTAAATGATTTGCTGAGAAACTCAGTGTCTTTATATATTCCATCTGGTCCTCACGGGGATTACCGTCTAGGAGTAAGTTATTTATACCTATTACCTCATTCAGTGGAGTCCTTATTTCATGACTCATAGTCGACATAAACTGTTGTTTAAGCATTGCTGCTTCTTCGGCTTTTCTCCTTTCGAGGATAAGATTATTGAGCATCCATTTTCGTTGGATGGCAAGAGCGATCTGGTTACCAATATAGCTGAGCAGCCGCAGGTCTTCCTTTGTAAATGCGTCCTCGTTATTATAATTTTGAAGTACCATGGCTCCCATTATTTCATTTTCTACGCTTAGTGGCACGCCTAGCCATAACTTACAGGGTGAACCGACCAATGCTATTTCACCCTTCGCTTCAAGTTCATCAATATCAGCTTCTTTAAGCAGTACGGGCTTTTTCTCCTTTTTTATTAACCATCCGGTGATTGTATTTTTCACCGGCACCTCTTCAAAACTATCTTTTTCATCCTGGAAAAAGGACAGAGTAAGAGTCTCATTATCTTTATTATAAAGGACTATATAAAAGTTTTTGGTATCCCATATCTTCCCAATCTCTTCTTTTATTGAGTTAAAAATATCAGAGAACTCAGTCATTGTAAGTGCAGCCGCAGAAATATTATAAATAACAGATTTAGTATCATCGTCTTTCTTTTTAATTGAGATATTATGGTAAATGGCATACAGGGCAGTTATTTTCTCATTTAACCATACAGGCTGCATATTTAGTCTCGCATATATTTTTTCCCCGTCCTTATTTTTCCTGTAAGTCTCAGCACTTATTGTTTCATTATTTGCTGCTCTTTTGGTATAATCGATTCCTTCATTCCTCAACTCAGAAGGCACAATAAGGTCATCAATGTTTTTGCCTATAGCCTCTTGCTTAGTGTACCCAAATTCCTTTACAAATTGATCATTAATCCTTTCTATTACGCCCTCCGTTGAGGTTTGGACTATAGCTTCAGGAGCTGTGTCAATAAGTGTTTCCAAAAGGGCCTTTTCTTTTAACAGGTCATCAATATCTGAATTCAATAGCTTATCTTTACCAGCCCGTTTTTCAAGCTTTTCAATCTTTTTCTTCAGTTCGGCATTTTCTTCGAGAAGGCGGCTTATTTTAGTTTTTATTCTCATCAGGGCAAAAGACTTATTCAGGTCAAAAATATAATATATATTTTATTTTTTATCATCTTTGTTTTGTTTGCTTGTAATATTTGCAATAATTCCTTATGCCACATTCCTGGCACAGGGGATTTCTTGCTTTACAAATGTACCTTCCGTGAAGTATTAGCCAGTGATGGGCAAGCGGTATAAGCTTTGCCGGGATATTTGCTGTGAGCTGTTTTTCTGCTGCAAGTGCTGTACGGGCATTATTTGTAAGACCAATTCGTGCTGAAACCCTGAAGACATGTGTGTCAACGGGCATGGCCGGATGGTTAAATAATACAGCTGCTATAACATTGGCTGTTTTACGGCCAACACCGGGAAGCTTCTGCAACTCCTCAATATCTGACGGAACAGTATTATTGAATTCCGAAACCAGGACCTCTGACATTGATTTCAGATACCTGGCTTTATTATTGGGATATGAACATGTTTTGATATATTCCAGGATTTCGTTTATTTCCGCCTCTGCCATTTCTCTGGGTCCCGGGAAACGACGGAACAGCTCAGGAGTAATCATATTCACACGTTTATCAGTACACTGAGCTGATAAAATTACTGCCACAATAAGTTCAAACGGCTTTGTGTAAATCAGCTCCGTTTCCGCAACAGGCCTGTGCTCGAGAAAATAATCTATTACCCCTTTATATCTTTCTTTTTTTGTCATATGGCGAAATACAATAATACATATTTCACTCAAATCTTTAAAAAAAATAAAAAAATCAGAATAATTATTTGCATATAGAATAAACAAGCTTAATTTTGATGCCAAATTATTACGGGATGATAAATGCGAATAACTATTTCTTCTACTATTATTACTTCACTGAAGTAAAGTAGGAGGGATATATTCGTATATATAAATATTTAACAGGTAGCCCCTCCGCATGGAGGGGCTTTTTTTTTACATTATGGTAGATCCAGCAAACAGAACAAAGCAGGTAAGAGAATATTATTTCTCCAGCAAATTATCCGCAATAAGGGAGATGATTTCAGTAGGTATTGATGTTATTAATATGGGGATCGGCAGTCCGGATATTCTGCCGGCAGGTGAAGTTATTGGAAGTCTTGCGAATAGTTGTAATGATGCAGAATCTCCTGGCTATCAACCTTATAGAGGTATTGACGAATTAAGATCAGCCATATCTGAATGGTATAAGCTCTATTACGATGTAAAACCAAACCCTGCCAGTCAGGTGCTTCCACTTATTGGTTCCAAAGAAGGCATAATGCATATAAGTATGGCGTACCTGAACAGTGGGGATGCCGTCCTGGTTCCCGATACCGGCTACCCAGCATATGCCACGGCTGCAGGAATATGCGGTGCCAGGTGTATCTATTATGACCTTAATGAGTCAAATAACTGGACACCTGATCTTAAAAGATTAGAAAACATTGATCTGCAGAGAGTTAAACTGATGTGGGTTAATTATCCTAATATGCCTGCGGGGGTAAGGGCTACAGATGAATTATTTGGAATGCTGGTTAATTTTGCCCGTAAACATAACATTTTAGTCGTTAACGATAATCCATATAGTTTTATCCTGAACGACGATCCCCTGAGCATACTCTCGGCAGATAATTCGTTTGAAAATGTTCTTGAGCTAAATTCGCTAAGTAAATCTCATAGCATGGCAGGGTGGAGGATTGGAATGGTAATCGGTCATGAAAAGCACATAAATGATATTATGAAGATTAAGAGTAATATTGATTCAGGGATGTTCCTGCCGATACAGCAGGCAGCAATCAAAGCCTTAAGAATAGGTCAGGAATGGTATGATGAGCTCAATTTAATATACTCGCTCAGACAGCAAATGGTTTATGATTTACTTCACCGTCTTGGTTGTTTAACAAGGGCTGACCAGTCTGGTTTGTTCCTCTGGTCAAGGATACCGGATAAATTTACTGATTCATATGAGTTCTCAGACCATTGTTTGGATCGATACCACCTGTTTATTACACCCGGATTGGTTTTCGGCTTAAATGGCAGGAGGTATGTCAGAACATCTCTGTGTCTTAAGGAATCAAGAATTAAAGAAGCTATTGAAAGAGTAAAACATTAAGATTATGCAAGACAAACTGGATCTTAAAAAGAACAAGCTGTTCGGAAAGGATGAAAAACCGCTGATAATATCAGGGCCCTGCAGTGCTGAGTCTGAGGAACAGGTTATTGAAACAGCTAAACAGCTGGCTGATAATGAAGTAAAAATATTCAGGGCAGGTATATGGAAGCCCAGGACCAGGCCTGGCACATTCGAAGGATTGGGTTCGGTAGCCCTGCCATGGATAAGAAGAGTAAAGGAAGAGACCGGTATGCTCACTGCTATAGAAGTGGCAAATATGTGGCATATTAAAGAAGCACTTAAATACGAGGTGGATGTATTATGGATCGGAGCTCGCACCACTGCCAATCCATTTGCAGTACAGGAACTGGCTGATGGGCTCAGGGGGCTGGATATTCCCGTTTTTATTAAGAACCCGGTGAACCCGGATATTGAACTTTGGATAGGCGCTTTTGAAAGACTGAATAAAGCAGGGATAAAAAATCTCACAGCCATACACAGGGGATTCAGTTATTATGGACAATCGCCTTATCGAAATATGCCACAGTGGGAAATTCCGATTGAATTGAAAAGAAGAGTGCCAGAATTGCCAATCATTACTGATCCAAGCCATATATGTGGGAATCGTGATTTACTTTTCAGCATATCGCAAACAGCTATGGATCTGGATTTTGATGGACTTTTTATTGAATCACATTATAAGCCAGAATCTGCTTTAAGTGATAAAGTCCAGCAGATAACACCGGATGAGTTGAAAACATTACTCGCAGGTCTTATTCACAGGAAATCAGAAATAGATAATACCAGGCAGCTGGAAGGCCTGAATGAATACAGAAGGCAAATCGACCATTGGGATACTGAACTAATGCGACTATTGAGAAACAGGATGTCAATATCCGAAGAGATCGGTAAGTATAAAAAAAAGGAAAATATTACAATTCTGCAAACCAGTCGGTGGTCCGAAATACTGGAAGACAGATTGGCAAAAGCCAGGCAACTGGGAATGAGCGATCAGTTTATTATACAAATATTTAAGCAGATACATCAGGAATCTATCAGCTTTCAGAATAAGGTGATGAATTAGTTGATTTGATTTAATAACTTTAAGGATTAAATATCTACAGTTGTATAAAATGGAAATACAATATGATGGTACCAGGACTGATGTCTATATGGGTAATGCATGGGAATTAATTAATGAATTACTGCCGCAGAAGGATGTTATTATTATTACCGATATAAATGTTAGCGGACTTTATGGTAATTATTTCCCGGAATATCCTGTAATAACCATAGGTACAGGGGAAGCTGTCAAGGAACCTGATACAGTTGAAACCATAATAAAACATCTCCTTGCTATTGGTGCCGACAGATCTTCATTCATTCTCGGTATAGGCGGAGGCGTCGTGTGTGATATCACGGGATTTGTTGCGTCAATATTCATGCGGGGAACGAGCTTTGGCTTTGTTTCAACAAGCCTTCTCTCACAGGTAGATGCCAGCATCGGAGGTAAAAACGGGGTGAATTTAAACGGGATAAAGAACATTATGGGGTGCATTAACCAACCCTCATTTGTTATTTGCGATACAGGTTTGCTGAAAACCCTGCCCAATATGGAATTCATTTCCGGTTTAGGTGAACTGGTGAAGCATGCTCTTATCAGGGATTATTTGCTTTTTGAACTGATAGAGAAAAATATAAAACCTGTTCTGGAAAGAAGAGAGGAGCTGTTAAAGGAATTGATTTCAAGGGCTATAGCAATAAAAGCATCTATCGTTGAAAAAGATGAAAAGGAAGAGGGGGAAAGGAGGTTACTGAATTTTGGACATACCCTGGGTCATGCCATTGAATCGACAACAGGCTTAAGCCATGGTATATCAATTGCCGCAGGTATGATGACCGCAATTGAAATATCATATGATGAAAACCTCATGAATAAAGAAGAAGTTGAAAGGGTAAGGAATTTATTTAAACGTCTGGGCTTGATGCCGCAAATAGAAATCAGGTGGCAGGATATATGTGACAAGATACTTGCGGACAAAAAAAGAAAAGGGAATAATATTTACTATATACTTTTGAATGGCATAGGGAAAGCGATACAGAAGGAATATCCGCTTGATGAAATAATGAATAAGCTCCGTCTAAAAACAGCTTGATATGGAAGTTACGATAAAGGCATCATCCGTAAGCGGGACTCTATCTGCGCCTTCTTCGAAGAGTGCCATGCAAAGAGCCGTTGCCTGTGCCCTGCTTGCAGAAGGCAGGTCTGAAATTATTAATCCCTCACTTTGTGATGATGCCCTTGCTGCTCTGAAAATGGCTGAATGCCTGGGTGCTGATATTAAGTACCATTCAGACAGGATAATAATTAAAGGTGGGTTTAAGCCCGTATGCAATAAGATATATTGTGGTGAATCGGGATTGGGTGCGAGGGTATTTTCTGTGCTGGCTGCCTTGCATAACGACTGGATAGAAGTACACGGAAGCGGATCTTTGCTTAAACGGCCTGTTAATATGATAGAGGAATCACTTAAACAGATGGGTGTGGAGGTGCTTACATCTGATGGATTAATGCCCCTGAAGTTAAAGGGACCGCTGAAAGGAGGCCTCGCTTTTGTTGATGGTTCATTGAGTTCCCAGTTCTTAACAGGCCTGCTCATTGCCCTGCCCATATTGCTTGCTGACTCCAGAATTATTGTCAATAACCTAAAGAGTAAACCGTATATAGATTTGACTATTAATATATTAAATCGTTTCGGCATAGAAATTATCAATAAAAATTATGTGGAGTTTAATATTCCTGGTTTACAGAAATATAAACCTGTAGAATATAACGTTGAAGCAGACTGGAGTGGAGCGGCCTTTCTTTTTGTACTTGCAGCCATAGCTGGTGAGGTTGATGTAAGAGGCATATCATATATGTCAGCACAACCTGACTTTGCAATAATTAATATACTGAAAAAAGCAGGTGCTGTTGTTGAAATGTATGAAGAGGGGATTATAGTAAAAAGATCTGAATTAAATTCTTTTGAAACTGACATAACTGATTGCCCCGACCTGGCTCCACCACTTGCAGTACTGGCTTCCTTTTGCCGGGGTAAGAGTATTATATGGGGAACGGAACGATTGAAGGTAAAGGAAAGCAACAGGGGAGATGCCCTTATGAATGAGCTCTCAAAAATGGGAGTAAGCATCATAAATTACGACGGCAGGATTGAAATTCAAGGTCCGTCTGTAATAAAAGGAGGAAGGCTTGATTCGCACGGTGATCACAGGATCAGTATGGCTCTTGCAGTATTGTCAGTTGCCTCTGAAGGAAGGGTAATAATATCCGGAGCTGAATCTGTGAATAAATCTTATCCATCCTTTTTCAGGGATCTTTCACATGTGGGAGTAAAACTAAAAATATCAGAATAGAAGATGAATACACTGGGAAAAATATTCAGGGTATCCGTATTTGGTGAGTCACATGGCCCGGGAATCGGCGTTCTTATCGACGGCTGTCCTCCCGGCCTTACCATTAAGGATGAAATTTTCATGGAAAATATCGACCGGCGGCGGAGTGGTAAAAAGGGAACCACTACAAGGAAGGAAGATGATATGCCGGAAATAATCAGCGGCTTGCACAAAGGAGTTAGTACAGGTGCCCCGTTAATGATTATGACACCTAATATCGATAAGCGATCCTCCGATTACAGGAAATTTACTGCTATGCCCAGACCGGGTCATGCTGATATAACTGCCCGACAAAAATATAAAGGCTATGCCGATCCCCGCGGCGGAGGACATTTATCGGGACGGCTAACCTGGGGAATGGTTGTTGCAGGTGCAATAGCAAGGCTGATAATTAAACCGGCAGAAGTAAAAGCATATCTGGTCAGTGCCGGCGGAAATACAGATGTGGAATCAGAAATAAATAAAGCACTTGCGGATGGAGATTCCATTGGAGGCTTAATCGAATGTGAGGCCTCAGGTGTACCGGCAGGACTCGGGGAACCATTATATTATACAACAGAATCGGCTATAAGCCAGGCAATATTTTCAATTCCTGCCATAAAAGGAATTGAGTTCGGATCAGGTTTCCGTGCAGCCTCAGTGAGGGGTTCAGAGCATAATGACCCGATAATCAGCAGTGACGGTAAAACATCAAGCAATAATGCAGGAGGTATTAATGGTGGGATAAGCAATGGTAACGATATTGTACTTCGGGTGGCAGTTAAGCCGCCTTCCAGTATTTCGAAGGAGCAAAAAACCTGGAACATTGAAAAAAATGAAATGGATACTTTAAAAATAGAAGGAAGACACGATGCATGCATAGCCCTTAGAATGCCGGTCATTATAGAAGCAGCCGTAGCCCTTGCGCTGGCTGATCTGACTCTTATAAACAGGGCAATATATGGAGGGATTAAGTAAATGGAAAGAATACTAATAGCGGGAGCCGGCAATATGGGGTCATGGCTTGCCGAAACACTTTGCCTTGATTATGATGTTGGTGTCTATGACTCTGATCCACGTAAATTAAAATACCTGTTTAATACTTTCAGGTTTAAGGAATTAACTGATATAACTGATTTCAGACCTCAACTATTGATAAATGCAACAGGATTGAAACAAACAATCCCAGCTTACAAGCAGATATTGCCTTATATTCCTGAAGATTGTATTATCTCTGATATAGCATCAGTAAAAAATGGTCTTGCGGACTTTTATTCTAAATGTGGGTTCAGGTTTGTATCAAGCCATCCCATGTTCGGACCCACCTTTGGTAATATCAAGGAACTGAGAGGTGAGAGCGCTATATTAATATCAGAATCAGATAAAGAGGGGAAAGATTTTTTCCGTTCTTTTTACAGAAAACTTGGCCTTAATATCTATGAATATGATTTCGTTGAGCATGATAAAACAATTGCTTATTCGCTTTCTATACCTTTCAGCTCAACCATTGTATTTTCTGCATGTATGAAAAAACTGGAAGTACCGGGAACAACTTTCAAAAACCACCTTGAGATAGCACATGGATTACTCTCGGAGGATAATTATCTGCTAAGTGGAATTCTGTTAAATAAGTATTCGATTGATAAGCTTTACGAAATAAGCAGAAGGCTGGATGAGTTGATAAAGATGCTGGAAAATGAAGATGAAAAAGAATTACATGATCTCTTCAACAAACTTCGTCATAATATTGGAATGGCCGGCAGTTAATTTATCTTTTTTTTATAAGCAAGATTTCCTCAGTTGATTGGGTGACTTTAAACCGCTCATCGATTCTTATTCCTATTACCCAGGCTATCTTACCATTAGTTTCGAGGACATAAATATCGTCCTTTTCGGGCAGAGGTATTTTCATGTCAATGAGCAGGTTACTGATTTTCTTCCTGCCCTTCATGCCGAGAGGGTAAAAATAATCACCTGCTTGCCATTTACGTATGGTTAGCGGATACCGGATAAGATTGGCATCCAGGTATGCATATGCGGGGTCATTTCTGATATCAAGTTTTTCGCATGGTATTATTTCATATCTTTCTATCAAGTCGTTATTCATTAATTCACCGGCCGAATTAACAGTGATTACTTCTGTTTTATCCTTATGCAAAGGTGTAATTATTATCTTATCCCTGTCTTTTGTTAAAATGTGTGTATTACTGAATAACTGTTTCCCGGTGTCAGCATCAATAAGCTGAATAATATCAACCAACTGAAGCTTCCTGAAATTCCATTTTTTGAATAATTCGTAGATCCACGTCTCAAAAGGTTGTAATTTCTTTAATTCTGATATTTTAATAGCAGCTGATTTTCCTGTGTACTTTATTATTTCCTTACTTTTTGATTCTATAGCCTGAGCATAAATAATATATGCCGATTCAAGGTACTCAGCAGTTTCACTAATTGAGTAAAGAACCGAAGGATTAATTTTTTCAAGTACGGGAATAACATTATGCCTTATCTTATTCCTTGAATATTTTGTTTGAATATTACTAGAATCCTCCCTGTAATCAATGTTGTTATCCTCAGCATATTCCCTTATAATTTCTCTTGTTGCGAAAAGTATTGGCCGGATGATGTACCCTGACTTAGGCTTTATGCCGGTGAGGCCTTTTAAACCTGTACCCCTTGCAAGGTTAATAAGCATGGTTTCAATGCTGTCATTCAGGTTATGACCTAAAGCAACCAGCTTATAGTTTTCTTCTTTCTTTATTTCAGCAAGCCACTTAAATCTCAGGTCCCGTGCAGCCATCTGGATAGATATCCCCTTTACAGCAGCGTATTCAATGGTTGTGAACCTCTTCTTATGCATTTTTGTCCCTGCCGATCTACATAATTCTTCAACATATCGCTCATCCCCGTCAGATTCTTCTCCTCTAAGCTGGAAATTACAATGCGCAACTGCGATATTATATTTCCCTTCAATAAAAAGATCAAGCATAACAACAGAATCTATACCACCACTTACTGCCAGCAGAATCTTATCATTCCTGTTGAAGATTTTATTTTGATTCCGGTATTGCTCAAACTGTTCTCTCATTAGATATTACTCTCTTAATTACAAATGTAATAAAAACACATTTGAATAGCAGGATTCCTATTCGCGGGTATGTTACCGGAATTCAATCACACCGGGAGCACGGGGATCAAAGCCCGGTGGATTAAGCAATTTTTCTCCGTCGATATCAACGTATTGTAAAATTGAGTGGGGGGGAGCACCGGGATATATGCCAAATCTTATCTGGAAAGTATTAAAGATCAGGTTTTCATTCCTTATCCTGAGGCCGATGCCCAAACCTGAAACAATGTTGTCATATTCATAGAAGTTTTTATCCCTTGCAAGTAAGACAACATCGGCAAAACCAAAAAGGGCAAACCTGAATCCGTAAAAGAATGCTTTGCTGAATGCAACGGCTTCAAGGTTTAAATATAAGCGCTGGTCGGGGAATAGAGAATCATTTTTAAATCCCCGTATTCCGTTGTTTTCTCCAATAAAAAGGTATTCATCATCATACCTGTAAAAGCCCCTGCTGAAGTCGAGTGTTCCGAATAACCTGAGCTTATATGATTTAAAGTTATATAAATTAGAAATATATTTAAAGTGCATTTGAAGAAAGCCCTGTTGGGTTTTATTGTCTTTCATGAATGTGGATAGTAAGCCCCGGCTATATATATATCCTGCATTGGGGACAAAACTGCCAAAAGCACCTCGTATTGAAATGTAATCTCGTTTATCGAATTCATTAAATTCTTTACCATAGGTAAGTTCAAGAATACCACCATAGGGAATATCTTCACTTCTTCCGTAGTTATAAATCAGGTTGGATTTATAAAATCGTTGTGATACCAGTGAAAAAGATGCGAGGTAAATTTTGTATTTCTGATATTCATAATAGGAGGTACTTGTTATTTCAGGCCTGTTCCAGACATTATTATTTATATATCGACCTGATATAACCGCTCTTGTATAATTATCATCAATCAGATATGACCTGCCTAACCATATATCAAAATTATTATATTCTACTGGTTGGGGGCGATCGAGGGTGTCAAGGTCTTCCAGGGCATACGATTCATTCACTGCTATACCCCCTGCATATTTTATATATGCTGTATAAAATTTTCTTGATACATCAAAGCCTGCATCCCTCCGGTCGAATGCATCCCTGTATTTCAGTTTAACATTGATCATTGTCCGGCTGATATTTTTCATTATGTAAGTTGCTCCAAAACCCATCGAGTTGTATTTCCTGTAATCATAGGGGGTCTCGAATTCCAACTCGTGGCCAAAGCCCAATAGATTTTTATCGAAAATTGATATTTTACCTACATTATAACCATGTATCTCTGCCATCAAGCCCAAGGAATAGATATCTTTTGTTATAACCATAACGTCGACCTCGGTTTTGCTCACCGGTATTACAACAATCCTGGCATCATAGATATATGGAAGCTGTCTTATAAGACGTTCACTTTCAGATAACTTCATTGGTGTAAGACTGTCGTTTTCCTCTATGAGCAGGTAGTTTTTAACTATGTATTCCCTGGTTTTTACATGGGTTTTGTTAAGAAAATATTCCGATTCATTTTCAAGGGAGGCTTCAGGATCGCTTAGTGTAGACCCGAATGCATTGAGCCTTCTGAAGAATATGTGCCTGATAATTTTACCACTATAGTCAGTGTAATTATCTATGTTTCTCTCATTGATCCTGGTAGGACTGGTTCTGGCAGGCGGTACAACAACAAGGTCATATAGTATTTTGGTTAGATTCTTCCTTTCAGCCTTTGCTTTAAGCGAGTCATAGAATACCACAGTCTGGTTATAAATATTTGTATCCTGAGGCATGTAACTGTCGGCTATATATATAACGGTGTCATTTTTAAAGTAATACAGAGAGTCGTTTATGCTCACATACGATCCCCTGGACACTCTTACAGGTTTCAGGAAGGTGTTTTGTTGAGCATTAGAAGATATTATAAATAATGGCATTATAATCCCAAGCAGGAGTGATATTTGCCTGAATTTTGCCATAATAATTTTCTCTTTGCTTTTTCAGAAGCTCAGCTTATTCTTTCAGTACATCACTGATATCCCTGTTTATTTCACGTGTTAATGCTGCAAGAAGGCTTTTTATCTTCTCAAATGCTTCTTCGGTATTATCATATACTTTTTGCTTGAGGACCGATTTATCCTCCAGTATTTCTATTATTTTATTTTTTTGCTCATTGAGTTCCATTGCCGCTGCATTATTTATATGTATGGCAATGTAATAAAAATTCCGGTAAAGATTATGGCATAAAATCAGTATGCCCTGGCAAAAACCACTCTCTTTTGAGAAGGTTTGCCCGAGTACACGCACCTGCCTTTTTCGGATGACTTGCCGAGAGGAATTATTCTTATGCTTGCCCTGGTTTCATTTTTAATTTTTTCCTCGGTTTCCGCTGTTCCATCCCAATGAGCCAGGATGAAACCACCCCTGTTTTCAATCGAATCCCTGAATTCATCCCACGAATCCACCTTATAGGTGTTTTGTTCTCTGAATGTCAATGCTTTATTAAAAATGTTCTTTTGAATATCTGCAAGTAAGCTGTTAAGATGTTCGGCAGTATTATTAATATTTATTGTTTCCTTGTCCATTGTATCACGCCTGGCCACTTCAACAGTTCCATTTTCAATATCCCTTGGCCCGATAGCCAGTCTTACGGGAACACCCTTGAGTTCGTACTCGGCGAATTTAAATCCCGGTTTATGTGTATCCCTGTCGTCATACTTAACCCTCAAGCCATGTTTTTCAAGGTCTGACTTAATTTTCAGTGCTGTTGAAGAAATTGAATCAAGCTGGGAGTTACCTTTATATATAGGTACAATAACAACCTGTATGGGTGCCAGGTTTGGAGGCAGAACAAGGCCATGATTGTCACCGTGGGACATAACAAGTGCCCCCATGAGCCTTGTGGAAACACCCCATGATGTTGACCATACATATTCAAGTTTCCCTGATTTATCTGTGAACTGCACATCAAAGGCTTTTGCAAAATTCTGCCCGAGGAAATGAGAGGTACCCGTCTGCAATGATTTACCATCCTGCATGAGGGCTTCAATGGCATATGTTTCAATTGCGCCCGCAAACTTCTCTGATTCAGACTTATAACCTTTTAATACCGGGATTCCCATGTAATCCTGTGCAAAATGAGTGTAGAGATCAATTATGGTTTTTGTTTCTTCAATAGCTTCCTGTTTACTTGCATGGGCAGTGTGACCTTCCTGCCACAAGAACTCGGTTGTGCGAAGAAAAAGCCTTGTTCGCATCTCCCACCTTACAACATTTGCCCACTGGTTTATGAGTAAAGGTAAATCACGATACGATTGAATCCAATTCCTGTAAGTATTCCATATTATAGTTTCTGAAGTAGGCCTGATTATCAGTTCTTCCTCAAGCCTGGCATCAGGGTCAACCTCAATACCTTTACCATCAGGCCTGTTTCTTAACCTGTAATGAGTAACAACAGCACATTCTTTTGCAAAGCCTTTAACATGATCAGCTTCCCTGGCAAAGAAAGACTTGGGTATAAAAAGAGGGAAATATGCATTTACATGGCCGGTATCTTTGAATAGCTTATCCAGTTCGGATTGCACCTTTTCCCAGATAGCATAGCCATAGGGTTTGATAACCATGCATCCTCTCACGGCAGAGTTTTCAGCAAGATCTGCCTTGATTACCAGATCATTATACCATTGTGCATAATTATCTTCCATTTTTGTTAAAAAATCTGCCATGGCGTTTGGTATGGAATTTGTTTATTGTTAAGTGAAACTGAAAATATCGCACAAAGTAAATAAACTTACAGTTAATATAAAAGCAGGAGGGTGTCATGAAAGCAAAATATTTTACCGGATTAATAGCAGGAATGTTAGCAATAACAGCTCCACTGCAAGCAGCGGAGACACCTGCTGAGGCCACTTACTCCAAAACAAGCCCGGGTGTGCTTGTTACTACATCAGTGAGAGGCCATGATTTCTTCTACGCCTCCAGAATAAGACGTTTCCATAGTTCCTATGCCTCTTTCGGGTTTTATTCCCCCGTTTACACAGAGACATACTGGTATACTTACCGCCCTGCAACCTGGGGCTTGAGCATATATGCCGGTAATACAACTTTTGGATTTGGTTGGACTTTTGGATATCCTTATTATTATACCGGATGGTATGATCCGTATATATATTATGGCGGGTACTATCCAGATTATTACTACTATGATTATTACCCGAATTATAATTACTGGTCGTGGCCAACAATAAGATACAGGGTCAGGATAAGAAACCATTACCATTATCATATATATAATAATCATTATTATGCATATAACAGTTATTCACCGCGGCACCATTACCAGAGATATCTTGGTAACGACAGGTATTATCGCTATCCGTCGCGACAGTATGCTTCATACAGCAGACCGTTAAACAGCAGGCGTGCGGAGCCTACTGCAAACAGGACTAGCTATAACAGCTATAACAGGAACAGCGTCCAGCGTACAACAGATATAGTGCGGAATGACCATAGCAGGAGGACAACACAGGTCAATGTGGATAATGCTGAACGGACCAATAACAGGAATAACAGCGGTAATAACCGGTACCATGATAAAAATCCCAACAGGGGTAACCATGACAATAACAGCAACAGGTATCATGACAGGAATCCTAATAGAGGTAACAATCAGGCCAATACAACAATAGTAAATATTGACAATAACAACAGGACTGTTACCAGAGACGTTAATACCAGGACCAGTACAAGAACAAACCCTGTTATTAACCGTAATGCCAGGACTTCCACGAACCGGACTGTTACTAATGCAACAGGCAGGACTTCACGCAGCAGCGCAGTGAGAAGCTCAACAGGCAGGACTTCACGCAGCAGCGCAGTGAGAAGCTCAAGTAGCCGTAGTTCGGGAAGTAGGGCTGTCAAGCGCTTCTCAAGTTCAAGGAACAACAGTAAATCAACATCAACAAGAAGGGGCAGGCGTTAAAAGCCTGCTTTTTTATTTCATTAATCATGAAAAGCTACCAGGTTCAAAGAAAAATCTTATATTTGTTACAGAAGCATAGCGTCCTTTATATCGCATTAATTGGTATGGTTTTTGCTTTTATATTAACAGGATGAAATAATTTATTTATAGGAGGTCAAATAAAATGAAAACTTATCTTTACATAGCAATTTTAGCTTTATTCCTTCTAAGCAGTTGTTCTTCATCACTTTATATGAGTGGTGAATACGATGATCTTTATTATACACCTGCTCCTGAAGAAGTATATGTGCAGGAAGCCGGTGTGCCTGAAGAGGCATATGCATCAATTTCAGAGATCGAAAGCCAGTATGAACTAGATACACTGGTTGCAGATGAATACCTCGATCCGGCTGAATATGACAAGGATCTGATGTATTACGACAGTGATAAGAGCAGTGCCTTTGATTACTATGACGGGGTATCTTATGCAAGTTACCTGAACCGTTTTTACGGAAATTATTTTGATCCGTACTGGAGAAATCCATTCTATTACGGATTCAGGTATGGATTGACATATGGGTTCCCGTATTATTCATACAGGATGTGGGATCCTTTCTACAGCCCTTATTATTATTCATATTACTATGATCCATTCTATATGCCTTATTATTCACCTTACTACGGGGGTTCGTCCTTTTATTACAGCCCCTATAGATATGGTTTAGGCTATTCTTATTCACCATATTATTATGGTTACAATAACAGTAATGTAGATTATTATACAACTCCGGTAAGGAGAAGAAGTACGTACAGTACCTTGTCTAACAGGTATGTTAGTGAGGGCTCAACAAGGAGCAGTTCAGCTGTTGGTTCAACGTCAAGGAGAACTACAGCCGTATCTGATAATGCAAGAAGCACTGAGGGTAGCAGAAGGACCAATCAGACGGTTGTATCAAGTAATACAAATATACGTAATGCTACTAATCCCCAGGAGAGATCTGTAAACTCAAACCTGAGCAGGAGAACACAGGTTAATACTACCACACGTGCTGCCTCGCGACCTGAATATGATCCTCAGAGCAGGGCATACAGGCCAACTTACACAAATCCAAGGATGAGCACACGTCCTACTTATAATAATCCTTACAGGAGAAGCAGTACAATTAGTAATAGCAATGCAGGCCGTGTAATAAATAACCGTTCATCAGGCAGCAGGTCTATTATTAACAGCTCATCCAGCGGGACTTCGGGCCGGTCTATTGTCAACCGCTCTACTTCAACCGGAAGAAGCAGTATGAATAGCTCAAGATCGTCTTCGTTCAGCAGGTCTTCAAGAAGCTCTAGCTCTAGTGGTGTCTCTTCTATTAGTAGGTCTTCATCCTCGGGTAGCGGCCGCTCAAGTTCTGTATCATCAAGCAGTAGTGGTCGTTCATCCAGTGGAAGAAGCTCCTCGGGCTCCAGAAGCTCAGGCAGAAGATAGAGAGATCTAGTACAATTATTGGAAATTAGCTTGTTAAATTTATTAACTATATCATCCCGCGAATGGGATGACAAGGGTAACATTTAATAAAAACGAAAATGAAAAGAGCATTAATAATCCTTATAACTTTTATAGCTACAATAAGCATGAGCAGGGGCCAGACCATCGATGAGGCACTCTGGTATTCACAGCTCTTCTACGGGGGAACAGCAAGGTTCCAGGCAATGGGTGGTGCCTTTACGGCCCTTGGCGGAGATCTTTCGGTATTGAGCCAGAACCCGGCAGGGCTGGCCGTTAACAGGTCAATGGAGTTAGTTTTGTCTCCACAGATGTATTACAATAAATCAATTTCAAAATATAATGGTGCTGAATCAAGCGAATATGCATATCAATTCAATCTCAACCAGGGAGGTTTTGTCTTCCCGCTTGTCAGCAAGGATAATGCAGATGGATTGTCAGGGCTTAACGTGGGATATTCGTTTAACCGTACCAATAACTTTAATTTGAATACGGTAATCAGGGGAGTCAATAACAACAGCTCCATGGCCGACTACTGGGCTGATGTAGCCAGTGGAATATATTATGCCGACCTTGATGGTGCACCCGGTGCCGCTTTTGAAGTATGGATTATAGATACTGTTACCGGTTCAGGTGGTTATGAGTATGCCACTACTTTCTCACAATACGGCGAGAATACCAATTCAACCTATGGTCAGCATTTAAGGAGGGTAATCAATCGCGAAGGACATGCTGCAGAACACGCATTCAGTGTTTCGGCCAACTTTGGCCATAAGTTATACGTGGGGGCAACACTCGGGATAAATAAAATTGATTCATATTCAACTTATGAACATTCCGAGTCTGATGATGACAACCTGATATTTGATTTCAATAATTTTTCCTACAGGGATGTGGTTGAAGCCACCGGTACAGGTTATGCATTCAAGCTTGGTGTGATAGTCAGGCCAATAGATATGGTAAGGCTGGGATTTGCCTTTCACAGCCCGACGGTATACAGGCTCGATGAATACTATTATGATGATATAAGATCGGAATTTGATAACAGTGATTATTATACATGGGAGAATGAACCCTTCCGGTTCTCATATACCCTCACAACCCCGTTAAGAGCTATGGCTGGTGCTGCGGTACAGCTTGGTAAGTCAGGGATGCTTAGCGCTGATTATGAATTTGTTGATTACAGGATGGCAAGGTTCTCAAAAGCTTCGGATGACTATGACTATTATTATGAGAACGAGGGTATAAAAGATGTTTATGATGTTGCTCATAACCTCCGCTTTGGTGGTGAATTCAGGATGAATACCGTATATTTGAGGGGAGGTTATGCTCTATATGGAAGTCCCTTTGTAAAAGGTGAAGACAATGATGATAATTTTCATTCTGTGTACTCGGCAGGGATAGGGATAAGGCAAAGGAATTTTTCATTTGACGTGTCATATGCACTCAGAAGTAACGAGCAGATGTATTTTATGTATAATCATCCCGCTGTTAATCCTGCTGAAATAACTTATAACAGGCATCTTGTAACAGCAACTTTAGGATTCAAATTTTAAGACACGACCAGGTTTCAGGTCCCATATTGAACAACAGATCTATTATGCTCAGGTTTGGTTTGAAGCCGTGCTTTGGACTGAAAACCTGGAAATATCCGGGGGCCTGATATGTGATTTCAGATTTCGGAGACAGCATGTATCTCATGTCCCTGCAATCATTCCCGTAATTTTTAATGAATGATGATGTTTTTTCTATTGTTATATCTATTTCCAATATATCCAATAGTATATACAATATGTCCATGTTAAGATCAATGAGATACACGTACTTTGATTCAAGGGGACGGAGTACCTGCTCGGCATAAAATTCAAAAAAAGCAGATGACTTATATGCTGACCTTACAGCATGTATATGTTCTCTTTGCCACTTCCTTGAATTATCTATTTTTACCTCACTGAGCTGCACCTTGTGGAAGCTGCCTCTTTCCACCGGGATACTCAGGGGCAGAATCCCATTAGCTGAGTAAATATAGCACCTGTTACGGTATGTTTGTTTCGGATAGGTCTCATGTTGTTCAATGAGTACTTTATCCGATTTTATTATTTCTGCAAAGTACTGTATGGGTGGATAATATGCTGTCGAAAGAATTGATAAGTTATGGTCCACGATCTGCTACAACTGGTTAATCATACTGGCATTGAATCCTGCTCCGAAGCCATTATCAATATTTACCACACTTACACCTGATGCACAACTTGTAAGCATAGCTAAAAGGGCTGATACCCCATTAAAATTTGCACCGTAGCCAACACTTGTTGGAACTGCGATTACCGGTTTATCAATCAGGCCACCCACCACACTTGCCAGTGCTCCCTCCATGCCGGCTATAACAATCACAACCCTGCATTTTTTTATTTCGGGCAGTTTATCAAGCAGCCTGTGTATACCTGCCACTCCGGCATCGTAAATACGTGTTACCCTGTTACCCAGCAATTCACAGGTAACAGCAGCTTCTTCAGCTATAGGTATATCCGAGGTACCTGCGGTAATGACTGCTATGGAAGAGTCAGCAACTTTATTTTTTTCCCTTAGTAGACTTATAATCCTGGCTTCTTCGTGCCATATGGTTTCGGGAGCAATATCGTGTACTGCATTGAATTTCTCCTTGTTTGCCCTTGTGCCAATAACGTTTTGACCGGTATCAGATATATGTTTGAAAATATCCCTTACCTGACCGGTGGTTTTACCTTCGCAGAACACTATTTCAGGATATCCTGTGCGTATTTCCCGATGGTGATCAATGCGGGCAAAGCCAAGATCACTGAATGGGAAGTACTTCAGTTTTTCTAAAGCCTCCTCAATAGTTATCTTTCCTCCAGAGAGTTCTGCGAGTATTTTTTTTAATCCTTCCCTATTCATATTTTATGGTTTAGTTTTGTTCATACTTCCCATACGGTATCCTTCTAAATCCAGACTTATAAATTCGATACCGTGTGCCTTAAATGAACGTATTATTTTTTCCCTGACTTTATCTTCAATAATCTTATTAAAATATATGGTATTCGTTTCTATGCGCACTGTTTTATTACGTAGGCGAACACGTGCACCTCTGAAGCCCAATTTGTGAAGTAATCTTTCACCATCTTCAATAATTTTGAGGTCGTGACTTTCGATTTTTGTATTATAGGGCAGACGTGTAAGCAGACAGGCATAGGCAGGCTTGTCCCATATTTCCAGGCCATAGTCCCGCAGTTGTTTTCTGATTTCTTCCTTGCCGAGTCCCGATTCCAGTAATGGGCTTCTTATTCCCAGTTCTTTAAGGGCTTTCATGCCAGGCCTGTAGTCTTTTTTATCGTCTGCATTGCTGCCGTCAACAATAATGTTAAATCCTTTTCCGGCAGCATACGATTTAATATGGCCGAATAATTGTGATTTACACAGGTAACAACGTTGGGGTGGATTCATTAAGATGGACCGGTGTACCGGTAATTCAATAAGCTCATGGTTTATATTCAAGGACTTGCAGAAGCTTGTTGCTTCATCTACTTCCCATTGCGGTATATAAGGCGTTTTTATGGTTACTGCTGAAACTTTTGCCTTTGAGAACATCCTCAGTATATATAAGAGGAAAGAGCTGTCCACTCCTCCTGAAAATGACACCAGGATATTGTCCGAGTCGCTGAACGAGCTGCATAATTGTTCTACTTTATTTTTTGCTGGCATGGATAACTGCAATAATATTATTATAAACCTCTCCAAGAGGCAAATTGTTTTTTTCTGCTATCGTCATGCATTCTGATATTTCAGGTTTGGCAGAGATCAGTTTATTGTCGTAATATGCATATTTAACGGTAACGGGGCCATATGGCGTGTCAACTTTAATCAACTGCCTGTTGACGGTATGTTTGTCAAACTGGATAATTCTCAGGCCGAGTGTTGTGGACTCCATGAAAAAAATATCTTTAATGGTTTCAATATCACCTGGCTGGCAAATGACACTCACTTTTATTGCCGGGCGGGATCTTTTCATAATGATATTTGACAGGAAGACATCTGCAGCACCGGCCTCAAACAGTTTACTTACCAGGTTCTCGTACATTTCGGGGCTCATATCATCAATATTGCTTTCAACGAGGTAAGATAAATGTCCCCCTTTTTCCTTAACCCCGGATTCACCCAGGTATACCCTCAGTAAATTTGGTAATTCCGGGTTATTCTTCTGTCCTATTCCATATCCTGTTCGGAGGATCTTCATATCCAGTTCACTTTCAAACCGGGTTCCAAGCGTTGTTACTATTGCTGCACCTGTCGGGGTTGTTGCCTCGAAGTCCACTTTCCCGCTATGTACAGGGATGCCTCTTAAAATCTCTGCTGTTGCAGGAGCTGGTACAGGTAATAAACCATGAGCACATCTTACAAAACCACTGCCCAGTTCAATGGGTGATACAATGATGTCTTTTACCCCTAGTTTTACGTAAGATATAGCAGCTCCTGTTATATCTATTATTGAATCAACAGCACCTACTTCATGGAAATGCACTTTGTTTATAGGTATATCATGGACTTTGGATTCAGCCTGAGCCACTTTGCTAAAGATCTCAAGTGCAAGTCTCTTTACTGCCGGTACCAGGCTGCTTTTATCAATAATATTTTGTATATCAGAAAGATGTCGATGCGCTTTCTCTTCCTTTGTAAGGACAATTGTCACTTTGGTCCCTGTAATGCCATGGCGCTGGTCTTTCTCGACATGCATTTCCCACCCCTCAAGATCCAGTTTTTTTAATTCTCCAATAAGATAGTCCTTGTCAATTCCGAGGTCGATCATTGCTCCCAGGTTCATATCACCACTGATACCGGAGAAGCAATCGTAATAAAGTGTATTCATTCGTGATGTTTTATAAAACAACTACTAAGATAATATTAGTCATATTAATTATAATAATATAATAGCTATTTTGCAGTGAAACATTTAATTTGAATATTTGCAGTAAATTAATAACGAATTAATTATTATAGAATGAAAAGGCGCGATTTTTTTATTAAATCAATTGGTGCTGGGGTAGCTGCCGGTGCAGCTTTCAGCATGGGAGGATATAATAAATTGTGGGGGTCGGTACCTTCTGTAGCAAACTATGATATGGTTGCGGTGATGGGTGGCGAACCCGATGCTATGTTTGATAAAGGCATTAGTGCGCTGGGTGGAATAACGAATTTTGTCAAAAAAGGTCAAACAGTGACTGTAAAGCCTAATATAGGATGGGACAGGCGCCCGGAAGTGGCAGCCACCACAAATCCATTGCTTGTTAAGCGTATTATTGAGCATTGTATGAGAGCAGGAGCAAGTAAAGTATATGTTTTTGATCATACATGCCATAACTGGGTCAAGTCATACAAGAACTCCGGGATTGAAAAAGCAGCCAAGGATGCCGGGGCAACAATAGTGCCTGCTGACACCGAGAAGTACTATCATGAAGTTTCCATACCTGATGCGAGTATACTGAAACGCGCAAAAGTGCATGAACTGATTCTTGAATCGGATGTATTCATTAATGTACCTGTTCTTAAGCATCACTCCAGCACAAAGATGACGGCTAATCTTAAGAACCTCATGGGTCTTGTATGGGATCGTGGATACTGGCATGCGAATAATCTTCATCAGTGCATTGCTGATTATGCCACATATGAGAAGAAACCAACTTTCAATGTTATTGACTGTTACAGGGTAATGATGCGCAACGGGCCGCAGGGAGTGTCTGTAAGTGATTCAGTGACCATGAAAGCGCAGATTATATCAACCGATATGCTGGCAGCCGATGTGGCCGCAACAAGTATGATGAATATGAAGCCCCCGCAGATAGACTATCTCCATCTTGCCAGTGAAAAGGGCATAGGGTGCATGGACATTGAAAACCTTAATATTCACAGAATTAAAATGTAAGGTTTAACCTGATGAGGTCTTCCGCTTTAAAAACAGTCAGGGTAATACTAGCTGTATTAGTATTCGTAATCATTACATTGTCATTTATTGATTTCAGGCATATTATACCTGATAAATGGTTTAATGGTATCCTCTTCCTGCAGTTTGTCCCTTCAGTACTCAATTTTATGAATGTTCCGGCCCTTGCATCAGCAGGCTTTGTAATTGTACTGGTGCTTACCTTGTTAACAGGACGGTCTTATTGTTCTTTTCTTTGTCCACTGGGTATATACCAGGACATAGTAAGCCGGGTAGGGGGCAGGTTTAAAAGAAAGTTCCGCCGTTTTGGTTATGGAAAACCATATACCATACTGAGGAACGTTATCCTGGCTGTAACATTGATAGTGATGCTGGCAGGATCTATTTTTCTGATCACCCTGCTCGATCCTTACAGTATTTTTGGCAGGGGTGCAACATACTTGCTTCAGCCGCTTGTGTTAATGCTTAATAACCTTGCAGCTGCTGTATTGTCATTTTTTGACAACTATACCTTATTCAAGGTTGATTTTATAAAAATACCATTCGCAGCTTTTATTATCCCTGTATTGCTAATAGGCCTGGTAACGTGGCTGTCATTCACCAGGGGCCGCCTGTATTGTAATACAGTATGCCCTGTGGGTACTTTTCTGGGTTTTATATCAAGGATTTCCGTTTTCAGGATCAAAATTGACGAGAATAAATGCACTCATTGCGGGATATGTGCCGCTAAATGCAAGGCCTCATGCATTGATTTTAAGAGTGAGCATGTTGACTTAAGCAGATGTGTCGCATGCTTCAACTGTATCACCCAGTGTCCCGATAATGCTATCTCTTACGGCCTGGTAAATATAAGAAAAGGGCATGGTACTACGATGCCCGACCAGGATAAGAGAGGTTTTATAAGTGGTATGCTCGCTTTACTGGCCTTTGTACCCCGTGCTTTGAAGGCACAGGATGCACCTGTACCACAGAAGGAATCTACAGTGCCGGAAAAGCGTACAACGCCCGTATGCCCTCCGGGCGGAATAAGCATTGAGCATTTCAATGACTATTGCACCGCCTGCTCTTTATGTGTCAGTGCCTGTCCCAACAATGTAATTGTCCCATCTGTTAACGAATATGGCTTTGCTGGTATCATGCAGCCCAGGATGGACTATCATAAAGGATTCTGCAACTTTGAATGCATCAGGTGCACTGAAGTATGTCCTTCCGGAGCTCTTCTTCCCCTTGCACTGGAAGCCAAAAAGCTTACCCAGATAGGGAAGGTACATTTTATTAAAGAAAATTGCATCGTTGAGACTGAAAGAACTGATTGCGGGGCTTGCTCAGAGCACTGCCCGACTAAAGCAGTTCAGATGGTGCCTTATATAGGAAATCTTGTTATTCCTGAAATAAACGATGAAATCTGTGTTGGCTGTGGTGCCTGTGAATATGCTTGCCCCACCACTCCCTACAAAGCCATATATGTGGATGGAAACCCTGTTCACCTTGATGCGAAAAAACCTGAAGAAGAAGAATTGAAGGTCCAGGAATTAGATGACTTCCCATTTTAAAAATTCCCTCCTGGCGGATCAAATTCACGTCAGTAGAATGTAATATTACAAATCCCCGGTGAACGTTGAAAAAGCAGATAAAATATGACTTTTATCTGCATTAATATTTATTATTAGCATTATTTTTGCCTAATATTTCACAATAAGCCGTATTTTTATGGAACCAACACATATTGAGCATATTGGCATTGCCGTTAAGAGTCTCGAAGAAGCTATCTCTTTTTATGAAAATATTCTGGGTTTAAAATGCTACAACATTGAAGAAGTGGCTGACCAGAAAGTACGTACAGCTTTTTTAAAAGTAGGACAGACAAAAATTGAATTGCTGGAATCGACTGATCCCGAAGGCCCTGTAGGTAAGTTCATTGAAAAAAAAGGAGAAGGCATTCATCATTTGGCCCTGGCAGTATCTGGATTGGAAGAAAAACTCAGGGAAGCAGAGTCAAAAGGCGTAAGGCTTATTGATACAAAGCCCAGGAAAGGTGCTGAAGGATTGGATATAGCTTTCCTGCATCCCAGGTCAACTTTCGGTGTCCTCACAGAGCTGTGTGAAGATAAATCAGTTAATTAATTTTAATATCTCTGAAAGATGGATAGTCAGGATAAAATCAGGCAACTAATTGATCTGCGAGAAAAAGCAAAAATGGGAGGTGGTGAAAGAAGGATAGTTTCCCAGCATGCAAAGGGTAAGATGACGGCCCGTGAGAGGATTGATATCCTTCTGGACGAAGGTAGTTTCGAAGAATATGATATGTTTGTTACACACCGGACCGATGAATTTGGGCTGAAAGATAAGAAATACCTTTCGGATGGTGTTGTTACGGGCCATGGCACAATAGATGGCCGTGTGGTGTATGTGTTTGCCCAGGATTTTACGGTTTTTGGAGGTTCACTATCTGAAATGTTTGCCAACAAGATATGTAAGTTGATGGACCAGGCCATGAAAGTAGGTGCACCATTAATAGGTATTAATGATAGTGGAGGAGCCCGGATACAGGAAGGAGTGAGGAGCCTGGCCGGTTATTCGGAGATTTTTGAAAGAAATATACTGGCTTCAGGGGTCATACCACAGATATCAGCCATTTTCGGTCCCTGCGCAGGCGGTGCTGTTTATTCACCTGCTTTAACTGACTTTATTATAATGAGCGAGCAAAGCAGTTATATGTTTGTTACAGGACCTAAAGTAACAAAGGCAGTTACGGGAGAAGATATATCCATTGAAGATCTGGGAAGTGCCAGGATCCATTCCACAAGGTCGGGTGTTGCCCAGTTCGTTGTTGAAGATGAAGAAGAAGGATTACTCTTAATAAGGAAACTTCTCAGTTATATGCCTCAGAATAATCTCGAGGATCCTCCTCTGACTGACTGCAATGATCCTATTGACAGGCTTGAAGATGATTTAAATATCATCATCCCTGAGAACCCAAACCATCCTTATAATGTCAAGGATGTAATATATAAGGTTGTTGATGAGGAGGAATTCCTGGAAATATACTCTAATTATGCAAAAAATATTGTGGTGGGATTTGCAAAAATGGGAGGCATGTCGGTTGGCATTGTGGCCAACCAGCCTAATTTCCTTGCCGGTGTACTCGATATAAATGCATCCAGGAAAGCAGCCCGGTTCGTAAGATTCTGCGATGCATTCAATATACCCCTGGTAACCTTTGTTGATGTCCCTGGTTTCCTGCCGGGAAGCAGCCAAGAATACGGAGGTATTATTATTCATGGTGCCAAACTCATGTTTGCCTATGGGGAAGCAACGGTGCCAAAAGTAACGATTACACTGAGGAAGTCGTACGGAGGGGCACATTGTGTTATGTCATCCAAACAGTTGCGTGGCGATATCAATTATGCATGGCCTTCAGCCGAAATAGCTGTTATGGGCCCCCAGGGAGCTATTGAAGTGCTTGAAGGCAGGAAAATAGCCGATATAAAAGATGACAAAGAGAAGGCAAATTATATAGCTGCCAAAGAAAAAGAATATCGGGAGAGATTTGCCAATCCATACGAGGCTGCACGTTTCGGTTATCTTGATGATGTAATTGAACCAAGAAACACACGGTTCAGGCTTATCAGGGCCCTGCGTACACTTGCCACCAAGAAAGATCCGGGACCAATGAAAAAACATTCCAATATACCACTATAAACATTTAGGGGACATGAATAGCATTCTGATGCTGATAAGTACATATGCAAGTATCGACAGGCAGGCCATAATAATCGTGGTTGTAGGCTATCTGATAGTGTTTCTTGCCCTTGTCATCCTTTACCTTGTTTTCAGATATATTATGCCTCTTTTTTTTAAGGTTAAAATGTACCGGCGTGCTGCCAGGGAAGGCAGGGCCCTGGACGATTCTGAAAAACAGGTGCTTACAGGTGAGGTAAATGCCGCCATAGCCACTGCCCTCTACCTTTATTTTGATGAAATACATGACTATGAAAGTAATGTTATTACTATCAGGAAAGTATCAAAATCCTATTCACCATGGAACTCCAAACTTTACAATATGAGAAATCTTGAACGTTAAGATAAGGCGTGATGAAAAACTATAAATTTACAATAAGTGGCAATACATATGAGGTTGAAATACTTGAGGTAGATGGTGACCTGGCAAAACTGGAAGTGAACGGAACACCCTACCTCGTTGAAATACACCAGGAAGTAAAGCCTGTAAAAACACCTACACTCGTACGCCCTGTAATGAGAGAACCTCATAAGAATATTGATAAGAAAGAAGGAGGCC
>JAYEGY010000001.1:0-6532 GCA_034659275.1 Bacteroidota bacterium | reverse complement strand
ATCTACCTTTGATCCTGGAGGTGATGTCCAATTATTCCAGGTTCAAATACTCCTGGCTTAAAAGCAGGAATGTTATTTTTGAAGGAGCAACCTACTCATAGTCTGAAATTACGGGTGGTTGTTTACCTTGAAAATCTATGTTTATCTTTAAAATTGTCATACTCCTAACACAATTAGAAATGAAAAAGCCACTTAAATGGATACTTATAGTCTTTGCCGGGCTGGTGGGTTTATTCCTGGTATTCGCCATTATAATGATAATCAGGTATTCATATGCCACAAAGCAAATGAATCCTGCAGAAACGCAGGCCATTAACGATTCAGTATTCTGTATCAAGGACAGGTATGTTAATGCATACCTTTTTAAGGGTTATGACGGCTACATGATGGTAGATGCAGGAATGAACAAAGAAAGAGTATCAGAAGAATTAGCAAAACTGGAAATAGATCCTGCTGATATTCTGACTGTCCTGCTAACACACTCCGATCCTGATCATGCGGGAGGACTTAATGCATTTGAAAATGCCAAAATATTTATGCATGAAGAAGAGGAACAAATGGTTACCGGTGAAACAGCCAGGTTTGTCTTTAAATCGAGATGGAAACACCAGGATTATAACCTTATAGAAACAGGTGAAATTCTTAATATAAATGTTTTCAATGTCAGAGTAATCCATACACCGGGGCATACACCTGGCTCATGTTGTTGTATAGTCAATGATGATTACCTGCTTACAGGCGATAACCTCATAATGGAGGATGGTAAATATGTTAATTTTTTTGACATAATAAACATGGATACCGAGACGCAGATAGAATCACTGAAGAAGCTCCCGGAACCAAATGAATTTGAATATATCTTAACGAGCCACACGGGAATTACGGGGAGAGAAGAGTTATGAGATGCGAGAGATGAAAGATGAAAGACGAGAGATGAAAGGCGAAAATTGACTTCATTTTCCTCCGGCGTTCACTTGCTTCATACTTCGACCTTGCTCAGTGCAGACAGGCTCAGCACAAGTCACTCGGTCAGGGTTTCGGCTCCAGACGCTTCGGTCTGGATCTTCGATTCACCTCAACTTTTTCCTTTATACTTTTTCCTTTATACTTTTTCCTTTATACTTTTTCCTTTGTACTTTTTCCTTTGTACTTTTTCCTTTGTACTTTTTCCTTTGTACTTTTTCCTTTGTACTTTTTCCTTTGTACTTTTTCCTTTGTACTTTTTCCTTTGTACTTTTTCCTTTGTACTTTTCCCTTTATACTTTTTCCTTTATACTTTTTCCTTTGTACTTTTATCTCTTGTCTTTTATCTTTTTAATATTACCCCTTATGAAAAGAATACTATCTACAATAATCAGCCTGTTACTGCTGGCAGGCCTGTCCTACGGACAGATCAGTGAAGACAAACTGAAAAAAATTGACAGCTTATTTGTCGAATGGAACCGTCCCAATCACCCGGGTGGAACAGTGGGTGTTGCGGTAAAGGGTGAGCCGGTCTTTACAAAGGCATACGGACTGGCAAGCCTGGAATATTTGGTGCCAAACACTTACGGTACAAGGTTTAATATAGCCTCTGTTTCCAAGCAGTTCACAGCCATGGGAATTGTTAAGCTACACCTGGAAGGCAAATTGTCTATAGATGATGATATCAGGAAATACCTTCCTGAACTGCCCGATTTCGGCCATAAGATAAGCTTCAGACACATGCTTCATCATACCAGCGGACTGCGCAGCCTTCACACCCTTTTGTCCCTTGCAGGTTGGAGGAGTGATGATATGAAAAACAATGATGACCTGCTGAGGTTCATGACCAGGCAGGAGGACCTGAATTTTGAACCGGGATCCGAATATATGTATAGCAATACAGGCTATATACTGGCAGCTATAATAATAGAGAAGATAACAGGTGACGATTTTGCAGATTGGATGAAAGAAGAGATATTCATACCATTGGGCCTTTATGATACATATGTAGAAGATAAGTACAACAGGGTGGCACATAATTATGCCACATCCTATAACGGATCATACAACAGGGGATTCGAGAGGGAGGTGGAATACTGGGCATATACCGGTTCGGGCAATATCCATTCAACCGCAGCCGACCTGCTTAAATGGATGAGGTACTATTATGATTCACCCGGGGGATGGGAAGATGCATTCTCAATGATGCTTACTCTTGATCCCTTCAATAATGGAGAACCAAATGACTACGCTTTTGGTGTAAGAATAGATGAATACAAAGATGAAAAGAAGATCTCCCACAGCGGTTCAATAGGTGGTTTCAGGTCCTATGCCTGCACCTTCCCCGAGCATGAAACAGAAATAGTTATACTTACTAATTTTTCCTCATCCGGTGTATCAGGAAAAATAAACAGTATTGCCGATATACTTCTTGATAAGGCGGAAGAAGATGAAGAAGAAATTGAATTCAATTACACCGAAGAAGAAATAGACCAAAATATAATAAAAAGGTACATAGGGGCATATAAGTCAGAAGACCTTCCTGACAGGTTATTCGAGATATTCCAAAAAGGAGATACTCTTTTATGTTCCTATACCGGCGGTCGCGATACCAGGTTATACACTGCCAGTGACAGCATTTTCTTCAATAACAGCCGTAGATTGAAGATCAGTCTCATCGATACTGTCCCGGAGAAAATAATAGTATCGAGCAATGGCAGGAAACGAGACTGGGTAAAGACCGAGAAATATGTACCGGATGAAGAAGAACTCAGGGAAATAGCGGGTAAGTACTGGTCGCCCGAGCTGGAAACCCAGTACAGGTTTTATGTCAGGGACGGTGAATTATTCGGGTACCAGACCAGGCACGGGGAATTCTCACTTGAGTGTATCGACAAAGATGTTTATGTTTCTGACAGTGGCTTTATCAATAAGATTGAAATTGTTAGGGACAGGAAGAAGATTACGGGTATGAAAGTCACAAATTCAAGGGTACGAGACCTGTGGCTGGAGAAGAGATGAATAATGAATATCGAATTGCGAATAACGAATTTCGAAGTTTGACGCCGGAGGCGTCATATAATTGTAGATCAATGCTATACAAACAATTAAACATCCAAATACAACGATTAAACAATTTAACAATTACTAAACATAAAAAATATAAGATTTAAGATTGCCTTACGGCGAGCTCGAATCTCTCGCTAGTCTGCGGCAAACTTGAGATTCTCGGTTAACGATTTAAGATTTAAGAATGAAAAGTATATACACATATTTGGCAATAGTGCTTGTTTTATTGTGTGGCTGCACTTCGCAGGAAACAAATGTCCCGGAAGGAAATGAAGTTATCCTTGGCATCTTTGGGGGTATGGGACCGGAAGCTACGGCTGACCTTTATAAACAGATTCTAGACATTACTCCTGCAGAAACAGACCAGGAGCATATACCCACAATTATTTTCAGTAACCCACAGGTGCCCGACAGGATGGAATCGATTGCCAATGGCGGGGTTCTGATAAAGCCCTACCTGAAATTCAGTGTTAAGAAGCTGGAGAAAGCAGGGGCATCATTTATCGCCATTCCCTGTAATACTGTACATTACTTCTATGATTATATGCAGGCATCGGTGAATATTCCAATTATTCATATGATCAGGGAAACCGCAGCTGAAGTAGAGGAAAATTACCCGGATGTAAAAAAAGTAGGTCTGCTTGCAACCACAGGGACAATTGAATCAGGGCTTTACAATGAAGAACTGGAAGCGAAGGGCTTTGAAGTGCTGACACCAGTCGACTCAATAGAGATTAATATGGTTATGAAGGCTGTTTACGGCATAAAATCCAAAACAGATCACAATCAAAACGAGGACCTGCTTGCCATTGCCGGTCAGCATCTGGCTGACAGGGGAGCCGGGGTAATCGTCTTGGGTTGTACTGAAATACCTCTTGCCTACAATCCGGAAAGAGTTGACCTGCCGGTGGTTAATGCCACAAAGGTGCTGGCTGAGAGGGCGGTGGGGATGTATGAAGAGATGAGAGATGAATTTTTCCAACCATTTTAAAAATGGTATTCTCCTTCCGAATAACTATATATTTAGAAAAGATGTGAATGTCGAATATTGAATTTCGAATATCGAAGGCAGAAGTAAGCTGGCGGACGAGTGATTCTAACTTGACGGATAGCATGAGTTAATTTCAAATAAATTGATTTTACAAGCTTAATAATAAAAAATTGTGGCAAATATTACATCGTATCCAGGCAATAAAACCTCGGCAACAATGAGAATTAAACCTGAAATCATCCAGCAACTACTTCGACATTCGGCGTTCGACATTCATCATTCGACATTCAAAACAATCCTAAAATTCCAGTTATTTGCTTTTTAAGTTATAGTGAGATAATACAGATGAGATGCGAAAGATGAGGCTGGAAAAAATTCTCAATCATTAATAATGTTACCAATCAGCTTCTTCATTTTCTCATAGTGTGAACCGCACCAGTAGATACGGCCGCAGCCCGGGCATAATTTGAATTCGGAATAATAGCGCCTGGTACCCGGTTGAAGCCTGTCTTCTATATCTTCTTTATCGACCTCTTCGAGTGGAGTGTTACAGACCATACAGCGTGTATACAGTCTCACCTGCTTCTTAAGATCCAGCCGGGTCAGTACTTCTTTAAGCTGTTCTTCATTTTTCTGAGATCTTACCCAGTAACCGTGCGTTACACGATTGTTTTTCAGCATTTCCCTGTCACGTGTCAGTATGATTCGTTTTTCCTTTTCCGCTATATTCACTATTTCGGGATCATTGTAATGATTATTGAATAAAGTATCAAAACCACACAGACGGAGATATTTAGCCAATTTTCCGAGGTGGGCATCAAGTATAAATTTCACTTCGCGAAGAGGTTTTTCCCTGAGGCGTATTAGGGGGCTGATATCCAAACCTTCGAAGACCGGGTAAACTGAAACTTTATCCCCGTCCTTGAGGTTATATGAGAAGTCCACCGATTCGCCGTTTACAAGGATGAGGTCGACCTCAACGTGGGGCACACCCAGTGCCTCTATGGCATCTTTGACCGAGGGCTTACCTGTGAATTTATAGGGAAAAGAGACTTTCCTCCTGTCATCGGGAAGTAATTCGTTCAGCTCCTCGTAAAACCTGAAGTGTGCCTGTTTCATAATTCCCGGCTACTATATGATGATAATTATTAAAGGTACAATTTAATAAAAATTTACTGTCGGGGAAAAATGTGGGGCAGTGTGAATTGATAGTAAGGTTAAAGAATTATTTAACTGCATTGTATCCCGTAACAGCCACGAAATTATGATTTCAATAGCCTGATAAAATTCTTTACTTTATAACTGCTAAGTTTGGTCTGGAATGAGATGCTCTCTTTCCCGGGCTTTTCTTACTACACCAAACGTTTTAATATATGATTAGTTGGCGATTTCAATGTTCGTTCCTATTAAGTTACAAATATTTATTATACGGGTGTAAAGCTCGAATAAGCAATAACCAGTTAGTTGACTATACGATGTTTTAACAGCTGGTTATTTTTCAACTAAACAGTACATTATCTTTATAAATTAATTATTAATATTCCTTTCAATTTCTATATCATCAAATGATTCAATCTTATTCTCTCTATTCTTTTTAAAATAGTTTGAATCTTTTTTCTCATTAATTCTATCAGCAATTTCTGAAGATGTTAATATCCTTTTCGGTTCCGGTATTACTGGCGTTGCAATCAATATATCAAAATCTTTCATACCGGATTGGTATTGCCAATTAATATTTAAAAATCCGTCTGGAGTAATAACTGATTCATTTTCACTTTCGGTTTTATAATTTTTATAATTAAAAGTATTTCGATAATTACTATAAATATCTGACCACTTATTTTTTATAAGAGCAAAACTATCCGGATCTTCGTTTTCAACTTCAGGATTTATAAGAATTGCGACTGAACCCCAACTTGTTGTTAACCTCCTATTACTTTTTTTATAAATCCCTTCGGCTACTGCTAGAGCTTTGGCTTGTATCTCAATAGACTCAAAAGAAATTATTTCTTCATTAAAAGGAAGTATTATTCCTTGACCTAGTTTAGCTTCATAAGATTTTGAAAAAATCATTGTATACGTATAATTTCTAGTTTGAGATTCCCTGCCATAACGAATCGGAACTTTGGTAAAATACCTATTATCATTATCAAGAAGGTATTTATTTCTCCAATCTCTTCTAATGTTGTCTTTATCTTTCTCTTTCAAATGATCCTCCCAAATCAATGAGCCAATTATTATTACTCCTCCTTTTAGTTTCATTTTTAAAATTTGAATTGTTTTAATTAGTGCCTGAAAGAAAACTCACGTTTTCCTGGTTTTTCATAAAAAAAGTCTCTTCACTCAGCTTGGGATGAATTTCGGATCAGGATTTTCACTCCTGATCCGGGTTGATTTCATCCCTTCATACTCAAATATGGTCATAAATTCACACTCCAGGGCATACCTCTTTCATGTTTGAAGAGTGAAAGTATGTACATATATTTTGGAACGGCTGTTATGCCGCTG